>NZ_LWEX01000077.1 GCF_001634885.1 Sulfitobacter sp. HI0040 | reverse complement strand
AGGTAAGAAAACTCTTTCGATGCGCCGAAAGATTTAGATGCCTCCGGCGGGGATTTTGAACCATTTGGAAGCGGGACGCGCGTCCTCGCGCTCAGGCGTCGGCCTTCAGTTCGCCGCTGTCGATCTGTTCTTGCTCTATGCTCTCGAAGAGCGCCTTGAAATTGCCCTCTCCGAAGCCGTCGTCGCCCTTGCGTTCGATGAATTCAAAGAAGATCGGGCCGATCACGGTTTTCGAAAAGATCTGCAGGAGGATACGCGTTTCCCCTCCGTCCAGCACACCTTCGCCGTCGATCAGGATCCCGTGCTTCTTCATCCGGTCGAGCGGTTCTTCGTGGTCCTGCACCCGGTCGCGGCTCAGTTCGTAATAGGTGTCCGGGGGCCCCGGCATGAAGGTGAGGCCGTTCTCCGCGATGGCATCGGTGGCGTCGTAGATATTGCGCGCGCCCACGGCGATATGCTGGATGCCTTCGCCCTTGTACTTCTTCAGGTAGGAAACGATCTGCCCGGTTTCGCCCCTGTCCTCGTTGATGGGGATGCGGATACGCCCGCAGGGCGAGGTCAGCGCGCGCGAAAACAGGCCGGTGAATTTACCCTCGATGTCGAAGAAGCGGATTTCCTTGAAGTTGAACAGATCCCCGTAGAACTTGAACCACTTGTCCATGTTTCCCTTGAAGACGTTATGCGTCAGGTGATCGAGGTAGTAGAACCCCACGCCGTCGGGCTTTGACGTGGCGATCCAGTCATATTCCCAGTTGTAGGGCGAGGTATCGTAGTAGCGGTCGACGAAATAGATCAGCGAGCCGCCGATGCCCATGATGGCCGGCACGTCCAGCACCTTGCCCCCGCCGGTGTATTCCTCCGCCCCGTGGGCCAAGGCGTGGGCGAGCGCCTTCTCGGCATCCACCACGCGCCAGCCCATCGACGGGGCACAGGGCCCGTGCTCTTCGACGAAGCGGGCCGCGAAGCTGTCCGGCTCGGCGTTGAGGATATAGGTAATGTCCCCCTGCTGCCAAAGCTCGATCTTCTGCGTCTTGTGGTTGGCGACATGGGCATAACCCATGCGGCTGAAAAGATCGCGCAGTTCCTGCGGATCGGGCGCGGCGAATTCGACGAATTCGAAACCGTCGGTGCCTGCCGGGTTCTCCGGCGTGATACGGGATTTGGGGGCGTCATGCGGGAAGGGACCCATGGGGTTCTCCTCTTTCTATGGATGAAATCCGGGCTGGCCGGTATGACGCAATTCTACCAGCGGAGAGCCGCGCGATCTGCGCAATCTCGATCCGTTCTCTGGTCTTTCTCACGCGTTCTGGGCATGATGCTGCGGAACCGTGCGGAGATTGCGCATATGCTGGATGACACCGATACGCGGCTTTTGGCGGCGCTGCAGAAGAACGCCCATCTGACCAGCAGCGAACTGGGGGCGCAGTTGAACCTGTCGCCTTCGCAGGCCGGGCGGCGGCGTCAACGGCTTGAGATGGAGGGCTATATCGAAGCCTATACCGCCCGGCTCGATCCCGCGCGGCTGGGTCTGAATGTGCAGGGCTTCGTGCAGGTGCATCTGGGCACCCATGGACCGGAACATTCGGCCAGTTTCGCGCGCCTGCTCGACACCCGTCCGGAAATCGTGAGCGCATGGACAATGACCGGCGATGCGGACTATCTGTTGCGGGTCTATTGCGCCGATCTGCCCAGCCTCAACCGCCTGATACACGATGTTTTGCTACCACATTCGGCCGTGGCGCGTGTACATAGCCAGATCGTCATGGATCAACTGAAAAAAGACGGGCCCCTGCCCACCTGAAGCTCTCGAAAGGACTGCCATGGAAGGTTTCCTGTTCCAAGCCTCGATTTACCTTGCCGCCGCCGTGGTGGCGGTGCCCTTTGCCGCGCGGCTCGGCCTCGGTTCCGTGCTGGGCTACCTCGCGGCGGGCATCCTGATCGGGCCGGTCTTCGGGCTGGTCGGATCGGAAACGAAGGACCTTCAGCATTTCGCCGAATTCGGCGTGGTGATGATGCTGTTCCTGATCGGGCTCGAACTCGAACCGCGCGCGTTGTGGGACATGCGGCACAAGCTGCTGGGCCTTGGCGGGCTGCAGGTGATCCTGTCGACCGCGGCGATCATGGGCATCGCCATGGCCTATGGGCAAAGCTGGTCCGTAGCGCTGGCCATCGGCCTTACCCTGTCGCTTTCCTCCACCGCCATCGTGCTGCAGACCCTTTCCGAGAAAGGGCTGATGCAGACCGCGGGGGGGCGCAATGTCTTTTCCGTTCTGCTGACGCAGGACATCGCGGTCATTCCCATACTGGCTTTCCTGCCGCTGCTGGCGCTTGGCTCGCTCGCCGGGGTGCTGCCGGACGGGTCGATCTCCGTCGATCCCGAACAGGTCGAAGATGCGCACAAGGCCGTGGGCGCCCACGGCGGCGAGGTCTCGCAGGGGGCGGAGGCCGCCTACAAGGCGATGAACTTCATTGAGGCGTTGCCGGGCTGGGGAGTCACACTGGTCACGCTGGGGGCCATCGCGGCGATCATCGTGACGGGCATCTTCGCCACGCGCCCGGTGTTCCGTTACATCCATTCGGCCAACCTGCGTGAGATGTATACCGCCATCGCGCTGCTTATCGTGGTGGGCATTTCCTTTTTGATGATGCTGGTGGGGCTGTCGCCCGCGCTGGGGGCCTTCCTCGCCGGTGTGGTGCTCGCCTCCAGCGAATTCCGGCATGAACTGGAAACCGACCTCGAACCCTTCAAGGGGCTGCTCTTGGGCCTCTTCTTCATCACCGTGGGGGCTGGCATCAATTTCGAGCTGCTCTTTGCCGATGCGCCCCTGCTGGTGGGCATGGCGCTGCTCGTCATCATCGTGAAGGGGCTGATCCTTTACGGGCTGGCGTCGGTCTTCAACCTCAAGGGCCGCGACCGCTGGCTGTTCTCGCTGGCGCTGGCACAGGCCGGTGAATTCGGCTTCGTACTGGTCAGCTTCTCGGTGGCCACCAGCGTGATCCCCGGCGACGTGGCCGAAACGCTGCTGCTGGTCATCGCGCTTTCCATGCTCATCACGCCGTTACTCTTCATCCTATATGACATCATCAGCAAACGGATGGAGGAAAGCGGGGTCATCACCCCCGACGAGATCGACGAAGAAGGCCCGGTGATCATCGCCGGCGTGGGGCGCTTCGGCCAGATGGTGAACCGGCTGGTGCAGGCCAGCGGGTTCAAGACGGTTGTGCTGGACCACAACCCCGATACCATCGCGGTCATGCGGCGCTTCGGGTTCAAGGCGTTCCTCGGTGATCCGACCCGGCCCGACATTCTGCGCAAGGCGGGGCTGAAGGACGCGCGCGTGCTCGTCGTGGCGCTGGACGACCCCAAGGCCGCGTTGCATCTGATCGCCTATGCCCGCCGCCAGCGGCCCGATCTGCACATCGTCACCCGGGCCCATGACCGCACGGATGTCTACCAGCAGTTCCAGGCCGGGGCCGACGATATCGTGCGCGAAATGTTCGACAGTTCGCTGCGGGCGGGCCGCTACGTGCTGGAACAGATGGGCCTGTCGGAGTTCGAAGCCTCCGAGGCGCAGCGCATGTTCTACACCCACGACAGGGAGTCGGTGCGCGAACTCGCCAAGCTCTGGCGGCCCGACGTGCCCCCGGCAGAGAACAAGGCCTATGTGGCCCGCGCGAAGGAGCTCCAGAAGGACCTGGAAACCGCCTTCCTCAACCGCGTGGATCAGGAGAAGAAGAGCGCCTGACCCTCAGCCGTCGCTGACTCCCGCTTCGGCAAAGGTGGCCATGCCCACGTGGCAGGCCAGCGCCGCCTTCAGCACGCTGATCGCCACCGCGGCGCCGGAGGCTTCGCCAAGGCGCAGGCCCAGCGACAGCATGGGCGCCTTATCCATCGCCTCCAAGAGCCGCCCATGGCCGCCCTCGGTACTGAGGTGACCCGCGACCGCATGATCGAGCGCGCCCGGCCCCGCGTGGTGCAGGCACAGGGCGGCGGCAGAGCATATGAACCCGTCGAAGATGACGGGAATACGCAGATGCCGCGCGCGCAGGATGGCCCCGGCCATAGCCGCCAACTCGCGCCCGCCAAGGCAGCGCAGCACCTCCAGCCCGTCGCCCGCTTCGGCATGGCGCGCGACCCCGTCGGCCACGACCGATGCCTTGATGCGTAACACCGCATCGTCCACCCCGGTACCACGGCCCGTCCAGTCCTCCGCCGAGCCGCCCAGCAGAGCGCAGGCGATGGCCGCCGCCGCGGTGGTATTGGCAATGCCCATCTCACCGACCACCAGCACATCGGCATGGGCGTCGACGGCATCCCACCCGGCCCGCAGGGCCGCCATGCAGTCCGCCACATCCATGGCGGGTTCTTGCGTGAAATCCGCCGTGGGCCGGTCCAGTTCCAGCGGCACCACATCCAATTTCGCCCCGGCCACGCGGGCCAACTGGTTAATCGCCGCCCCGCCGTGCTGGAAATTGGCCACCATCTGCGCCGTCACCTCGGCGGGAAAAGCGGAAACGCCGCGTGCCGCGACACCGTGGTTGCCAGCAAACACGATGATCTGCGGGCGCGTGATCTCCGCCCGCGCGCCGCCGCGCCACCCCCGGTACCAGACCGCCAGATCCTCCAACAGTCCGAGCGAGCCCGGCGGCTTGGTCAACTGGCCGTCGCGCGCACGGGCATCCGCCGCCGCATCCTCATCGGCCAGCGGCATCTCCCGCAACAGGGTGCGGACATCGTCCAGATCGGAAAAAGCGGCTGTCATCGGCGAACCTCATTGCAAGAAGACTGCCGCCTCTTTACCCAACAAGCGCCCCCGGACAACACTCGAAAGGACCAGCCCGATGCCGGAAAACGACGCCGCCCGCCACCCGCTCGCCGGTTTCGCGGTCACGCTGGCGCTGC
>NZ_LWEX01000076.1 GCF_001634885.1 Sulfitobacter sp. HI0040 | reverse complement strand
CCGGGCCCTCTTCGCCGCGTCGCGCGCCTCGGCACGGGGGGCGGGGATAGCGCAGATCGACGCTACGATCGGGGCCACGAACGAAGGCGCCCTCGCTTACTATGCGGCGATGGGTTTCGAGACTTACCGCAGACGCCCGGGTGCCGTCTGCAAACGCTACGACATCATTCGGTAAGGCGCCCGCCGTCGCGGCAAAGGTCAGTCCAGCGCCTCGATATCCGCGATAACCTTCGCCCAAAGCTCCGGCGGCTGCGCGCCCGGAACAGCGTGGCGGCCACCCACGATGAAGGTCGGGACGGAGTTGATCCCCATGCTGCGGCTGTGGGCATCCCGGTCCCGGATCTCCTGCGCATCGACGTCCGATTCCAGCAAGCGACGGACCACGGCGGCGTCCATCTCGATCCCGTCGGCGACATCCGCCAGCACTTCGTGGTCGCCGATATCGCGTGCGTCGACGAAATAGGCGGTGAACAGGGCAGAGACGGCAGCGGTCTGGCGGCCCTCTATCCCGGCCCAGTGAATCAGGCGATGCGCGTCCAGCGTATTCGGCGTGCGCTTCATGCCCTCGAAGTCGATCTTCAACCCGGCCTTCTCGGCATGTTCGACCACCGGTGCATAGGCTTTGACAGCCCCCTGCTGGCCGCCGAACTTGGCCTCCAGATAGGCGCGCCGGTCCATGCCGCCCGCGGGCATTTCGGGGTTGAGCTGAAAGGGGTGCCATTCGATCGTGAAGGGATGATCGGGGCGTTCGGCCAGCGCCTTGTCCAGATGGGCCTTGCCGATATAGCACCAGGGGCAGATCGGATCGGACATGATGTCCAGCTTGACGGTCGTGGTCTCGGTCATGGTGTGCGGGCCTCGTATTCCTCGCGCAGCTTGCGCCGCAGCAACTTGCCGTTCGCGCCGACGGGCAGGGCCGGCACATGGATATAAAGGCGCGGTTGCTTGTAGCGCGCCAGCGACGTCTGGGCATACCTGTGCAGCGCCTCTTCGTCCAGTGGCCCGTCGGGTGCGGTGTAGAACGCGGCGATAACGGTGACATCCGTGCGCACCGCGACCTCTGCCGCCGCCACGGCCTCGATCTGCGGATGGCCCGCCATGACCGCCTCCACTTCGAGCGGCGAGACCCGGAAGCCGCCCGCGTTCATCATGTCGTCCGTCCGGCCGAGGTAGGCGATCTGCCCGTCCTCATCCATCACGCCGGTATCCCCGGTCACGAACCAATCGCCGCGGTAGCGCTCCGCCGTCTGTTCGGGCGCGCCGCGGTAGCCCAGCATCAACCCCGGCTCGGAGCGGTGCACGGCGATGAGGCCGGGCGTGCCGCGCGGAACGGGGCCATCATCGCCCAGCAGGGCCACGCGGCGACCGGGCTGGGGCTGGCCCAGCGTGCCGGGGGCGGCGGGATACGCCGGGCAGGCAGAGATGAAGGTGGAGCATTCGGACATGCCGTAGGCCTCGTAAATCTCCGTTCCCGTTGCGTCGCGCCAAGCGCTGCCCGTGGCCTCGGGCAGCTTTTCGCCCGCGCTCAGCCCGTGGCGAAGGGCCGGCAGGGGCGGGATTTTGCCGGACTTCATCATTTGCCGGTAAACCCCCGGCGTGGCGGCAAAAATCGTCGCTGCGGCCTCTGCCAACAGCGCGGGCAATGCGCCCGGTGGCGTGCCGGGTGATGGGATCAGGGCGGTGGCCCCCATCGTCCAGGGATCCATCAGGCCGGTGCCCAGCGTATAGGTCCAGTTGAACGCGCCCGCGTGGCACAGCCTGTCTTCGGAGCGCAGGTCATACCAGCCGTCGAACATCATCTGCCGCGCCCAGATGGCCCGGTGAGCATGCATGACGGCGGAAGGTTTGCCCGAGGTGCCGGAGGTATAGACGATATAGCCCAGCCGTTCGGGATCGCCCATGTGCCACTCGGCGGGGGGCAGGTCGTGCCACGCGCGGATCTGGGCCAGCGTCAGGCAGCGCGGATCCTCCGGGCAGGGCACCTCCGGGTCGTGCAGGATAACCGCCGGATCGAGTTCGCCGATGATGCGGGCCGTTTCACGCGCCGTCAGCGCGGCGGCGGTCGGCACCGGGACAAGTCCGGCTGCCAGCGCCCCCAGATAGGCGACCGGGAAATCGACGGTATTGCCCAGCCGCAGCAGTACCAGATCCCCCGGGGTCAGCCCATGGCGCAAAAGCCCCGTGGCCGTGCCCCGCACGGCGGCGGACAGTTCCGCGAAGCTCCAGCTTTCGCCGCCTTCGGAGGAGAGAATCCGCAGTGCGGTCTTGTCGGGCAGTGCGGCGGCATGGCGCAGCACATGGGCCGCCATGTTGAAGTGCGCGGGCGGGGCGGAAAACCCGCCATTGTCGGTGATAGACAGCATCGCGACTGGCTAGCCCGGGGGCGTCGCCGTTGCAAGCGCCCGGGCGGGACGCTATAGCCGCTGCCATGTCCGATCTGCCGCAATCCTCATTGATACAGTTGTCCCGTGGCAACGGAGAGGTGGAGCAGGTGCCGCCGCTCGACCTCGGGGCGCGGGTGCGGGACCTGCGCAAGGGCCGCGGCTGGACGCTGGAACAGGCTGCGCGGCAGGCAGGCATGGCGCGGTCCACCCTCAGCAAGATCGAAAATGGCCAGATGTCCCCCACCTACGACGCGCTGAAGAAGCTGGCGGGCGGGCTGGAAATCTCCGTGCCGCAGCTTTTCACCCCGCCCTCGGAGGGGCGGACCGGCGGGCGGATGACGCTGACACGGGCGGGCGAGGGGCGGGCGACGGCCACGATCACCTATGAACATGAATTGCTGGGGGATGCGCTGCTGAACAAGCGGATGCTACCCTACCGCGCCCGGGTACGGGCCCGCACGATGGACGAGTTCGACGGCTGGGTGCGCCACGACGGGGAGGAGTTCCTCTATGTGCTGACGGGCGTCGTGCGGCTTTATACCGAGTTCTACGAACCGGCGGAGCTGCGGCGGGGCGACAGCGCCTATTACGACGCCACCATGGGGCACAACGTCATCTCCGTCAGCGCCGACGACGCGACGATCCTCTGGGTCACCAGCCTTACCTGAAGGGCCTGTTCAGGCGCACGATTGATCCCCGAAAAGCGCGCGCAGCCCGAAATGCGCGATGCCCACGGCCAAAAGCTGCGCCAGCACGAAGGCCGGAATATGCGCCGGGGTGATCCCGGCAAAAGTATCCGAAAAGCCGCGCGCCACCGTCACCGCCGGATTGGCGAAACTGGTGGAGGCGGTGAACCAATAGGCCCCGGTGATATAGAGCGCCACCAGCGTCGGGACCGCTTCGGCCCGGGCGCGCAACCCGCCAAAGATCACCATGAGCAGCCCCAGCGTCGCCACCAGTTCCGAAAACCACTGCGCGCCGCCGGTCCGGTGCGCGGTCAGCGACCATTGCCAGACCGGCAGATCGAACATCAGATGGGTGATCCAGACCCCCACCAGCCCACCGCCCAGCTGTGCCGCGACGTAGCCGGTGAAATCGCGCCAGCCGAGCTCCCCCCGCAGGGCGAAGGCCAGAGAGACCGCCGGGTTGAAATGCGCCCCCGACAGCGGCCCCAGTACCGTGATGATGACATAGAGCATACAGCCCGTGGCAATCGCATTGGCGAGCAGCGTCAGCGCCATGTCGCCCTGCGCCAGCGAAACACCCATGACGCCCGATCCGATGACGGAGACGAGCAGCAGCGCGGTTCCCAGCGCCTCGGCCCAATAGGCGCGGGTCATGATGACATCGGCCCCGGGGGGCGGTAAAACGGGGCAGGGAGGCTGTGTTGCGTCTTCATGCCCGCGCTATAGGCGGCCCATGTAACAACAATGTGACGCTCCTCGCGCGTCATTCGGCTGCCGGACCCCACCACCAGACCTCTGGCATGAAGTTTGGCCCGTCCCCGTAGAGCGGGATGGTATCGGGGTATTTCATCCGCGCGTCATGGGCGATCCGGTCCTCGTTATAGAGCCAGAAGGGCACCACGTAGCGCCCCGCCGTCAAAAGCCGGTCCAGCGCGCGGGTCGCGGCGGTGAAGGCTTCGGTATCGCGGGCGTTCAGCATGGCGTCGATCATGGCGTCGATGGCCGGGGATTTGACCCCCATCAGGTTGCGCGCGCCCGGTTGGTCGGCGGCCTCCGACCCCCAGTAGTAGCGTTGCTCGTTGCCGGGGCTCAGCGAAAGGGCGCGGCGGAAGAAGGTCATGTCGAAATCATATTCGGCGTTGCGCGCCACGAATTGCGCGTCGTCGACCGTTTCGATCCGTGCGTCGATGCCCAGCCGCCGCAGCGCCTGAAGATAGAGCTCGGCAATGGCCATGTTCTCGGCGCTGCCCTTCGACAGCAGGATATCGAAGGCCAGCGGCGCGCCGTCCGGTCCGCGCATGGTGCCGTCCTCGACCGTGTAGCCGGCGGCCTGAAGCTGCTTCATCGCGGTGCGGATGCCCGCGCGGTTGCGGGCCGAGCCGTCGCTGACGGGCAGGGCGTAGCCATCGAGCGTACCCGGGGGCAGATCATCCGCATAGGGGGCCAACAGGGCGTCTACATCGCCTGTCGCGGCACCCTCCTGCATCCCCAGCACCGAATTGGAGAAGTAGGAGGTGATCCGTGGCTGTGCGCCGCCGGTCAATGTCTCGTTGATGAACTCGAAATTGAAGGCATGGATCATCGCGTCCCGCACCCGCCAGTCATCGAAAGGCGCGCGCCGGGTATTCATGACAAAGCCGGTCATGCCTGAGGGTTTCTGATGCGGAAACACCGATTTGACCACCTCGCCCCGCTGGATCGCGGGGAAGTCGTACTGCGTGTTCCATGTTTCGGCGTTGAACTCCCTCAGGGCCGAAATTTCGCCCGCCTTGAACGCTTCGAACATGACATTGGCGTCGCCGTAGAAATCGAGGCGGATGCTATCGAAATTATGCGTGCCCTGACGGAACGGCACATCCGTGCCCCAATAGTCGGGGTTACGCTTCAGCGTGACCTGTTTTCCGGCCTGATAATCCGCGACGACATAGGGCCCGGTGCCAAGAGGGACCTCCGCCAAGGGCGCATTGGCGAAATCCTTGCCGTCCCACTGCGCCTTGCTGAGAATCGGCCGCATACCGGCCAGCAGGGCCAATTCGCGGTTGTCCTCGTTGAAATACAGGCGGACCTGGCGTGGGCCGGTCTGTTCCATCCGTTCGATCTGCTGGCGCAGCCCGTGGTAGCGGGGATGCCCCTCGGTGCCCAACAGGTCATAGGAAAAGATCACATCCTCGACCGTGACGGGGGTTCCGTCGGAAAAGGCGGCACCCTCGCGCAGGGTGAATTCGACCCACGAACGGTCCTCGGCGGTTTCGACCGATTCGGCCAACAGCCCGTAGAGGGTGAAAGGCTCGTCCCAAGAACGGCCCATCAAGCTTTCGTGCGTGAAGAACGGCAACTGCCAGGGAGCCGTCCCCTTGCGCACGAAGGGATTCAGGCTGTCGAAACCCCCGGTATTGCCCAGCGTAATATCACCTCCTGTCGGGGCATCGGGATTCGCATAGGGGAGCGACACAAAATCTGGGGGTAACGCGGGCTCACCATACATGGATATGCCATGTGTCGATTCCGCTTGCGCTGCACTGCCGAAAAGAATCAGTGAAAAAGCGGCTGCAACACACCGTGTGGTCAGGAAATTATAACTATACATTTTCGAAACAATTCCACCCGCGCCTTGTTTTATTGGCTTTGTGCTTAACCGGGCTTTCCCGCCATATCAAACTTTTAGCTTGGATTGCTGCGAGAGTTTGCTTATAAAGAGGGCACTGCTCGATAGGTTTCTTGCCTGTATGAAACCTGCCTCAATAACTTAACGCCCGCTTCGTGCGGGCGTTTTTTTTTGCCCTCGTGACCCCTTTGGCGGTCTGTCGGAAACCAAAGCGCCCCGAAAACCGTTTGCCTTGCCTCTGCAGCATGACATGCTGCGCATGCAGAACGCCGATGAAGGAGCGCACCCATGGCCTATACGATCGACCTGTCCGGCAAGACCGCCGTCATCACCGGATCCAATTCCGGAATCGGATTGGGCATTGCCCGCGAACTGGCGCAGGCGGGGGCGGACATCGTGCTCAACTCCTTCACGGATGACAGCGCCGACCACGAACTCGCCTCCGGCATCGCGGAGGAGTTCGGCGTTTCCGCGCGCTACATTCAGGCCGATATGTCAAAACCCGATCAGTGCCGCCGCCTGATCGAGGATGCCGGACGGTGCGATATCCTCGTGAACAATGCAGGGATCCAGCATGTGGCGCCGATCCCCGAATTTCCGGTCGAGAAATGGGATGCGATCATCGCCATCAACCTGTCTTCGGCCTTTCATACCACCGCCGTCGCGCTGCCGATAATGCGCAAGGCGGGCTGGGGGCGGGTGATCAACATCTCCTCCGCCCATGGCCTCACCGCGTCGCCTTTCAAGGCGGCCTATATCGCGGCCAAACATGGTATCGTGGGGCTGACGAAGACGACCGCGCTGGAAACGGCGAAGGAAGACATCACCTGCAACGCCATCTGCCCGGGATACGTGCTGACGCCGATCGTGGAAAAGCAGATCCCCGATACGATGAAGGAATACGGCATGAGCCGCGAAGACGTCATCGAGCAGGTCATGCTGACGCGCCAGCCCAGCCGCGAATTCGCGACCGTCGAACAGATGGGCGGCACCGCCACCTTCCTGTGTTCGCCCGCGGCAGCACAGATCACCGGCACGACGATCAGCGTCGACGGGGGTTGGACGGCTCTCTGACCCCACACAGGGCCCGCGCATCGCGCCGCCTCTGTCGGAGGCGGCGCAACCTATTTCGGAGGTCACCTCATGGCACCCAAACGCATCAACCTTGCCCTGCAGGGCGGCGGCGCTCATGGCGCTTTCACCTGGGGTGTGCTGGACCGGCTCCTGCAGGAGCCGGAGCTTGAAATTTGCGCCATTTCAGGCACTTCCGCCGGTGCCTTAAACGGTGCCGCGCTCAAGGCCGGGATGGCGAAGGGCGGCCGCGAGGCCGCGCGCGAAAACCTCGATTGGCTCTGGACGCAGGTATCCGGCGTGTCGGACCTGCGGATGGCTCATTGGCTGGCACCCTTCGGCGTGGGCGCGCTGAGCCATGCGCTTTCCTATTCCTGGCCGGTGACGCTGGCCGATACGCTTTCCAGCGCGATCTCTCCCTATGCCTACGGCCCCTTCTATCGCAATCCGCTGACGGACATCGTCGCCCAGTTCGACTATGCCCGGATTTGCCACAGCGACGCGCCGCGGCTTTTCGTGGGGGCGACGCGGGTGCGCAACGGCAAGATCCGCATCTTCAAGGATGAAGAGATCAGCGGGGAAGCCATCATGGCCTCCGCCTGTCTGCCCACGTTGTTCAAGGCGGTGGAGATCGACGACAGCGAAACGGGTCGGCGCGAGGCGTTCTGGGATGGTGGGTTTACCGGCAACCCGGCGCTCTTTCCGCTCTTCGCCAAGGACCTGCCCGATGACATTCTCGTGGTCAGCATCAACCCGATGGAGCGCGATGACATCCCCGTCACACCCCAGCAGATCCAGAACCGCGTGAACGAGATCAGCTTCAACTCCAGCCTGCTGCGCGAACTGCGCGCCATCGAATTCGTGCAGCGTCTGCTCGACGATGGAACAATGCCGCAGGGCCGGATGAGCCGGATAAGGATGCATATGATCGCGGATGATGCGCTGATGGCGAAACTGTCTGTCACCACGAAACTGGTGCCCAACGTGGCCGTCATCGCCGCATTGAAGGAGGCCGGGATCGCGGCTGCCGAGGCGTTCCTCGCCGGGGATGCGGAACATGTCGGCAAGCGTAGCACGCTGGATTTGCCCGAAATGTTCGGCTGACGCGCCTTTATTCGACGCGCGCGCGCCTGTCGGTGTGATCCCCCACCTCAAGGATCGAGTCGCCCGATTCCGGGTCGCCGATCCGCCCGGACGGGTAGACGAGCCCCGCGGAAATCACCAGTTTCGCGGCATCCTCGACCGACATGTCCAGTTCGATCACGTCCTTGCGCGGAAAGAAAAGCAGAAAACCCGATGTGGGGTTCGGCGTGGTGGGCACGAAGACGGAAACCATCGTGTCACTGGGATCGGACTTCGCCGCCACCTCGCCCTTGGCGGTGGTGGAGATGAACCCAAGCGCCCAGATGCCCCGCCGCGGATATTCAATGAGGCAGGCCGTTTCGAAGCTGCGTTCGGACTGGGCGAAGATTGTTTCCGATATCTGTTTGATCCCGGAATAGATCGTACGCACCACCGGCGTCCGTTCCACCAGACTTTCCGCGAAGCGGATCATCGAACGCCCGATGATCCCCTTGGCGATCCAGCCCATAAGTATCGTGAAGAGGAAGAAGATCACGACGCCGAAGCCGCGCACGTTGACCTGCACGGACGGGTCGAGGCCGAGGAAATCCTGAATCAGCCGGTCCGGGTGATAGGCCTTGGGCACCAGCGGCAGCACGAAGCCGTCGATCCAGCCGATGACGCTCCAGATCAGCCAGAGCGTGAGCGCGACGGGGGCGATGACGACCAGACCCGTCAGAAACGAAGCGCGGATCCGCGCCACGAGACTGCGGCGCGTTGTGATCGGTTCTGGATCGAACGGGGTATTCATCTTGGGCGGTGCGTCCTGTTATTTTCGGTCAACAGGTAAGCGGTTTGTCCGGGGCCCACAATGGCAGCCGGTCAGCCTGCGACATTATCGTTGGACAACATAGCCAGTTGTGCCGCAATTTCAGCCGCGAGCCGTGCATTGTTGCGCACCAGCGCGATATTCGCGGTGAGCGAGCGGCCTTCCGTCAGTTCGAAAATCCGCTGCAGCAGATAGGGGGTCACGTCCTTGCCCGCGACGCCCGCAGCATCCGCGTCCTTCTGGGCGCGGGCGATGATCGGGTTCATCTCTTCGGCAGAAATTTCCGCCGAGGCGGGAATGGGATTTGCCACCAGTTGCCCGCCCGAAAGGCCGAGTGCCGCGCGCAAGCGGTGGGCCTTGGCGATCTCGCGCGGATCATCGAGGCGCAGGGGGGCTTTCAGCGGCGACTGCGCGCTCCAAAAAGCCGGGAAACTGTCCTGCCCGACGGCGATGACCGGCACGCCTTGGGTTTCCAGCACTTCGAGGGTCTTCGGTACATCGAGAATCGCCTTCGCACCCGCCGCGACGACGGTCACAGGCGTCCGGGCCAGTTCCATGAGGTCGGCGGAGATGTCGAAGCTTTCCGCAGCACCCCGGTGCACGCCGCCGACCCCGCCCGTGGCGAAAACCTCGATGCCGGCGCAGCGTGCGGCGATCATCGTCGCGGCGACGGTGGTCGCACCGGTTCCGCCCGCGCTGATGCAGACGGCCAGATCGGCGCGCGACAGCTTCGCGACATCTTTTGCCTGCGCGAGTCGGGAAAGCTGTTCATCATTTAGCCCGATGTGCAGCCGCCCATCCATCACGGCGATGGTGGCGGGCACGGCCCCGGCGGCGCGGATGTCACCCTCCACCTCGCGGGCGACTTCCAGATTCTGCGGATAGGGCATCCCGTGGGTGATGATTGTGCTTTCAAGCGCCACGACGGGGCGATTGTCACGCAGGGCGGCGGCGACCTCATCGCTCAGATGCAGGGGCAGGGCGGGGGCGGTCATATCTTGGTCTCTCCCGAAACATAGAGTGCGGCGGCTTTCAGGGCGTCTTCGAGCGCGTCGGCGCCCCGCCGCCCGCCAAGTTCTGCCGCGATATGCGCGGCCATGAAGGTATCGCCCGCGCCCGTGATCCGCGCGACCTGCACTTCGGGCGGCGACAGCGTATGCAGGCCCTTTTCGTCACCCACGGTGGCAGGCGCGCCGCCGTCGGTCACGACACAGCGGACCGCCCCGCGGGCCAGCAATCCTTCGGCTGCGGCGCGGGAGGTGGCAAAACCGGTCTGGCAGAGCAGGCCCGCCTCTTCGAGGTTGACATAAAGCGTGCCGCGCCGGGCCTGCATGAAGGGCGTCAGCCGCAATGCCTTGCCGGGGGAGGCGGGGGCAACGCGCAGATCGGCCTCCGCCAGCATGGCGTCGCGGGCGATCCGCGACAGCAGGTCGAGCGTCAGGTTCCCGTCCAGCGCTACGGCTCCGCGATAGGGCGCGGGCAGGGTGCCATCGGTGAAGGGGCGCAGTATCTTGTCGCCCGCCGCTTCCAGTGAATGGGCATCGGCAATAGCGGCGATCAGGCCGTTCGCGCCCTCCACCGCCATATAGCGATCCGTCGGCAGATCGTCGGAGCGGTAGATGAACGCGGTATCGAGGCCCCGCATCCGGCAGGCGGTGATCAATTCGTCGCCTTCGGCGTCACGGCCTACCGCGCTCAGCAAGGCAGGGGACAGGCCAAAGCGCGCCAGCGCCATCCCGATGTTCAGCGCCACACCGCCCGGCAACCGTGTGATGCGCCCCGGCATGTCAGAACCTTGCCGCATGGGGCTTTCGCAGCGTCCGATCACATCCCAGAGGACGGAACCGATGCAAAGGATATCGACAGGGGGCGCCATCCAGGCGGTTTAGCCGCACGCCGGGACGAAGCGCAAGCAGCCTTATTCGGCGGGCACGGCGAAGGTGAGCGAGGCCCAGAGCGTTTCATAAAGCGGCGCATCGGGGTCGCCCCCGGTATCGGGCGCATCGCGGATCACCACCGAATCCACCAGATAGGTCAGGCCGGGCGTGACCGGGAACCGGACGATCCCTTCGGCATCGGTGCGCAGTTTGGTCACCGTTACAGCGTCGGCTGCGTCGCGCTCATAGACTTCCACCTGCACATCGACGCGGGGGGCGCCTTCGTAGGTCAGGGCGACGGCCATCTCCTCCGCCGGAGCCAGCGTATAGGGATTGGTGAGCGCGACCAGTTCCGTCTCCAGCCCCATGGGGGCGTCGGAGCCATTGCCGTCACCCACGGCGATGAGCGCCTTGGAATGGCGGGTGTAGCTTTCCACGACCCTGTCCTGGTCGAGCCCCGCAGCCGCGTGTTCTTCGGACACCTGCGCGAAGTCCTTGTGTTCGGTAAAGCCCACGAACTTTTCCCATTCGGTGTAGATCACCCGGGCGGGTGCGGCTTCGTGCACCACGGTCAAAAGCCCGTCGCGCGGAGGCGACAGCATGGTCAGCGCGGGCGTGTCGCCCATGCGGGCCTGAACCGGTACGACGACGCCTTCGAAGGACAGGTCGAACCGGGTCGTCCGGTTCGGGAAATATGCGAGCTTGATGCCCTCGAAAATCTCGCCATTGCGCAGATTGACGGACATTTTCTGTCCCGGTTCAACCAGATACGAGGTTGCATCCAGCCAAAACTCATGGGCATCAACTGATTTAGCTGCAATAACACTGGCTAACACTAAGGCGAGACGGGACAGGGACATGCTGAATACTTTCTTTGGGTCATGGGCAAGGCTGACATGGGCCATGGTATTGTCAAGCGGGCTGGCTCTTTCGATCACACCTGCGTGTGCACATGAGGTGCAGCCGACAATCGCTGACCTGACCGTCGCCGAAGGCGCGGCAGAGCTTGTCATGCGGGTCAATCTCGAAGCGCTGCTGTCAGGGATCGACCTAGATACGGTGGTGGATACAAACGATGCGGCCGATGCGGACGTCTACGATGCCCTGCGCGCCCGCCCGCCGGAGGAAATCGCCGATCAGGCCGCGCGCCTGCTGGAGCGCTGGAACGATCTGCCGCTGCTGACGGTGGATGGCGCGCCGCTCATGCTGTCGACGGTTGCGATTTCGGTTCCCGAAAACGTGAATATCGAACTGCCCCGGATCTCGACCTGGGAACTGCGGGGCGAGGTCACGTCGGACCCGCAAAGCGCTACGGTCGCATGGCCCGATGGTTCCGGCGCGCTCGTCCTGCGCCAGCAGGGGGTGGAGGCCCCCTACACCGGCTATATCGAAGGCGGCGACACCACGCCCGAAATCAATCTGGACGGGGGCGATGCCCAAGGGGCAGGGGACGCGCTGCTGACCTATATTCCCGTCGGGTTCGATCACATCATACCGAAAGGTCTCGATCACATCCTGTTCGTCTTGGGGCTGTTCTTTCTGTCGGCGCATCTGCGTCCGCTGATCTGGCAGATCTCGGCCTTCACGCTGGCCCATACGGTGACGCTGGCGATGGGTGCGCTGGGCTGGGTCAACGTACCCGGCAGCATCGTCGAGCCGCTGATCGCGGCTTCCATCGTTTATGTCGCGGTGGAGAACGTCTTTCATTCGGGGCTGAACCGCTGGCGACCGCTGGTCATCTTCGGTTTCGGGCTGTTGCACGGGTTGGGCTTTGCCTCCGTGTTGGAGGAATTCGGCCTGCCCGAGGGCCAGTTCATTCCCGCGCTTATCGGTTTCAACATCGGGGTCGAAGTGGGCCAGGTCACCGTGGTGCTCGTGGCCGCCGCCTGCGTGTGGTGGGCGCTGCGGGTGTTGCGGGGCCGGGGACAGGTCAAACCGGCCATCCTGGGCTACGGCGTTCTGACCGTGCTGGCGCTTGCGGCGGCCTTCCTTCCATGGCCCGCGGCAGAAGTTCCGCCTGCGCTCTTCGCCCTGCCCATCGCGGCCCTTTTCGCGGCCTGCGGTCTGGCGCTGCAGTTCCGCGATGATGTGACCTTGCCCTACCGCCGCTTCGTGGCGGTGCCCTTCTCGCTCGCGATCGCGGCGGTCGGGGCCTATTGGTTCATCGAACGGGTGTTCCTCTAACCCGAGAGCCCCGCGCGCATGGCCTGCACCTTGCGGGCCAGCGCCTCGGCGGGGTTTTCCGCGCGCCAAAGCTCTTCGCCGATGCCGAAGAAGTCCGCGAAAGGCGCCAGCCGGGTGAGCGCGGCGTCATCCAGACCACCTTCGGCCACGACCGGCACTTCGATAACCTGCGACCACCATTCGAACAGGTCCGTTTCGGCATAGCTGCCGTCATCCAGCGCGCTGGCGCTGGCCGGTCCAAAGGCGATGTAATCGGCACCGGCTTCGCCCGCCGACATGCCGTCATGGCGTGAGGTGCCGCAGAACGCGCCCACAATCGCATCCTCGCCCAGCGTCTTGCGCGCATGGCGAACGGACCGCGCGGCATCGCCCAGATGCACACCATCAAGCCCGAGCCGTTCGGCCAGCAGCGTGTGGTCGGAAATGACGAGCGCCACGTCGCGGGCATGGGTCACTTCGCGCAGGGCATCGGCGGCGCGCGACAGGCGGTCTTCGTCCCGGGTGGAAAGCGCCAGCCGCACGCAGGCGACCGGATGCGCATCAAGGACCGACGCCAGAACGGCGGGAAAGCGGGCCAGTTCGATTTCGGGGGGTGTGATCAGGTAGATCTGGGGCTCTTCGGGCGCGTCCATCGGTCTGTCCTTCTGTCGTGCTGGCAGACGACTAGCCGATGAGTCGGGAAAAGGAAACGGATATGAATGACGCGGCAGCCCAACGCGGCCCGGGCGGACTTGCGGGCGGGCAGGGCGCACACTAAGACGCCCGCATGAACAGCCCCGCACAAACCCAGCCCCCGGCCATTCCCGCCTTTGTCCTCGTTCGGCCCCAGATGGGCGAGAATATCGG
>NZ_LWEX01000075.1 GCF_001634885.1 Sulfitobacter sp. HI0040 | reverse complement strand
TGACTAGTGTTTGCGTGACCAAACTACAGCTAAAGCACGATAACACATCTTGCGGTTGATAATATACTATCGTAACTCTGGGCTTCAAGTGGGAATGCCTGGGGTCCCGCCATTGGAGAAAGCGTGAGCCGGGCCATGAACTGGGACATCGAAGCACCAAATGTGGTTACGGAAGCCAGGTTCCGCGAACTCGTGGAAAGCGGCTATAGCGCAGAAATCCTGTGCCAGGAGTCGGCTCATAAGAAAGGCCCCAGCTATTACGGGGTCTGGATCATGTGCGGGCGGTGACGAGGAGCTTTTCCACGCCCTCGTCAGAGACAACGCGCATGATCCAGACCCCGTAATAGCTGGGGCCTTTCTTATGAGCCGACTCCTGGCACAGGATTTCTGCGCTATAGCCGCTTTCCACGAGTTCGCGGAACCTGGCTTCCGTAACCACATTTGGTGCTTCGATGTCCCAGTTCATGGCCCGGCTCACGCTTTCTCCAATGGCGGGACCCCAGGCATTCCCACTTGAAGCCCAGAGTTACGATAGTATATTATCAACCGCAAGATGTGTTATCGTGCTTTAGCTGTAGTTTGGTCACGCAAACACTAGTCACGGCCAGTGTCTGCGATCAAGGAGATAACAGGTTTGAGAAACCCAAGGTTGACATGCCTGCTCCCATTGCAAGCTATGGTCCTTCTAATCTGCGTTCCCGGGCCGGTTTTGGCGGAATCCTGCTTCGCCCCGGCCCGTCCCTTCCTGCCAAGCGATTCGCAGGCGGCGCGGGACTATGCGGACATCATCCGTGGCGATTTCGAAGATTACATTCAGGATATCCAGAGCTACTTCCGTTGCCTCGACGGTGAACGCGCCCGCGCTTTCGAGGAAGCGCGCGAAGTCAGCGAGGACTATGGCCGATTTCTACAATTGGTAGGGGATTGATGGGCAACCTCGGGAGCATCAGACTTGCAGCCCATGGAAACCAGACGCCGATAACACCCTCATATATCTACTTTTTAGATAACAGATTTCATCCGCTAGCGACGTCACAAAAGGTATGTGACGCGTGGCAAAGACAATCAGAAGCAAAGGGCAAGTGGCACTCTGCCAGGCGTTGGTCGACGCGCGCATCAAAGCGGGCCTCGGCCAGAAAGACTTGGCGGATAGGCTCAGATGCCACCAATCCCTTATTGCCCGTCTTGAAAGCGGTCAGCGCCGGGTCGACGTTGTCGAACTGGTCGTTTTGGCGCGTGCCATCGGCTTTGATCCGTTCCAGCTTCTGGCGATCGTTGAAGCCGCCACGGAGCCCGACCACAGGATTTGAAGCCAATGAATTGTTGAGAACACGGAAACCCATTTTCCCGGTCTGATGATCATTCCCTCCTCGAGGACCAGTTAGCCAACATCAAAGAAGCCCGGCGCGCGGTCGTAGTGAACGCTCTGCAACCCCACGCCGCAATTCGCAGCGCCACAGTGCAGGAAGTCAGTAAACAGTGAACGATGATAGGGGTGAGGGCGTCGCGATCGCCAATCTGATCGGGACCGATGGGTGCAGTGTTGTTGGTTGGGTTTATCGCTGGAGTACAGGCTCACATGCGGTGATGTGGGACGTCCAAGGGCCCCAGCCGGTATCGGAAACCCGGCCGGATATAAGTGACGAACAGAAGCAAGAAATCGACTTCGATGCGCTCATGCGGATTCGAAAAAGTGACAGTGGATAGGCTTCTCAGGCAGCCGCCAGTTCATATTGATGGAAAGGGTCTGCGAGCGTACCGGTCATTGGAGCAGATGGCAGCGAAGGTCTCGAAGGAGCCCTTTTTGACGAATGCTGCCGAGCGACTGAACGGCCGCTTCGGCGGACCCGCAGCTTAGCGAGGTGTTCTCCGTTCGGGTCTAGACATACTCCGTAATGCGTTTCAACAAGGCGACACCGGCACCTGATAGAACGCCGCAAGAAGACGTAAGCTCTTGACGACGCCCGGTGTCGAGCGGGTGGGGTCCTGTTATGTGACCGTAAACTGCCCCATCATGCCCGCATCCTCGTGTTCGAGGATGTGGCAGTGATACATGAATGGTGTCTCTTCCGAAGCCAGCTTGTCGAACCTCAGCAAGATTTCGGTCGGACCCTGCACACGGACAACATCTTTCCAACCGATCTGCGCCGAGTCGACCGGCCGCCCGTTCTGACTCACGACCCGAAAGGAAGTCCCGTGAACGTGGAAGGTGTGCCGCATCATCATGTCGGCATTAATGCGCCAAAGCTCGGTTTCGCCTGCGCGGACGGTCTCATCAATGCGATCCATGCCGTAAGGTGCACCGTTGATCCCCATCGTCTGGCCGCCGCCACCCATCATGCCGCCGCGCATCATGCCCCCGGTGTGCATGTTGAGGGTGAAATTGCGCCTGCGGACCGGATCGCCGAGTGCGGGCGCATCCGAAGGCAGCGAGGTGGGCAGGCGGGTGGGGCCGGCGGGCGCAGCTTCGCCTACATCAAACGACATGATCTCGAGCGGCGCACCACTGTTTCCATCCATCCCCATCATGCCGCGGTCGCCCATCATGCCTCTATCGCCCATCATCATGGAGCCGCCCCTGTCACCCATCATGCCCCCGTTCATCACGCCATTCATCCCGATGTCGCGCGAGACAAGAGAAACAGGTGACCGGTCCGAGAATTCGACCACGATCTCGGCCCGTTCGGCACCGTCGAGTTGCAGGCTGGCCATGGCAAGAGGGCGGGCCAGAAGGCCGCCGTCACTCGCGACCTGGTGGAATTGCCTGCCGTCGGTGAAACGGAAATCATACACGCGCGCATTCGACGCGTTCAGGATACGCAGGCGTACCAGACCCGCCGGAACTGTAAGCTTGGGACGGATCACACCGTTGACGAGGATCTGGTCCCCCTGGAACCCATGCATCCGATCCATCATGCCAAGACTATAGGTCATGCGGCCTGACCGATCGAAGCGTCGATCCTGCACGATGAGTGGAAAATCGTTCACGCCATAGTCGTGCGGCAGTGGATCGTCGATCTCGGGGTCGTCGATGACAATCATGCCCGCCAACCCGCGATATACCTGCGGGCCTGTTCGCCCGTGAACATGGCTGTGATAAAACAGCGTTGCCGCCGGGTGATCGACCGGTAATTCCGGCGCCCAGGTCTCGCCCGGGCCGAAAGCAAGTTGCGGCCCACCGTCGAGATAGCCCGGCACGTGCATGCCGTGCCAGTGAGCAGTGATCGGTTCATCGAGACGGTTCATGACACTTATGTTTGCGGTGCGCCCGCGCCGGAACCGCAGCAGCGGTCCGAGGTAATCCTGGGAGTAGCCCCAGGTCTCCGACGTCGCGCCTCCGGTGAACTCGCGTGTTCCGCGTATCGCATCGAGTGTGTTGCCTGCGCCGGGGCCGATCTCCATAACCTCCGGTATCGGCAAAGGCGCGCCGGGTTCGGCGGCCCATGCCCGGCTGATATTAAGTGCTGGGGTTGCGAGCGAGGCTGCGGCTAGGCTAAGGAACTTTCGGCGTCTCACAGTGATACTCCGTCATTGGAAGGGTTGCATCGTCCCAACCGAGGCCGAGCAAATATCGCGATAGCGCTCGCACCGGTGTTAGGCCCGAAGCGGGAGACCCGCGTCTTTCCAGCCCGCCAGACCCCCTTCGATTACAGCGGTGTCATAGCCCATCTGGCGCAGGCTGTCGGCGGCAAGGGCCGCGCGTGCGCCGGACGCACAGAGAACGTGAACACGGCCCGTGCCATCGCGTTTCGCGGCCAAAGCCTCGTTCGCCTTGCCGGTCTCGGGATCGGCCTGTGCTTCGACCAACCCGCGCGGGATGTGGATCGCGCCTTCGATTGCGCCGTCGCTCTTCAGCTCTGCCGTTTCACGCACGTCGAGGATGACATCTCCCTGCGCCATCGCTCTGTGCGCGTCAGCGGGAGCGATTCCATCGACGCGCGATCTTGCGTCCGCGACGAGGTCTTTCATGGACTTGTTCACGATCCTTTCTCCTTTCAGAACTTGTTGACGGGCATTTTCAGGTAGTGCGCACCGTTGCTTTCGGCTTCGGGCAATTGCCCCGCACGCAGGTTGACCTGAAGTGCTGCGAGCATCCGGTCCGGCAGGTCCAGTGTGGCATCCCGATCCTCGCGGGTCTGGATGTAGTCGGCCTTGTCGGTGCCGTCCTTGACATGGACATTCTTGGCTTTGTGGGTGGCAACTGAGGCTTCCCATTCCGGCCTGTCGCGATCCTCGGACCCATAGTCATGACCGACGAAAAGCCGCGTATCCTTGGGCAGAGACAGGATCACCTGGATCGAGTTCCACAAATCCTCGGTGGTGCCACCGGGAAAATCGGCACGGGACGTGCCGCTGTCGGGCTGCATCAGCGTGTCGTGCACGAAGGCCGCATCGCCGCAGACATAGGTGATCGACCCAAGCGTATGCCCCGGGGACAGCATCACCCGAACGTCCAGATCGCCGATGCGGAAGGTATCCCCGTCCGCGAACAGGCGGTCGAAGTCGCGGTGGGGGTCGAAGGCGTCCGGCGTGTTGTAGTAGTCGCGCCAGAGTTCGGCGATGTCGCGGACCTTTTCACCGATGGCGTTTGCAGCACCGGTCCGTTTCTTGAGGTGCGACGACGCCATCATATGATCGGCGTGGGGATGCGTATCGAGTACCCATTCCACCGTCAGGCCGTGCTTCTCCACAAGGCCCAGCACCTGCTCCATGCTGCGCGTATCGGTCGCGAAACGCGCCGGATCGAAGTTCAGCACCACGTCGATCAGTGCGGCCTTCTTCGTCGCGGGATCGGCGCAGATATATTGGATCGACCCGGTGTCGGGCTCGTAGATGCCCCAGACATCGGGGCTGTTCGGCCCAGTCGATGCGGATTGGCGGACGATGGGCTCGTTCAGTTCGGCCACATTTACGCTCCTTTGCTTGCGAATGAGGAAGATGATTTGGCGAAACCGGCGAGGACGATCCCGACCAGCATGGCGGGAAGGAAAATGAGGATGCCTGACGATCCAATCAACAGCGATGTCCAAGCGGGTCCCGGACAGAAGCCGCCTAGGCCCCAGCCCATGCCGAAGATGGCCGCGCCGGTCAGAAGCGGCGCGTCTATGGCGGTGCTGTCCGGCAGATCAAACTGCGACCTTTTACGCCTCACGATAATTGTCACACGCCTCAACACCCACTGCGACCACGTCGAGAAGTGCGTCCACATCGTTCAGAAGGACCGTGATGCGCGGGTTGCTGATACGGTAGCGGATGAAGCGCCCTTCGCGGTCGCTGGCGACAAGCCCGCAGTCCAGCAGGCACCTCAGATGGTTGGAGACGTTGGGTTGCGATAGTTCGGTCCGCTCGACGATCTCGTGAACGGCCAATGGCTCGTTGCAAAGTGCACCGAGGATGGCCAGGCGGCTCGGGTCCGCGAAGCCGCGGAACAGCTTCGCCCGTCGCTCGATGGTCGCGCTCTTGCGGTCATCGACGATTTGGGCCATATCACTCCTCGCTGATACGTTGTTCTTCAATTCATTCTAGCAGGAATAGCGCGACCATGGCCAACACCGAAAGTGCCGGATCGACGGCAGATGTTCCGCCCGTCCGTTACCGGGTTTCCGGTATGGACTGCGCGAAGGATGCCGCGCAGATCGAGCGGGCGGCGCAGTCGGCCGGAGTCGCGGCTGACGATGTGAAGGTGTCGGCGGCGACGCACATCATGACACTGAGCGCCCCCGAAGCGCGCCTGCCGGACATCGAAAAGGCCGTTGCGGTGACCGGCTACGGCTTCGACCGGATCGAGGGCGATGGAGACATTCCGCCGAATCCCGCCCATCAGGACCCGGCCTACCGACGCGCGCTCTGGATCGTCGTGATCCTGAACGTGGGCTACGGTGTCGTTGAAATGATCGGCGGGTTCATCGCCGGGTCACAGGCCGTGAAGGCCGATGCGCTCGATTTCATCGGCGACGGCGCGATCACCTTCCTTGGCCTGCTGGCCATCGGCTGGAGCCTCGCCTGGCGGGCACGGTCGGCCTTGATCCAGGGCATCTTCCTCGGGCTCCTCGGTCTCGGCGTCCTCGGCACGACCATCGTCCGGGTCTTCGAACGGACGACGCCGGATGCGGGTCTCATGGGCCTGCTTGGCATGATTGCCCTTGTCGTCAACGTCATCTCCGTTCTGCCGCTGCTGCCGTTCCGCAAGGGCGACGCGAACATGCGGGCCGTCTGGCTTTTCTCTCGCAACGACGCCATCGGCAATGCGGCGGTTGTCGTTGCCGCCGGTCTTGTGGCCTGGCTGGGCAGCGCGTGGCCCGACCTTATCGTTGCCTTCGGTATCGCCGGGCTATTCCTGCACTCGTCCTGGGCGATCATTCGCGATGCGCGGGCCGATCTGAAGACGACTGCATGAACAGCCGCGTTCTAGGCGGAGTTTGCGCCATCTCGGCGTTCGCCCTCGATCAGGGCACCAAGGCGCTTGCCCTGAACACACCTGCGCTTGAGGGCGGCGTCGAGGTTCTACCCTTTCTCAATCTCGTGCGGGTTCTGAACGATGGAGTCAGCTTCGGTATGCTGGGCGGGATCGTGCCTTGGTGGGGTCTCATCGCGCTTGCTGGCGTGATCGTGTTATGGCTGCTGATCTGGTTGTGGCGCGCGCCGGACAGGCTGACGGCTGCCGCTCTCGGTCTGATCATCGGCGGCGCACTCGGCAATGTCCTCGACCGGCTGCGTTATCAGGCCGTCCCAGACTTTCTGGATTTCCATTACGGAACATACCACTGGCCGTCCTTCAATCTTGCGGATGTGGCGATTTTCTGCGGCGCGGCCCTACTGTTCTGGGACAGCTTCCGCTCTGCGACGGACAAGCCTGGTCAGGGTCAACGCAAGGAAAACACAACGGGGGTGTAACCCATGTTCGGCATACCATCTGCGAAAGGCTTTGACAGCACACTTGCCCTGCTGCGCAACCCATATGGGTTCATTTCGGAGACCTGCCGCGCACTCGACACAGACCTGTTCGAAACCCGCATCCTCCTTCAAGAGACGATCTGCATGACCGGCGCGGCGGCGGCAGAAGCCTTCTATCGGGAAGACCGGCTGATCCGCGCAGGCTCGATGCCAGGCCGCATACAGAAGTCCCTGCTGGGAGAAGGCGGCGTTCAGGGATTGGACGGCGCTGCCCACCAGCACCGCAAGAAGATGTTCATGTCACTCATGGGGACCGAGCGGATCGCCGCGCTTAAGGGCACGTCGCTTCACATGTTGGACAACTATGCGCCGGACTGGGAGGCGAGGAACGAGGTCGTCCTCTATGACGAAGTGCGCGAAATGCTCACAAGAGCTGCCTGCGCCTGGGCCGGGGTGCCGCTTAATGAAGCTGAGGTGGCGACCCGAACGGCGCAGCTTACAGCGCTTTTTCAGGACGCCGGGGCCCTTGGCCCCAAACACTGGCGCGCGCGTCTGGCGCGCCACCGCCTGGAAAAATGGGCAGCACGGCTAATCCAACAGGTCCGCGATGGTGAGCTTCAGCCGACGCAGGAAAGTGCCCTTCATATCATCGCGACATGGCGCGATCTCGATGGGGAGTTGTTGACCCCCAGGGTGGCCGCCGTAGAGCTGTTGAATGTCCTGCGCCCGACCGTCGCGGTATCCGTGTTCATAGTTCAGGCGGCGCATGCTTTACATCGGCATCCCGAGTGGCGGCAAAAGCTGAAGGACGACGAGGGACAGCTCGAACCTTTCGTGCAAGAGGTCCGCCGTCTGTATCCGTTCTTTCCCGCGGTTGCGGCACGGGTGAAGAGCGATTTCGAGTGGCGCGGATATCGCTTTCCCAAAGGGTACAGGGTTCTGCTCGACCTCTACGGCACGAATACCGACGCTCGTTCGTGGGACGCGCCGCAAGAGTTCCGGCCCGAGCGGTTTCACGATCGGGAGGTCACTCCCTACGAGTTCATTCCGCAGGGCGGTGGCGATCACCACAGGAACCACCGTTGTCCGGGCGAGTGGATCGCGATCAGCCAGATGAAGGCGTTTTGCAGTTTCTTCGTGAACGCCATCGACTACGAAGTGCCGGATCAGGATCTGGATCTGGAAACCGGAGAACTGCCGCCCATGCCCAAATCTCGGTTCATCATGCGTAACGTCAGGCCTCGGCAGTAGCTTCGCCCTCGTCCGGATCGACCGACCGCGCATCCTTCGTGGCCTCGAACGCCTCCCATGCAACGTAGGGCACGATCAGAAGCGCCGCCACCGGGTCGGCCCACCACCAGCCCATCCATTGCGTCAGACCGATCCCGGCCAACACCACGATCGTCTGATACTGGCAGATCATGGTGTCCTTGGCATCGTACTTCAGGGCGGGCGCATCGAGCCGCTTGCCGTAGCGATACTTGCCCCAGGCGAGGAACGGGTTGGCCACGAGCGAAGCACCCAGAATCGCGATACCCCACCAGTTGAAGCCCGGCGCCTTCTGCGAAATGAAGGCGGAGACCGCCTCGTAGAGGATCGCCGCGACGACGATCCAGAAGGCACAGGCAACCACGTAGAGCGCGACCTTCTTGCGGTGCAGGACCGTGCGCTTGTCGGCACCGTCCACCTCACTCTTCAAGCGCCAGATCAGAGTCGCAGCCGAGGTGGCCTCGACCGTACTGTCGAGGCCCCAACTCACCAGCGCTGCGCTGCCGGTCAGAAGTCCCACGGTGACGGATACGACGACCTCGATGATGTTGTAGACGAGGCTGGCGATCTCGACCCGGATGCCGCGCGTCAGATTGGCCTGCCGGTTATCTTGATGACTGCTCATAACACCTCATCACCGCAAAATTTTCGGCGAAAGTTCGAGGCGAGAATTGGCTACCTTGCCATCAGTTGCGCCACGGATCGAAAGCCGAGATTGTCCTGTTTCCAAGCTTCCTCAGTAGAGGCGAGCTTGTCCCTCATACATGAAAACCAAGGGCTTCGGACCTGTCGCGTAACCGGTGTTGAGCCGCTCCATGCGGAAGCCGCTTGTCTCGATCAAGTCGGCCGTCGGGCGGTCAAGATGGCAGTTCCCGGCGCAGTGTTTCCAGACAGGCGTCAGCCAGCGTTGCCAGCGCCGGATACGGGGTCCGGGCGCCAGGCCATGCTCGACGAAGCGGAAGACGCCATCCGGCTTGAGAACGCGCCGGATCTCGGCGAGAGCCTTCTCCGGTTCCGAAACGCTGCAGAGTGTCCAGGTGGCGACGACGCAATCGACGCTGCGATCTTCGAGCGGCAATGCTTCGGCCACGCCCTCGATCATCTCGGCAGCGGGCATCAGTCCATGGGAGGTTTGCGCGGCCCGAGAGAGGAGTTCGGGCGACGGATCAATACCGATGATCTGGCGCACGGCCTCGGGGTAGAGCGCAATGTTCAGGCCCGAGCCGATTCCGATCTCCAGCACACGCCCATGCAGCCCGGAGATGGCGCGGCGCCGGTAGGGAAGAAGTTGATCCTGGCCCATCGCCAGATGCGTCAGCCGAGGGAGGATATGTTTCTCGTACAGTCGCATCTGTTCACCCGATCCGCGCAAGGACAGGGAAGGTGTCCAGCAGCCAGTAGGCCAGTGCGCTCAACCGCCCGGTCATCATCGCCAGGCCCATCAGGATCATGACGCCGCCCGCAGCCTGATGCAGGCGGCGTCATGATCCTGAT
>NZ_LWEX01000074.1 GCF_001634885.1 Sulfitobacter sp. HI0040 | reverse complement strand
TCTGTCGTTTGCCCGGGGCCTTCGCGCCATTCTGCGGCAGGACCCGGACGTTATCATGGTGGGCGAAATCCGGGACCGGGAAACGGCGCAGATCGCCGTCGAAAGCGCGATGACCGGGCATTTGCTGATCTCCACCCTGCATACCAATACCGCCGTGGGCGCCGTCGCGCGGCTGGTGGAAATGGGGGTGGAGAGGTTCCTGCTTGCGCCGATGCTGCGCGGGCTGATCGCGCAGCGGCTGGTGCGGCGCAACTGCCCGGATTGCCTGCAGGATCATGTCGTGACCGAAGCGGAAAGCGCGCTGCTGTCGAACAAGCTGCCTGCCGGAGAGGTCGTTCGGAAGAGCGGCGGCTGCGGCAATTGCAATGACAGTGGCTACCGCGGGCGGCTGCCGCTCTACGAAGTGATCGAGGTCGATTCCGGGCTTGAGCGGATGATGCATGAAGGTGCTTCCGAAGCCGATCTTTCCGCCGCGGCGCGCGAACGTGGCCCCGGGATCCTCTCTGACGGGATCGCCAAGATCCGCAAGGGTGAGACGACCGTGCAGGAGGTCGTGCGCGCCGTGCACGAGGATCCGGCGGAGATACCCGTCTGATGCCGGCCTTTGCCTATCAGGCGCTGGATGCGCGGGGAAAGACGGCCAAGGGGATCATCGAGGCCGCGAGCGCACCTGCCGCGCGGGCGGCGCTCCGGGGGCGCAACCTGTCGCCCATATCGGTCGAACCCACCGTCGCGAAGCGCGGCGCCGCGCCCCAGCGGGCGGCTTTCGGGCGACGGCGGATATCGGGCCGCGCCCTGACGCTGCTGACCCGGCAACTCGCCACGCTCGTGGGCAGCGGTATCGGCATCGAACAGGCGTTGAAGACCGTCGCCGACCAAAGCGGAAATACGGCGGTCTCCTCGCTTCTTCTGAACCTGCGGGCGGCCATTCTGGACGGCCGCAGCTTTGCCAATGCGCTGGGGGATTATCCCGCCACCTTCGGCGACTATTACCGCGCCTCTGTTGCGGCGGGGGAGGCCTCCGGCCAACTGGGGCAGGTGATGGAACATCTTTCGGGCTTCGTCGAGACGCGGGACAAGAACCGCCAGACTGTCCAGCTTGCACTGCTCTATCCCGCGATACTGGCGGTCGTATCGCTTGCGGTGATCGTGGCGTTGCTGACCTTCGTGGTGCCCGATATCGTACGCGTCTTTACATCACGGGGGGCAGAGCTGCCTTTTTTGACCCGCTCGCTCATCCGGATCAGCAGCTTTGTCACGGAATGGGGGGTGGCGGTGCTGCTCGCACTGGCGGGGGCGATCTTCGCTTCGGTGCTCTTGTTGCGCCAGCCCGCGATCCGGTTGGGCTGGCACCGGTTTCTGGCGCGGTTTCGGCTGACCCGCGGGTTCGTGCTGAAGGCAAACGCGGTCCAGTTCGCGGGGACGCTGGCAACGCTGACGGTCAGCCGCGTGCCGCTGGTCGATGCGCTGGCTGCAGCGTCGCAGACCGTGCCCAACCTTTACCTGCGCGCCCGCGTCGAAGAGGCCACGGCCCGGGTACGCGAAGGCACGGCGCTGTCGCGCGCGCTCGACGATGCCAAGGTCTTTCCGCCCATGCTGGTCGCGATGGTCGCGAGCGGCGAGGCAGGTGGCGTGCTGGGGCAGACATTGACGCGCGCCGCGGACGATCAGGCGCGGGATCTGAACGCGCTGGTGGCCGCGCTGGTAGCCCTGGTCGAACCGGCGGTGCTGCTGCTGATGGGCGGGATCGTGATGCTGCTGGTTCTGTCGATCCTGTTGCCCATCGTGAACCTGAACAATCTGGTGAACTAGAACGGATATTCGACGATGACGGGTCCGGAGGTCGGCAGCCCGGGGATCAGCACGGCGCCTTCGGGTTCCAGCCTGAGGATGGCCCGCCTATCGCCGGTCACCGTCAGGCGGGCCAGTTCGCTGTCGCGGTCGCGCAGTTGCGCCTGGGCGTCGTTGCCCTGCGTGCTGAGTTCCAGCCTCATCGCCGGGATCGGTGCATCGCGCTGCAGCGCATCCTTGCAGACCCCGGCATCGACAGAAACGACCCCCGCAGCCGCCGCCGCGCCGCGCGATATGGACAGGCCGGAGATATCGGCGACCGCCCGCGATGTGCAGTCGCGCAGGGCAAGGCCGGGCAGCAGGTCAAGCAGCCCGGGTCCGGCCCGGCCGGTGACATTGCTTGCGCCGATTTCCCACGGGGTCGCGAAGAGCGTGCCCTGCAGCCGGGTATCCGGCCCGGCGAGCGTGGCGTCGAAGACCGCCCGACCGGTAAACAACTGCCCGGGCCGGATCGCCCAGTCGAGCGTATAACCGCCGTCGAGCGAGGCCTGACCGTCCCATATCCGGCCATATAGCCCTGTGACTTGCGCAGGGACTGTGGCAAACTCCCGGAGCGCCGAAGTCGGCAGTGTAACGAGCAACGAAACAACGAATACGAGGGCGAAAACCGATGTCACGACCAGCGAGATCCAGATCACGCGCAGCGTGCTCCGAACGCGGGGAAAACGGCGGCCCGGGACTGTCGCGGCGGGGCCTTCTGCGGTGCGTTGCTGGAACATCGGTTTCCCTCGGTCTGGCGGGCTGCGCGGACGGTCTGTCCCTTGGCGGCGACAATGATCTTCCCCCGGTGGGAACCGTGGGCAAGGCCGCGCTTCTGGCGCCCCTGTCGGGACCGCGTGCTTCAATAGGCCAGATCATGGCGGCTACTGCAAGTCTGGGCGGCATCCCGATCGACCAATCGGCGGAGGTGATGGTTCTGGATGCGGGCGATAGCTCTGCCAGTGCCGTCGCCGCCGCGCGGCAGGCGAAGGCCGCCGGTGCGCAGATGATCCTCGGGCCACTGTTTTCGGGGCAAAGCAAGGCCGTCGCCGCCACGGTGGGCCGGGGCGTTCCCGTCGTGACCCTGTCCAACGACAGTTCAATCGCGGGGGAGAACCTTTTCGTCTTCGGCGTCACCCCCCAGCAGTCGGCCCGTGCGGTCATCGGGTTCGCGGCGACGCGGGGCAAACGCAACATTACGACAGTGGTGCCGCCGGGGGCTTTCGGGACATTGTCCGCCGCAGCCGCGCGACAGGTCGCGGGCCAGTTCGGCGTGACCATGCCGGCTCCCTTGGTGGCCGGGGATGCCAGTGGGCTGGTATCGCGACTGCGCGAGTTGAATGGCGGCAAACTGCCCGATGCCGTCTATCTGCCGGTGGTTGGCGGCCCGTTCGAGGCACAGGCCGCAGCCCTCAAGCAGGCGGGCGTTCAGCTTCTTGGCTCCGAACAATGGAGTTCGATTGCCCCGTTTCGCATTCCGCCGCTTATCGGTGGATGGTTTGCTGCCCCCGACCCGGTGCGTTTCGAAGCCTTTGCAATCGCACTGGAAGAAACGGTCGAGGCCGAAGCCGGCATCGTTGCCGGCCTGACGTTCGATGCAGTTGAAATGGCGCGGATCCTGGGGCGTCTGGGCCGGCAGGACCGCAAGGGACTTTTGCGCGACGCGGGGTTCGACGGAGTTCTGGGGCCATATCGCTTCCGGCCCGATGGCGAATGCGAGAGGGGCCTCGCCGTGCTCAGCGTCGTCGAAGGGGCGACAACGCTGATCGGTGCGTCCGCGGTATGACCAAAGCCGCGCGCGACGGTGCCGCGGGGATCACGCTGGTGGAGATGCTGGTGGCCCTCGCGCTGTTCTCGCTTGTGGGGCTTGCCGGTTTCACCATGCTCGACGCGGTCCTGCAGGTGCGCGACCGGACAGACGGCCGGTTGGAACATCTTGCCGCGGTTGATCGTGCTTTGACGGTCTTCAGCCGGGATTTCGCACAGGCCGATCCACTTTCGGTCACGCTGTCGGAGGAACGTCTGGAGATCGAAGCGGAAAGTGGGGGGCGCGGGTACCTGCTGGACGGCAGCACGCTAGTTCGGGAAACCTCGAACGAGGGAGAGGACAATCCGCCGCTGCGACAGATATTGCTGGAAGGCGTCGCGGGCTTGTCTTTCCGCGTGCTATCGGTTGATCGCCAATGGTTCGCGCTCTGGCCGTCCGAGGGCGCGGCCCCGGTCGCCACAGCAGTAGAACTCATGCTGGAACTGGACGGAAGCGAGAGCGTTGCGCGGCTTGTCGATCTGCCGGGGATTGTGCCGCGATGAAACGCCCCGACGCCGGTATCATCCTGATCAACGTGCTTGTGACGCTGGCGCTTGGTGCGGCGGTGGTGGTGCTGATGTTCACCTCGCAAGAGCGGCAAGTAGACAGGGTGCGCAAATCCGCGAATGCCGCCCGGGCGGAGGCATTGGCCCGGGGGGCCGAAGATTCAGTGAAGGTCGCATTGCGCCGGGACATGATCGTCGCACCCGAGGCCGATCACTATGCCGAAGCGTGGTATGCCGCTGCGCAGGAAGAGGTCGAGCTTGCTACGGGTCGCTTTTCGGTGGCGCTTTCGGATGCCCGGGCCCGTTTCGATCTGAATTCTCTCTCCGACGGTGGTGTCACCCAGCAGATGATCCTTCAACGGCTCATCGCGGTGCTCGAACTACCGGAAGGGGCCGCGGCTGACATCATCACCTGGTTCCTGCGAGAAGGACCGCAGAACAGACTTTCGGATGTAGAGGTACTGGCGCCCGATGTTCGCGCCGCACTGGCACCCCATGTGACGTTTCTGAAGACGCAGGGGGGGATCAACGTCAACACGGCGGGGCCCGTGGTGCTGGCTGCCGTTCTGGGTAATCTCACGACTGCCAGACTAGCGATCCAACTGCGGGACGAAAAGGGCTTTTTGACGAAGGAAGACCTACAGGGGATGGGCATCATTGCGCTTGCAGGTGCCGGCTACACGTCCGACACGTATGACGCCGTGATCAGTGCCGAGGTCGACGATACCCAGACCACTCTTCACGCGCGCCTGTTGCGCCGGTCCCTGCAGGACGTGCCGATTGTTTCCGTCATCTCCCGACGTTTCGGTGACATCGCGCCGGTCGATTTCCCGGACGTGCCCGGTATCGAGGTAGACGAACCCTGAAACGAGAAACGCGGCCCCCGAAAGGGCCGCGTCTTGTTTTTCTGTCCTGCAGCGCCCTGAGGCGAAGCGGGGATCAGGGATTGAACGGTTCCCGCTCGGGCGCAAGCCGAAGCGTGACGTTCGCCAGAGAGATCGGCTCATCGTTCCGGTCCTGCGCGAAGGCGCGGGCGAAGTCCTCACCCAGAAGGGCCAACCCGTCAGACAGGGTGCTGTTGCCGCTACAGGCCGCCAGTACGCCGAGACAAACCGTAAGGATAGAAAGTTTTTTAACCATATTGGTTCTCCTTTCGGTTCAGGTTCAGGTTGCGCCGGGGATCGGTGTGTTCAGATAGGGGAACACGGACTGCACGTCAGACGCATTGAGGGGTGCGCCATCGGTGAACGGCACGTTGCCCGCAGGAGCATCCGAAGGGCTGCAGTAGCCGAGGTTGACACCCGCACCGCCGGAACCGATCGGCAGATCGTAGCAGAGACGACCCATCACGACCCGCACGGCAATGTCGACGACATCGTCACCCGGGCGACGCCCATTGGGGAAGCCCGCTGTATCACCGCCGGCAACGCCGAATGTGCTCTGCGAACCCGCCGGGGTCGGGGCGATAGCCGTGTTCAGGCGCATCATTTCAGACGCGTTCTTCGCGTCGAAATTCGCGGGCTGGTTCAGGCCCGGGAACCCGGTCAGGAAAGCCGCGACAAGGTCGGTACGGGGGTAGTTGCTGGGAGCCGGCGCGCTGGGGAACAGCGTTTCGATCAGCACCGGAAGCGTCGGATTTGTGACGTAGACAGCAAGTGCGCTGTCCTGACGCGGTTCAGCCGCGTTGAACAGGTTCTTATCCGGCAGACCGATGACCACTTCGTTGACCAGCGGCGCGGAAAGCCGCGACTGCTGGACCCATGCACCACCGTAGAGCGATGCCTGCTCATAAGTGGGCGACGGATCTTCCAGTTCGGCCTGCGGCAGGCTGGAGGTCGTCCAGGCACCGATGACCGGATCGCTGCCCTGTGTCAGGCAGGCAATCGGGATCTCCAGCGCGAGGCTGGTCACGTTGGAGGTGCCAATCAGTTCGTCGTTGTCGCGATCCTGCACGACAGGTCCGGGACCGCTGCCATACTGGGGCCACATCGGGTTGGCCGGGCCTTGGATCGGTCCGCCCGAGACGTTCACGAGGTCAAAGATCTGGCCAAGGTTCACCGCAAAGGCTTCGGCCCGCTGACCGGCGAAGACACGACCGTCGACGCTGCAGTTCGGGATATCCACGTTGTTGTAGATATACCGGCTCGCATATGCGTCGTAATCCGGCAGTGTTTTCGTGCCGATGTAGTCCACCGGTTTGATGAACGTTGCAGAACCGGAAGAGGTCGTCAGTGATGCGCGCGCGCCTGTGCGACGGTCGCCCGTGATCATGGTGACGGTATAGGATTCAGACTCGTTCAGCGCGGCAGACGGCGAACCAGCAGTGATCTGACCAGCCTGACGCAGCGGGATCGCTACGCTTTCACCTGCGACGTTCAGCTGGATGCCGGTGTCGTTCTTCAGGTTGTTGTCGAACTGGAACTGGAACGTCAGGTCCTCGATCGCATCGCCGTTGTTGTCGATGTGGATCTCGTAGATGGCGTCTTCGTCCATCGTGAAGTAGTTCGGACCGCCATAGGGGGCCTGGATCGGCTGATAGTTGGCGATCAGGGTCACGTAGTCGTCGCGACCGGGTTCATAGCTGCGGAACATATAGAAATCTGTTCCGTCGATTTTCGGCGTCTGCGTGATGGCCGGCGCTTCACGGTGGGACGATGCCCCCGCGAAGGTTGCCGTAAGGCAAACGGCTGCGGCCGTCGTCCCCCGCAGAATGTTGTGGATGGGTTTATTCATTTGGTACTCCCTGCAATCGACAATCTGTCAAAGTCTGCGAACGCGAAAATCTCAAAGCGTTCGAACAAGCGGCCGCGAAGGTCGCAAAGGCTACTCGTTGCCCCCAGTCACGGACGAACGTTAGGTAAGTTTCAAATACTTTCTGATTTGATTACAATTATTTTATCTATTTGAGGAATTTACCAATTTTTGGCCTGCAGAATGGGACCATGGCTATCATTGCGACGCTCTTGCTCGGGATGATGCTGGCGCGGCTGATTTGGCTGGACCTTAAAACGCGCAGGTTGCCCGACCTTTACACGTTAACGTTGCTTGGGGCGGGAATCGTCCTGAACGGCGCTTGCGCGGGTGCTCTTCCGGCGCTCAGTCTATGGGGGGCGATCTTCGGGTA
>NZ_LWEX01000073.1 GCF_001634885.1 Sulfitobacter sp. HI0040 | reverse complement strand
GCAATACCCGGCAGATCTCGCCATAATCAACGANGCAGGTTGTCCAGCCGGTGAGCCGCGAAGAGCTTGCCGAGCGCGAACCCATGGTGCTCGGCGTGCAGGCGCTGTTTTCCCCAGCCAGCGGTATCGTTGATTATGGCGAGATCTGCCGGGTATTGCACAGGAGGTTAGAAAGCTCCGGCGTGGATTTCCTGTTCGGTCAGGCCGTCACAGGGCTTGAGGAACGCACGGACAATACCGTGGTGACCACATCTGGCGGCGCCCTGTCAACACGTCTGGTGGTGGCCTGCGCCGGGTTGCAGGCGGACCGTATCGCGGCCCTGTCCGGGGTTGCGGATGACTTTCGCATCATCCCTTTTCGCGGCGAATACTATCGGGTCGCAGACCGCTCGCGGATGAATGCCGTCAACACACCGATCCAGACCTTTCTGGATGTGCAGCACGTCAACCTGGTGGCCCCCTTGATGCTGTGCCAGGAACTGATCGAACCGCTGCGGCGGGCCAAGGGATCGGTGGTCAATGTTTCATCTATCGCGGCCCAACAGGTGCACCCATTTGCCGGTGCGGCCTATGCCGTGTCCAAGTCGGGCCTCACGACCTTGACCCGCGAGCTGGCGCATGAACTCGGCGACACGGGCGTGCGCGTCAACTCGGTGGCTCCGGGTGAAATCGAAACCTCAATCCTGTCGCCCGGCACACAAGAGATCGTTGACCGGCAAGTGCCGATGAGGCGCCTGGGCCGCCCCGAAGAAGTGGCCGAGGTCGTGCACTTCCTGGCCAGCACGCAATCCTCTTATGTCACCGGCTCGGAAATCCCGATCAACGGCGGTCAGCACATCTAACACTATACCAACAAGGCAACCCCATGAACGAAATGCAGATCCTCCCCAATTCCCCCGAGGCGCGCGACATCGCCTATCACTTCCACGGCTACACCAACGCCGCCGCACATGCCGAAACCGGCCCGATGATCATCGAGCGGGGCGAGGGCATCTATGTCTATGACAGCAACGGCAACCGTTACATCGAAGCTCTCTCGGGCCTCTGGAGCGCTGCGGTTGGCTTTAACGAACCGCGCCTTGCCAAGGCGGCGGCCGATCAGATGGCGAAACTACCCTTCTATCACAATTTCGGTCACAAATCGCACGGACCTGCCATTGACCTGGCAGAAAAGCTGATCTCGCTTGCGCCGGTGCCCATGAGCAAAGTGTTCTTCACCAACTCAGGCTCCGAGGCGAATGACACGGTGCTGAAAATGCTCTGGTATCGCTCGAACGCCCTGGGCCAGCCCGAGCGCAAGAAGGTGATCGCGCGGCAGCGCGGCTACCACGGTGTCACCATCGCTGCGGGCAGTCTGACAGGTCTGCCGAACAACCATCGCTCTTTCGATCTGCCCATCGACCGGGTGCTGCACACGACCTGCCCGCACTACTGGAAAGACGGCAAAGGCGGCGAAACCGAGGAAGAGTTCGCCACCCGCTGCGCCACCGACCTTGAAAGCCTTATCGAAGCGGAAGGCCCCGAGACCATTGCCGCCTTCTTTGCCGAACCCGTCATGGGCGCGGGTGGCGTCGTTGTGCCGCCCCGGACCTATTGGGACAAGATCCAGGCGGTGCTGGACAAATACGACATCCTGCTCGTTGCCGACGAGGTGATCTGCGGCTTTGGCCGCACCGGACAGATGTTCGGGTCGCACACATTTGGGATGAAGCCCGATGTCATGGTGATGTCGAAACAGATCACCTCCAGCTATGTACCCTTTAGCGCCTTCATGATGAACGACCGGTTCTATGCGCCGATTGCCGAGGAAAGCGGACGGATTGGCGTTCTGGGTCATGGCTTTACTGGCGGTAGTCACCCGCTGGGCGCAGCGGTTGCCCTGGAGAACATTGCGATCATCGAAGAGCGCGAACTGGTGGCCAACGCGCGGACGGTGGGGGCACGGTTCCACAAGAAGCTCGACAGCCTTCAGGACCACCCCCTGGTTGGCGAGATCCGCGGCGTCGGCTTCATCTCGGCGCTGGAGCTGGTCAATGACAAGGCTGCGAAATCCGTGACCGGCCCGGTCGGCGCCCTGGGCGGGCTGTTGAACGCAGCCCTGCTGCGCAACGGGGCGATCACCCGCAACCTTGGCGACGCCGTCGCATTCTGTCCGCCGCTGATCACCAGCGAAGAGCAGGTCGATGATCTGTTTGCCATCGTGAAGAAATCGCTCGACGACGTGACCCGGCTGGTCAAGGAAAACTAAGGAACGGCACCATGGAAAAACTGAATCTTATCGCCGGTGAATGGGCCTCCGGCACCGATTGGGCTGAAAACATCAACCCCTCGGACACAACTGATGTCATCGGGCAGTACGCCCGCGCCAGCGCGGANCAGACGCGCCATGCCATTGCCGCCGCAAAAGCCGCCGCCCCCACTTGGGCGCAATCGACTCCCCAGTCACGTGCCGATGCGCTGGAGGCTGTCGGTGTCGAGCTTCTGGCCCGCAGAGAAGAACTGGGTGAACTGCTGTCGCGGGAGGAGGGCAAGATCCTTTCGGAAGGCATCGGCGAGGTGACGCGCGCGGCGCATGTCTTCAAGTTTTACGCACAGGAAGCCTTGCGGATTGAAGGGGTGTCCATGGCGTCGGTCCGCCCCGGTGTCCGGGTCGAGGTGCGTCATGAGCCGGTGGGCGTCGTTGGGCTGATCACGCCCTGGAACTATCCCATCGCGATCCCCGCCTGGAAAATCGCACCGGCCTTGGCCTATGGCAACACGGTGGTGTTCAAACCGGCAGACCTTACACCCGGCTGTGGCTGGGCCCTGGCCGAAATCCTGTCGCGGGCGGGCCTGCCTGCTGGCGTGTTCAACTTGGTCATGGGGCGCGGCAGCGTTGTTGGTGAAGAGATCGTGCGCTCTCCTGATGTGGCGGCGGTGTCCTTCACCGGCTCCGAAGCGACAGGGGCGGGCATTCGCACCCGTGTGGCCGAACGCGGCGGCAAGGTGCAGCAGGAAATGGGCGGCAAAAGCCCCCTGATCGTGATGGATGACGCCGATCTGCAAACCGCCATCGACTGCGCGATCGGCGGGTCGGTTCTGTCGACCGGCCAGCGCTGCACCTCGAACACCCGGATCATCGCCACCCCCGGTATTCACGACGCGCTTGTCGCAGGCATGGTGGATGCCGCGCGCGCCCTGAGGGTCGGACATGCCCTTGATCCCGCCTCGCAGATCGGCCCGGCGGTGGACGAGCGGCAACTGCAAACCAACCTCAAATACATCAGCATCGCCGATAGCGAGGGCGCCGAACGCTTGTGTGGTGGCGAGGTGCTTACCCGCGACACGCCCGGCTTCTATATGGAACCGACCGTTTACGCGAACTGCACAAACCAGATGCAGCACGTACGCGAAGAGATTTTCGGCCCAGTTGTCAGCGTTCTGAAGGCCGCTGATTATGACGAGGCGGTGGCGATCGCGAATGACAGCCCCTTGGGCCTGTCTTCGGGTATCTGCACAACCTCGCTGAAGTTTGCCGAGGACTTCAAGTCCCGGTCTCAGGCCGGTATGGTGATGGTCAACTTGCCCACAGCCGGGGTGGATTACCATGTGCCTTTCGGTGGGCGAAAAGGCTCAAGCTACGGCAGCCGCGAGCAGGGACGCGCCGCGCGTGAGTTCTTCACGACATCCAAGACCGCATACATCAGCTTTTGAGGCTTTTTGGGCACCTGGAAGCTTCGATTTTTAGGTGCCCACGTCCACGCGCCACCATTTGCAGGTGCAGCATTATCTCATTTCTTTCAAAAAACTACGAAAAAAAGTGATCAACCGTACGTGAGAGTTGACCTGCCCCCCGCAATTTCACTCTTTCTGATGTAGAGTTGGCCTGCCCCCACTTTCTCACGGCAAGTTGTCGCGCATTAGCATCAGGTTACGTTGGCCCTCGTTCGCACACGCATTAAGCGAGCTGGGGTAAGTTTCATCCAAGGGTCTCTATGAGCGCGATGCTGCAGCTTCGCAGTCCACCTCGAAGTTTCATTGGCAGCAAG
>NZ_LWEX01000072.1 GCF_001634885.1 Sulfitobacter sp. HI0040 | reverse complement strand
GTCAGGGTGATCACGCCCATCACCTCGGACGTGCCGGATTTGCTGCCGTCCATCACCCAGACATCTTCGTCACGCTCCTCCGCCATGGCGCGGGTGATGAAGGCTTCGATCACCCCGGGCGGCAGCGGGTGGGGAATGGACACGGTGGACATGGCGACGCGCGGGTCGCCTGCGTACATCTCGATCGGACCCTCATCGGACTTGCGCACGGGGCGCAACACGAAGCGTTCCGTTTCAATTTCGGGCTGCGTGGTAATATTGCCCATCTTCACCATTCCGTTCCTCCTCGGACCAAAACAAAAAGAACCGAAGCCACGGTGAGCGCGGCAAGGGTCCACATTAAAAAAGGTTCAAACCTCGATCCCGCCACGGTCGCGGCAAGACGATCCCCAGCCAGCGTCCACAGGGGGTGCAATACGACCTGGCAGGCCAACAATATGCCTGCAATGCTCAGGGTCGCTATAAAGGGTGACGTAGCCGGACCCACGAAAGCGGTGAATCCGCCGACGATCATGGCCCATGCCTTGGGATTCAGCGGGTGCACCACAAGTCCTGCGATGAAACCGGGCGCGCGGCCCATGTCCCGCTCGCTCGAAAGGCGCAGCCGCGCGACTTTCCATGCCAACCAGAAGATATAGGCCGCGGACAGATATTTCAACGTCGTGAAGACCCACGGCGCGCTGTCGGCAAGCTGCATCAGCCCGAATCCGACCGGCCAGACGACCAGCTGCTTGCCCAGCACGACACCCCCGACGAAGGGCAGCGCCGCGCGAAAGCCAAAGCGCGCCCCCGTGGCCATCAAAGCCATGTTGGCGGGACCGGGCGTGCCGATCTGGCTGGCGGCGAAGACCGCGAAACTGGCGAGGGCGACGGACATGCGCCGGGCCTCCGGGTGGGCGTGAAAGAAAAAAGGGGACCGGCCTGCGCCGATCCCCCTATGACATGCACCTCTTCGGGTCGGCTTACTCCGCGGCCTCCGCCACTGGCAGAACCGAAATGAAGGTACGGTTTTTCAGACCCTTGTGAAAGGTCACGGCGCCATCGACGGTCGCGAAGATCGTGTGATCCTTGCCCATGCCGACACCTTCGGCGGGCCAGAACTTCGTTCCGCGCTGGCGGACGATGATGTTGCCCGGAATGACGGATTCGCCGCCGTATTTCTTGACGCCAAGGCGACGACCGGCTGAGTCGCGCCCGTTACGGGATGAACCGCCTGCTTTTTTATGTGCCATCTCGGTCTCTCCTTAGCCTTTGGTCTTTTCTTTGGCCTGTTCGACCCAGCCTTCACGCTCGATCCGGCCTTTGAAAGACAGTTTCTCGTTCATCGCATCGATGTCGTCCTGCGTCCATGCCGCGATCTGCGCGAAAGTGGTCACGCCGGCATCATGCAGCTTCTTCTCCAGCGCCGGGCCCACACCGCTCAGCGCCTTCAGGTCGTCCGGCTCCGACGGGTTGCCAAGCTCGGCCTTGGGTGCTTCGTCACCGCCTGCCAGCTTTTCGGCTTCCTTCGGGTTGGCCGCCTTCTTTGCTTTCTTCGGTTCGGTCGACTTTTCGTCGGCCTTGCCGGTCGCGACGCGCTTGGCCATTTCGGCCTGATCGGTCTTGTTCATGGTGTAGCGCTCTTCCATCGCGGCTACAGCTGCCGCACTGACCGAACCCGTACCGATGGCGGCCTTGACGTCGGACTTGCCCGCACCGGAGGACAGGATGTCGGTGATCCGGACGAGCGTCAGCTTCTGGCGCTGGCCCTTCGTCCGTTTGGACGAATGCTTCCGGCGGCGCTTGACGAAGTGAATGACCTTCTCACCCTTGATCTGGTCCACGACCTCGGCCTGAACGCCCGCGTCCTCGATCAGCGGGCCGCCAACCTTGGGATCGTCCCCGCCCAGCATCAGAACTTCGTTGAACTGAACCGTTTCGCCGGCGTCCGCCGCAATACGTTCCACCCGCAGCATATCGCCGGACTGGACCTTGTATTGCTTGCCGCCTGTCTTGATGACCGCAAACATGCGCTATCCTTCTCTTGTCTTTCGCGTCCTGCGGTCCCCTTGCGGGTGTTCCGGATGCCCCCCGCGGGGTCGATCCACCTCGAACAGCGCGCCCTTGGGCGTCATTGAATAAAGCCCCGTGCAGGGATTCCTGCCGGGATGCGGGCTTATCCGCGCAACCGGGCTGCAAGTCAAGCGGGTTTCCCCGGCGCGTTCCGCTAAAGTTCCCCGCTTTGGCGGTTCACCGCGACGAAGCGCCCGAGGGCATAGGACAGCTCCGCGCGCGCCGCACCGAAACCCGCGAAAAGCGCCGCGTTGAGGGCACGCCCCGCGGGGCTTTCCATGAAGGCCGCATAGGCAGCTAGGTCGCCTTCGGGCAGCGGGTGATAGGCCAGCAGCATATAGGCGCCCAGCCATATGCGTGTCTGCTCTTCGATCCTGTCGTGCTGGGCCGCGGCCTCTGCCAGATGGTCGGCTTGGGAGCCGTCGATGGCGCCGCCTTCGTCCAGCCCGCGCAGGAACTGGTAGTTGGCATTGAGCGTTGCGGCGACATTGCGGCCCACCATATCGTTGGCCTCGATGATCCGGCGGACCTCTGCCAGTACCGGATCGCCCTGTGTCGTCAGTTCCGCGTACCGCTCCTTCGCGGCGGCCTCCACCTCTGGATCGGCCATGAGCCGCCGGGCATCGAGTTCCAACTGGGTGACGCTCTGCCCCGCGCCCGTGCCGTAGAATGCGACAGCGCGGTCCATCAGGTCACCGGGCAGATGCGCGGCCATCGCCTGCCGAAGGGCTTCGAGGGTACGCTCGGGCGTGAGGACTGCACGTAGCTGAGCCTCCCACACGGCGCCCCCCTGCCCGTCTAGCATGTCGGCCTCGATTCGCTCGGCCTCGCGCCGGTTCTCTTCCTGCAGGATGCCGGCGAATTCCGTCAGTCGCATCAGATCCATCAGGACCGCAATGCGCGCGTCCGCATGGGCCGGCAGCGCCAGCACCGCAAGAAGCGGCCAGAGCGCCAGCGCCCTCAGCATCAGAGATCCTGACTGGGCTGCATCTCCGACAGCCGTTCCGCCACCGCTTCGAACCGGTTCGCCATGATCTCGTATTGCACGGCGTTCATCAGCTCATAGACCTGCTGCATCTTGGGGTCTTCCAGGGCTTCGGCATAGGTTATCAGCTCTTCATCCGTGAAGGCCTGATAGGTATAGGCGGCCCCTTCCAGCGCGCTTTCCCGCAGCCCTTCGCGCAAAGCCTCGCGCTCGCTGCGCATGGCTTCGCGCAGGTCGGGCTCTTCCATCCGAAGCTCGATGACCCCCGCCGCGGCGGCAGCCAGCAGGAACCGTATCTGCACCTCCTGCATGGCGGCGATGGAGGTATCCTCCACCGCGCTGGCGGCGTTCAGACGCTCCAGAATGGCGACCCGGTCGGAGTCCATCCCGCGCAGCCCTTCCAGAATGGCGCCCCCCGCTTCGGCCTTGAAACCTTCTTCCTCTTCCATGTGGGCGTCGTTTTCGGTCGCCACGAGCCGCTGCCCCAGTTCGGAGCCATAAAAGGCGATGCCATGCTCCAGAAGGTCTTCGGGAAGCGTTTTCTCAAGGATCTCCAACCCCATGTCATGCATGACCGAGGTCGCGAAGACGTCGTCCACCAGCCGGGACCATTCTGAGCCGAAATCATCAGCCGCGAGTCCCAGCATGGCGGGCGCACTGTCGGCGGAGAGCCGGATGCTTTCGAGCGCGACGTCAAAGCCCGTCACTTCGAGAAAGGTTTCCACCCGCTCCCGTTCAGCCGCCGCACCCGCGGCACCGGCAAGCGTAAGGACGAAGGACAGCGCGAGGGCCATACCCAGTGCTGTCTGACGGAAAATGAAGGCCATCTGCGGCTCCTCTGTTGCATTGCGTTAAGGCCTCAGCCTAGGACAATTGACGCCTGCGGCAATCAAATATCCCGTGTTACGCGCCGACCGGCGAAACCCCTCTTGCCAGCCGCAGCAAACCCCACTAAACGGGCCACCCAGACCCCCGCGGAGAGGTGCCGGAGTGGTCGAACGGGGCGGTCTCGAAAACCGTTGACCCTTCACGGGGTCCCAGGGTTCGAATCCCTGTCTCTCCGCCACTGGCTCCTGCATACTTATGCGGCTTTTCTGATCTCAGGCTGCCCAGTTCTCGCTCGCGCCTCTGATTGCAATGGGCTACCAATCGACACACGAAGCTGCCGCCGCCATATCAAGCACTTCAATACCGTTCGACCTAACGACGACGGTCTTCGAGCGCCCCTTCCCATTCACCCCCCGATCCGAATGCCGATCTTGCCCATATGGGACTTCTCGAGAAACGCCTCCTGAGCCGCGCGCAGGTCGCGCAGGGGATAGGTCTGTGCAAGTACGGGGCGGATTTCGCCGCGCTCGATATAGCCCACCAGATCGGCAAAGACCTGCGGCCCCTGCCGCGTGCTTCCAATCAGCGTCAGGTCCTTGAGGTAGAGCGTACGCAGGTCAAGCTCCACGATCGGGCCGGCGATGGCGCCCGAGGTCACGTAGCGGCCCCGCACCCTCAGCCCATCGAGCAGCCGGGGCCACTGCGCCCCGCCGACGAGGTCGAGCACGACATCGTATGCATCGTCGGGCAGTGGATCCTCGCGGCCCAGAATGGCGTCGGCACCAAGCGCGCGCAGGTCTTCCGCCTTGGCCGGGCTGGTCACTGCAGTCACATGGGCGCCACGCCGCTTGGCGAGTTGGACGCCAGCCGAACCGACACCGCCCGAGGCGCCGGTAATCAGCACCCGTTCGGCACCGAGGCCCGCGCGCTGGATCATCCCTTCCGCCGTTGAAAAGGCACAGGGAAAGGAGGCCAGTTCGATGTCCGAAAGGTTGCTTTCGATCCGCAGGGCATGTTCAGAACCCACGGTGGTGAATTCCGCAAAGCCGCCGTCGCGTTCCGACCCGAAGGTGACCAGCGCGTCCTCCTCGCCCCCTGTGGGGCGATGCATGGGCTGGACCAGCACCCGTTCTCCGATACGGGCCGGATCGACCCCCTCGCCCACCGCGACGATTTCGCCGCAACAATCCGCCCCCTGCACGCGCGGAAAGCTCAGGGCGCCGGACCAGCCGCCGTCCGTGTCCGAAGCACCGCCATAGCCCGTCGTCGCGGCGGCGTTCGTGTCGCCCCTTACGGCCTTGGAATACCAGCCGGTTCGGGTGTTCACATCGGTGTTGTTCACCGCAGCGGCGCCGACGCGGATCAGCACTTCGCCCGCCACGGGGCGCGGCACCGGCATATCCTCGCGCCATTCCAGACGGTCGAGGCCACCATGGCCGGTCAGTACCATTGCTTTCATCGTATCGGGTAAGGTCATCATCGCCTCCGGGTCATGGTAGAATGTTCACTCTACTTGCTTAAGTAGAGGGATCATTCTACATGGTCAAGCATGAGCGATACGATGACCAAAATAGCCGCCGGGTTGGAGCGTGCCTTCGCCGCCCGCGGATTTGCCGAACCCAGCGTCGAGGACTTGCGCGATATGGCGGGTGTCAGCCTGCGCACGCTCTATAAATACACCCCCTCCCGGTCGGACATGGTGCTGGCGGCGCTGGAGCATCGCCATACCCGCTATCTTTCGCACCTGTTCGATGCCCTGCCCGTGAACCCGGAAGATGCGCTCGACGCCATGTTCGACCGCATCGGGGCTTGGATGGCAACGGAAACCGCGCACGGCTGCCTGTTCCATGGCGCGGTCGCAGCCGAACCGGGCAGCGCGCATCTGCGGGACCTGCTTTCAAGACATAAATCCGAAGTGGCCCACCGCGCTGCGAAAGCCGCCGCGGTCCCCGGCCGGGAGACTGAACTTCTGATCGTGATGGAAGGTCTAACACAGGCTTGGGCGCTGCATCGCGACGCCGCCGTGACGAGCGCAAAGCGGCTGGCCCGGGGCTTGCAGGTGCAAGAGAACGTTTAGAGCGGATTGTTTGCAGCTACCGTGAGGAGGGGTCCGCCAGTGCCCCCTGGGAAATTCTGCAAACCACCGCCGCGGAAAAGTTTGCGGCTTATTCCGCGGCCTTAAGGTACGTCATGGATCGCACCGGGGTAGCGTTTCATTAAGAGATTGCTTTCCTACGTCCAGCCTTTGCCTTCATCGAATCCAACTCGGGGTCGGGCAAAACGATAGCCCTCCCACATAAATTTAATCGCGCCAAATATACCAAGCTGGGGAAGGACTTGTCGCAATAGCTGTTCGGGCGTTATGATAGTGACGGGCGTCTTAGTTTTAGAGCGTGCTGCGACCTTCTGTAATTTGTAATCCATCGTTAGAAAGTAGTTCATGTGAGCGCATTCGGCGCACCAAATATGATACGCATCACGTGCTTGGTTAAGATTTAGCGGTTTCTGCGTCCCTTGGTATGCTCGGTCATTTTAGTAAGTTCGATAAATCGTGGGTGTCGGATACCGCACAAAAAATCCAAAACGTAATCTTTAGGTTCCCTCACCGCGCTCGCGATAATCCGTGACTGAGGGGAAATTGGGTCGGCTACCTTTCGGATAGGACAGCCGAAAAAGCGACCGGATGCGCTGACCATGCCGGGAAGGCCCCACATCTCAAGATCGACTTCTCCATGGATATGAAACGCAAGACGGCCAGAAAGCCCAGCATAGGCTAGCATCGCTAGGAGTACTGCATCACGCTTCTGCATCTCGTTTTTGATCTTGTGCAGATCATCTTTGATGTATGGTTCGTGAACTTCGATTTCTTGTTCAAGGCCACCCCAGTTGATCGTGTCCTTCCTCAGGCGGTACACATGCTTCTTTACGGCAGCAAACTTCAATATATTTGTGTCAATAAATACGTCAGCTAGCGATTGAGATACTTTCAAAACGACTGTGTCTTTGCTGCGCGGTTTACTAGTCGCAATATGATTTGACAGACATCGTTTCGCAATGCGTTGCGCAGATTAACCAGCCACATAGGCGTATCCCTTCACGCTCTCATAAGCGTCGGTCGGGCTAAATTGCCGACAAACAACGTGATCGCTCTAGGGTCAGGACCCATTGATTTCCGCACGGCGACATGATTCACGGTTGGAAAAACGAGCGGTGAACATGTCTGATCTATTCTGGCTGACAGATGCGCAAATGGCGCGTCTTGAGCCCTTCTTCCCCAAGTCCCACGGCAAACCCCGCGTCGATGATCGGCGTGTGTTGAGTGGGATTATCTTCATCAATCGCAATGGCTTGCGTTGGCGCGACGCGCCTAAGGAATACGGGCCGCACAAGACGCTGTACAACCGTTGGAAGCGGTGGAGCGACAAAGGTATCTTTGCCCGGATGATGGCAGGTCTGGCCGAAAGTCACGAGGAAAAGAAGACTGTGATGATCGACGCCACGCACCTGAAGGCACACCGCACAGCGACCAGTCTGGCCGTCAAAAAG
>NZ_LWEX01000071.1 GCF_001634885.1 Sulfitobacter sp. HI0040 | reverse complement strand
CCGACAGGCCCGAGCGCAGGCTTTCGATCCGCGCGGGGAAGGAAAAGCGCATCTGCAGCCGGGCATCGGGGCTTTCAAGATCGGCGATATAATCATCCAGCGCCGCTTCCATGACCTCGAAGCTGAAGGTCGATTCAGCGTGTTTGTAGAAACTGCGCATGATGCGGGACATGTTGATGCCCTTCTTTTCCGCATCGAGGCTGACCGTCCCCGTCACGGAAGTTTCGAGCGTGAGGTCCCCGCCGTCCCGGGTGTGGTAGCGGATGGGAAGCCGGAAGTTGGAGATACCCACATGCTGGATTTGCGCCTGGGCGCCCCGGATGAGGCTGGCCGGTCCGTTCTGCAGATCCGGCAGGGTGGCCCTGTAGTTGTCGCCCGCGCGGAAGTCATCGGGATAGCTGCGTTCAAAGACGGGATAGGCGTTCTCGCCCCCGGCGAGCGGTTCCAACTCCCGCGCCATGGCTTCGCGTTCGGCGGGGCTCGCCTGCCGCGCCCAGTCACGCAACGTGGCGAGCGCTGCCTTCGCCTCAGCGTCTTCCGGTCCGTCCGAGAGCGGGGTAACGATATTCATAGCGCAGCCCTTCCGATGCTTTTCACGCCAAACCTAGGCGTTCCGGCCACGAAATGCGAGGCTCTAGGACAAAGGGTCGCGCTGGCCCTGCCGTGGGCTGTCAGACGGCCTCTTTCAACGCCTGCTCCAGATCGGCGATCAGGTCGTCCGCATCCTCCAGCCCGATGCTGAGCCGGACGAGACCGGGGGTGATGCCCAAAGCGTCCTTCTGGTCCTGCGGCAAACGCTGATGCGTCGTGGTTGCGGGATGGGTCAGGATCGTCTTGGCATCGCCAAGGTTGTTGGAGATGACACCGACCCGGCACGCATTGAGAAAGCGGAAAGCGCTGTCCTTGCCGCCCTTGACCTCAAGCGCCAGTACCGTGCCGCCCTGCCCCATCTGCGCCCTGGCCAGATCGGCCTGGGCGTGGTCCGCAAGGCCCGGGTAGATCACCCGCGTGAGCGCGGGATTACCCTGCAAGGCCTGCGCGATGGCCGCTGCCGTGGCGGCCTGCGCTTTGACCCGCAGGCTCATGGTCTCAAGCCCTTTCAGCATGATCCATGCGTTGAAAGGGCTCATGGAGCCGCCGGTGTGCTTCATGTAAGGCTCCACCGTCTTGCGGATGAACTCCCTGCTGCCGAGGATCACGCCGCCGAGGGCGCGGCCCTGCCCGTCTATATGTTTCGTGGCGGAATAGATGACCACATCGGCCCCCTGTTCCACCGCCCGGGAAAAGACCGGCGTGGCAAAGACGTTGTCCACCAGCACCGTGGCCCCCTTGGCATGGGCGAGCTTGGCCACCGCTTCAATATCGACGATCTGCAGGGTGGGGTTGGACACGGATTCGAAAAAGACCGCGCGGGTATCATCGCGGATCGCGGCCTCCCACGCGGCCAGATCGGTGCCGTCGACAAAGGTCACGTCGACCCCGTAGCGCGTCAGCACCTCTTCGAGCACATAAAGGCAGGAGCCGAAAAGTGCGCGGGAGGATACCACGTGATCGCCCGCCTTCAGCATCGACATCAGCGCCCCGCTGACCGCCGCCATGCCGCTGGCGGTGGCAAAGGCGTCCTCCGTCCCTTCAAGTGCTGCGATACGGTCCTCGAACATGGCGACGGTGGGATTGCCGTAGCGGGCATAGATGAATTCATCGGGGCCGGCCTGCTGAAACCGGGCTTCGGCCTGTTCGGCGCTGTCATAGACGAACCCTTGGGTGAGAAAGATCGCCTCGCTCACTTCACCATACTGGCTGCGGCGCGTGCCGCCATGAACGGCCTTGGTGCGCGGATTCCAATCATTACTCATTGTGCATTTCCTTTCCGGCCCGCCATTGCGGACAACAAAAAACCCCAGACGCGGTCAAGCGAAAGGGGTCTTTCATCCTGACCTTTTAGCGGTTTGTTTAACGTGGCCCGCAATCCGGTAACAAATCGCCACGGCGCTTTGCTACGCCTGCCGCACCGCTTCGTCAACTGGCTGCTTGCTTGCACCCGGGCCAGATTGCGCCATGATGCCCCCAACACCGGAGACCGGCATGACCCAGACAATTCAACTTTACTACTGGCCCACCCCGAACGGCTGGAAAGTCTCCATCGCGCTGGAGGAAATGGGCCTGTCTTATGACACGCATCTGATCGACATCGGCGCGGGCGACCAGTTCAAGCCCGAGTTCCTCGCCATTTCGCCCAACAACCGGATGCCCGCCATGACCGATCCCGAGGGGCCGGATGGCGCGCCGATCTCGATCTTCGAATCGGGGGCGATCCTGCAGTATCTCGCCCGCAAGACCGGCCAGTTCACCGGCCGGACAGAACGGGAGCGCATCGCGGTGGATCAATGGCTCATGTGGCAGATGGGCGGGCTGGGCCCGATGGCCGGTCAGGCGCATCACTTCCTGAAATACGCGCCCCGGATGGACCCTCCGCAGGACCTGCCCTATGCCAAGGACCGCTACCGGGCCGAAGTCGCGCGCCTTTATGGCGTGCTGGACCGGCAGTTGGCGGAAAACGAATGGGTCGCCGGTGATTTCCTGTCGATCGCCGATTTCTCGATCTGGGGTTGGGCGTCGCTCTGGGAAGGTCAGCAGCAGACGATGGACGACAAGCCGCATATGGCCGCATGGCTGGACCGGATGGCCGCCCGCCCCGGCGTACAGGCGGGCCGTGCCCTTTATGCCGAAAAGCGCGGCGACATCGGGGCCGACAAGAAGGCGCAGGACAAGCTTTTCAAGCGCTAGCCCGATCAGCCTTCCGTCTTGTCGGTGCCATAGGTCTGCAAAAGCCTCCCCTGCGACATGAAGAAGACGAAGACTGCCGCCGTCAGCCCGAAGGTCTTGAAATACACCCATGTTTCCGTGGGAAAGCTGCGCCAGACGATTTCGTTGGCCACCGCAAGACCGAAGAAGCACAGCATCAGCCGACGCGTCAGGATCAGCCAGCCCGCATCCTGAAGCGGCACCATCTCTTCCATCACGAATTTCAGATAGGACTGGCCGCGCATCAACCCCACGGCAAGAATACCACCGAAGAGCAGGTAGATCATCGTGGGCTTCATCTTGAAGAACCGGTCGTCATTCAGCCAGACGGACAGACCGCCGAAGATCACCACCAGAATCACCGTCGCCACCTGCATCCGGCTGATCCGTCCGGTCAGCATCCACAAAAGCCCGGTCGCCGCCACCAAGAGCGGGATGAAGGCGGCAGTGACGACGATGAACCCGTCGTATTCTGTCCCGCCGATCAGGAACTGGCGGTCCTTCAGCCGCAGGTAGGCGAGAAAGAACAGCAGCACGGGGCCATATTCCAAGGCCGACCGCAGGAAGGGGTTGATCTCTTTCGTCTGGGGCATATCGGTATCCTTCATCCACCCATCTCCACTATCACAGCACCGGCGGCGATCAATGCCATCAGGGCGATCCGTCGCGGCCCCACGGTTTCTTTCAGAAAGACAACACCGATGACGGCAGCAAAGACGGTGGAGGTTTCGCGCAGGACCGCCGCCTCCCCCACCTTGTCGAGCCGGGTCGCCATCATGATCGACCCGAAAGACATAATGCCGATCACGCCGCCGAAAAAGCCGCGCGCGAAAAGCGGGCCGAGGTCCGGGGGATGGTCCATGCGCAACCATCGCCGCGCGGCGATGAAGGGCATGATCACCCCATCGACCACAAAGAACCACGCAAGGAAGGTAAAGGGATTTTCCGTCGCGCGGATGCCGTAGGCGTCAAAGGTGGTGTAAAGCGCCACGAAAAGACCGGTGAGCACGGCAAACCCGAGTGCGGCGTTCAGCGTGTCCCGCTCCGTCTCAAGGAAGATGAGGTTATAGACCGCGAGCCCGAAGATCCCCGCCAGCAGGACTGCCACGCCGACCCATTGCAGAAAGGTGAACCGTTCGGCGAAGATCACATAGGCCCCCAGCACCGCAAAGAGCGGCCCGGTTCCGCGCACCACCGGATAGACCACCGTGTAGGCCCCCTTGGTATAGGCCCATGCCTGCAACAGCTTGTAGATCAGGTGGATGATCCCCGCCCCAAGGAAGATCAGCCACATGTGCGGCTCGGGCCATGGCACGACGAAAAGCGCGAAGGGCAAGGCTATCGAAAGAAAGAATACGTCGATGGCTCCGCGGGTGAGCCATGGATCGTGCCGCCCCTTTTGCAGCGCCCCGAAGACCGCGTGCAGAAAAGCTGCCGACAGTGCCAACCAAAGCGCCAGCCGATGGCCCGCCTCGCTGGCCTCGATACCGGAAAGCCACTCACTCATCGCGGAACCGCC
>NZ_LWEX01000070.1 GCF_001634885.1 Sulfitobacter sp. HI0040 | reverse complement strand
GGACAGCGAACATGCTTGGCCTGTCGCGCCCAATCTGGTGGCGCAGGACTTCACGGCGGATGGCCCGGACAGGAAGTGGGGAGCGGACATCTCCTATATCTGGACGGCAGAGGGTTGGCTCTACCTCGCCATCGTTCTCGACCTCTTCTCGCGGCGCGTCGTCGGCTGGGCCACGAGTGACCGCCTGAAGCGCGATCTTGCGGTCGAAGCTCTGCGGCGTGCCTTGGTGGCTCGCAACCCTGCGACGGGGCTGGTCCATCATTCCGACCGCGGGTCGCAATACTGCTCTGTCGACTATCAGGCACTGCTCCGAAAACGAGGCCTTCTTATCTCAATGAGCGGGCGCGGGAACTGCTATGACAACGCGATGGTCGAGACGTTCTTCAAGACCATCAAGTCGGAGCTGATCTGGCCGGTCGCGTGGCAGACACGCGCTCAGGCCGAAAACGCTGTCGCCAGATACATCAACGGGTTCTATAACCCCGTCAGGCGCCATTCGTCGCTCGGCTTCCAGAGCCCCATCGCCTTCGAGCGAAAGGCACGGGAAGTGAGCTAAACGCTCTCCACAAAAGCCGGGCAAGTCCACAATGTGACCGATGAAGACGCCTTCATCATGTCATTGGCTGAAAACATTGCCCGGCGCGGTCATCGCCCGCTAGAGATCTTGGCCGACATCGAGCTTTTGCTGGCGCGGGACTACACTATCGACGACATCATCACGCGGACGGGCCTGTCGGAGAAATACGTCCGGGACATCGTCTTCCTACTGGAAAAGGGAGAGGAGCGTCTGATCGAGGCGGTGCAAAACAGCACCATCCCGTGGACAACAGCCCTCGAGACCGCCCGCGCCAAGCATGATGACGAAAACCTCGGTGATATGCTGGAAGAGGCCTACAAGACTGGCCAGCTGAAAGGGCATCAGATCACGGACGCCAAGCGGCTCATTGAAAAGCGCCGCGAAAAGGGTCCAAAGACCGGCGGCGACCGTCCCAAGCTGCCGAACTCAGCGCATTCCCTAGTCAAGACTTATCAGCGCGAGGTCGCCCGCCAGCACAAGCTGATGCTGAAAACCGACCATGCGCACCAGCAGCTGCTCTTGGTGGTCCAAGGTCTGAAACGCCTCTTTGCCGATGAGCACTTCGTGACGCTCCTGCGCGCCGAAGGCCTCGACAGCCTGCCGAAATACCTCGCCGACCGCATTGAAACCGCCTGAACCCCGAAAAGGAAAACATCATGAATGACCTCAGTACCGTGAAGCCGCTTTACCCCGGGGCATTTCCCCAGCACGACACCGACGACAATGACGTGCCCTATCCCAAGGCCCCGTTGAACCTGACCCTCGGGTTTGATCTCGAGACCTTCCAGATCCCTCTCGAAGAGCTGATGCCCTCGAAAAAGGTCCCGGACGGCGTAATGACGACGCGCAAGTTCAAGCAGATCGTGTCCTCGATCCGGGAAATCGGCTTGATCGAGCCGCTGTCTGTGATCAAGCCAGACCCGAGTGCGGATAGGTTTTTGCTGCTGGATGGCAATTTGCGGGTGCTGGCGCTGAAGGAGCTGGGCCAGGACACGGCGCCCTGCCTGATCGCCAAGGATTTTGAGACCTATACCTACAACCACCGGATCAATCGGCTCTCGACGGTTCAAGAGCATTATATGCTGCGTCGTGCAATCGACAAAGGGGTCAGCAAGGAACGCCTCGCGCGGGCGTTCAACGTCAACCTCTCGACCACTAACAGCCGGATCAACCTGCTGCATGGGATCTGTCCTAAAGCGGTGGAACTGCTGCAAGATCACCAGTTCACCCCCGATGTGACCCGGCATCTGCGCAAGATGAAGGCCGCCCGACAGATCGAGGCGGTGGGCCTGATGATCGCGGCAAACACGATTACAGCGGCGCACGCGGACGCCCTCCTGAAGGCTACGCCGCCAGAACAGCGCACCGACTACAAGGCGCCGCAGCCGGAACAGCCCAACGGCGACCCGTTGGAACAAATCGTCAAGCTCGAGCGTGAGATGAGCCAGGTGCAGGAAAAATACAAGCATGCCGAAGAAAACTACGGGTCCGAACTGCTGAACCTGGTGGTTGCCAAAAGCTACCTGAAAAAGCTGATGGAAAACGACGCTGTCCGAGACTACATCGCGCGCCACGACCCCGAAATCCAAGAACAGTTCGAACTGGTGCTCAATACGATCAGCATGGAAGAGGCCGTCGAGCAGGCCGAACGCGCTGACGGTGACAATGCCACTTCGCCATACACACCGTAGGAGTAGCAAGGCGATTATAGCAACGTTCTCGCGCACCATGTCGTGCATGCTGACGTCAAGACAATGTGCGCCAGCTGGGCGCACGACACGCTCAAAGATTTTGACATTGGGGCTTTTCGCAGACCCAGAAAGCTACTATTCGCTCAAGAATGAGCGGAATGTTTGATTCCAACCGAATCACATCACCAAGGTGCCATGGGCAGTCCTTGTGCGGCAGCCATTCACCAACCTGACAATGGCTGGCCAAAAAAACAACCCTCAAGATGATGTACGCTTCCGCGTTTTGCGCTTGCTTGAGCAGAACCCAGAAATGTCTCAACGTGATTTGGCGCAGGCCGTCGGAATCAGCACCGGAAGCGTTCATTACGTGCTGAAAGCGCTCGTCGACAAAGGTCTGGTCAAGCTGGGTAATTTCACCGCCAGCGAAGACAAAAGGCGTTACGCCTACGTGCTCACGCCGAAAGGGATTTCCGAAAAAGCTGCTCTGACACGGCGCTTTCTGATCCGAAAGATGACCGAATACGAGATGCTGAAGACGGAAATTGAAGAGGTCGGTAGAGATATTTCTGACAGGGAGTTGGCGGAATTGAAGAATTCCGACCGGTGATGGACAAATGAAGAAAATAGAGAAGTATTTATGGCACGCATATCGGGTATCTTTGCGTCCGATCCTGCCAGCCACCTCACCGGTACTCTATCATCAGATTCCTGTCGGGATTGACCGAAAGTCACTAGATAGCTTCTTCCCCACCTACAAGCAGAACTACATCGACATTCCACTCTACGAGGATGCTCTAGTCCGCGCGATCAAAACGAACGTGAGACCGGGTGACCACGTGACGGTAATCGGAGGTGGATACGGCGTAACACTGGCTTTCGCGGCCATGGCGGCAAATCCCCGAGGTCAAGTAACTTGCTTTGAGGCGAGCGCGTCGGCGATTGGCTTTTGCCGGAAAACGCTCAGGCGCAATGGGGTCGAAGAACAAGTCACCTTCGAACACGCTATTGTCAGCAACAGCTATAATCTCTACGGAAAGGGCCATGCTGAAACCGTTGTCGATCCCGCGGACCTGATCGACTGCGACGTTCTCGAACTCGATTGCGAAGGAGCGGAGTTGAATATCCTACGCGGCCTCAGGATCCGTCCACGCGCTATCCTCGTGGAAACCCACGGCGTTTACGGCTCATCGACCGCTGAAGTCTCAGACTTGCTGACACAAATGGGCTATTCGGTGACCGATCTCGGTCCGGCTGAGCCACGTATCCTCGAAAAGTGCGCGGAATGGGATCTCAATGTCTTGTCGGCTACACTTCCGGCTAGCTGAAACCGTTGAACGTGCATTTCCGTTCTCTACATTCGCGCATTTTGTCCGCCTTCGGATCAACCGTAGCGACCGACAGCCGCACGAAAAATTACCTACAACAGGTCAAGCTGTCGCTCGTGATGCGGGTGCTGACAGTCGCCGCCTCTTTCGCGACGACTGCGATACTCTTGCGTGCGATGTCTCTTGACCAATACGGGATCTGGGCGCTGCTAATCACCGTTCAAACGTGGATCAACCTCTTCGACCTCGGCATCGGCAACGGGCTGCGCACGCGGGTTGCGGAAAGTCTCGCCAATGGGCGGATCAAAGAGGCTGCGAGCAATATCTCGATGGCATATGCGGTGTTCACACTGATATTCATTCTGCTGATGGTGGCGCTCATTCCGACCGTCATCGTCGTGGATTGGCAGTCATTCCTGAATGTGTCTACTATTGGCTCGAGCGAATTACGCGGTGCGGTCGGCGCGACCGCACTGCTGACGAGCCTGATCCTCGTCACCAACCTAATCAACCCGGTTGCCGCAGCGGTTCAGCGCAATTCCTACACCGCCGTCGCGATTTTCATACACGCAGCAATTTTCCTGGTGCTTGCGGTCCTGATACTCGTCACGGGCTGGGGCTCGGTGCTTACTTTCCTCGTTCTGCGAGGTACACTGAACGTCGTTGTCAACCTCGGGTTCACCATCTGGTTCTATTCGCAGCGTCGCGAAATTAAGCCCTACGTCACAACAGACTTGCGCGGTTCGCGGGGCCTAATATCGCTTGGTTTCGGCTTTTTCATAGTCCAGATCGCAATGCTGGTACTGTTCTCAACCGACCAGTTTCTTATCGTCAAGCTTCTCGGCCCAGAGCAGGTCCCACAATACGATGTCGTCTACAAGCTGTTCAGCCTCTTTGTCACCGTTCACCTAATGGTCGCTGGGCCTCTATGGTCCGCTTACACGGAAGCTTATCAAAAGCAAGAATTCAACTGGGTCCGCCGCACGATCCGTGGCCAGCATAAGTTTTTGTTCCTCTTGGCAGTGGCAAGCGTAGCCTTGGTTCCTGTGGCAAGGCCGATCATTGCGGTATGGACCGGCGACACAGTGGAGCCTGCCAGCGGATTGGCCGGGCTGATGTGCCTATTCGTGGTGCTGACGATGTGGAATAACACCTTTGGCGCGTTTCTGAACGGGATCGGGCACCTACGGCCGCAGATTGTCGCTGCCACGATCGGGGCTTTTCTAAATATCCCTTTGTCGATTTTCTTCGTGAGCACGCTTTCGTTCGGAATTAGCGGTATCGTTCTTGCAACAATCCTCTCCATTGCCTTGCAATCGGTGATCCTGCCCTGGGCAGTCTTCAGAATCCTGCGTCAACGGCACGAGCCGCAGCGGATTGGGTCGCAGGACTGGGCATGAACCGAAACGCCAACCAAGCTCGCTTGATAGCCTACCTAGAAAACGCGCCGGCCGATACGGGTACTGCCGCGCGCGGTCTCAGCAAGGCGATCATTCCACTCATACGCAGCATCGATGGTCGGGTCGTCACGTATTACGTGAACCAGAGCCATTCCCGAATTTCCGCTCGCGACATGCCCGCTTTTGTCCGTGAAAAGCTGGAAGAGGCTCCTCCATCGAACGCTGTCTCTCGAAATGCATGGAAACTGGCAACCATAATGCCGATGTCTGTTGGGCTGCCAATCGTGTCCCGATTTGGCCCTAGCCGTCCTTCTTCGAGGCGCTCCGATGAGGCCTCCATTCTCTGGGCGCCAATCGGCGTCGACGCCGGAGCGCTAGTCCGCGCATGGGCGCTGGCGCAGCGGTCGGGCCTAGAGCTGCATCTGTATTTCGTTGATGACGTCGAAACCCACCCGTCAAACGCCGGAACAGCCCAGCTCAATGCTCTCGTTGCCCGAATCCTGCGCGATGCGGACCGTGTTTATACCATTACCGCCGAGCTCGGCGCCCTATTTTCCGAAAGATACGGTGTAAAGACACGTGCCCTGCCGTTGATCCCGGAGCCGACCGAAAGCACGCCGGCGGTTGTAGATGTCCCATTCTTCGCGGCCTATCTCGGTAGTATAAACCACCTGTATGAGGACGGGCTCCGCGAGCTCGTCGCCGCAACACGGACGTTGCGCGATAAGACCGGACAAGACCTCCGTCTGCGGTTCTTTTCGGACGAAGCGCAAGTGAGCAAGATCTGCGACGGCGCTATCCCGCCATGGATCACCCCGGGCCCCGAGAACGACGACGCCGTCATCCACCGCGAGCTTGCAGCGGCGACGCTGTGCTTTCTTCCTAATTCCTTTGACGAGGGTGCACGAACGATGGTGAGCACCTCATTCCCGTCCAAGCTGCTCGATTACCTTGTCAGCGCGCGCGCAATCGTGGTGTTCGCCCCTGAATATGCAATCGCCAGAAAGGTTTTTTCCACCGAAGGCATTCAGCATGTCGCAACAAACGCCGCCGAACTGCTCGACACGCTAGCCGCCTTGTCCGCGCTTAAGCAAGATGTCGGGGGCACCTATGTTTCGCTCGTAACCCGGCACTTCAGCGGCGACACAGTCCAACGTGCCCTGGATGCACCCTGGTAGAGACATGCCCTATCCTGGATCCAGTTTCACCCGCGACCTTATCGACATGGTCAAAAGCCCGATCGTCAGCGTCCTGTTCGCCCTACACCAACTGGTTCCCGGCAATTCGTCCAATCATATCAGGAACCGGATTAAACGGTGGCTGCTCGCTCGGCTGTCGATCGAGATCGGCGCAGGTTCGCAGATTTCGCCGGGCTTTTTTGTCTTTCGGCGCGGCAATTTCCGCTGTGGAACTGACTGCAGGCTTGGGTACGGATTCAGTGTCTGGAACCACGCCCCGTTTACCTGTGGTGAGAACCTCCTCGCGTCACACGGGATCAGAGTTATTTGCGGCACCCACAAGACCGATCTGGACCGAACCGATGTCTCCGGGCCGGTCAACCTCGGCGACAACGTATGGATCGGCGCCAACGTGCTGATTGTTGGCCCCTGCACGATCGGCGACAACGTCATTGTCGGCGCCAACTCTTATGTGACCGGAGTCATCGCTTCGGGCACCATCATCGGCGGCAGCCCAGCGCGCGAACTGCATCGCAAGCCCAGCGCCAAAGTTGAAAGTCAAGCATGAAGAGCCGATTCCTAACCTACGCCTCTAATGGCTTTGAGCACAACGCGCAGTTTTTGGCCGAAAGTGCAGCGAAGGTCGGATTCGACGTTGTCCACAGCCTTGGCCCGGATGCAATTGCTGGCACCAACTTTGCGCAGCTCAACGGGGACATCCTCCGCGCGAAACGCGGCGGGGGCTATTGGCTCTGGAAACCATACCTCATTCGAAGATATGTGGACCGGCTAGCGGACGGCGAAGTCCTGTTCTACTGCGATGCTGGGCGAAACAATTACTATCGCTTCTCACGCTTTCCCGGCCACCTTGCCGATAGGGCGTTGCAGTCAGTCCAGGGTTTCATTCCCGGCGTGGCAATCGGCCATCTTGGTTCGATCGGGAAGTGGACCAAGCGTGATTGCCTGCAAATAATGGGCGCTGATACAGCGTCTATCTACGAAAAGCCGATGGTTCAGGCGACATGGAGCGTCTGGACCAAGAGCGGCGCCACGGTCGAGTTTCTAGAGGCTTGGCTGCGCTACAGCCAAGACCCGCGTTGCATTACTGATCAGCCAAACACGCTCGGAAAAGAGAATCTGCCTGGATTTGTCGATCACCGGCACGATCAATCAATTTGCTCCATCCTCGCCTACCAGCTGTCCGCCCCTTTTATCGATCCCTCGGGCACCGTCGCGCAGAAGCTTCTCAGGTTGCGCCCCGGATCTGCGGTTGCGAACCTCTTCTACAAGCGGCCCGAGAACGTTGACGATATGTTACAAAGAGACAGCCCTTGGCTGCCGGTCCAGGAATTCTTGAGCCTGAGGAAACAGCAATGACTGCCGTATCGCGTGCAGATACTCAGACCCCGCGCATTGGTAGCCTGCGTCTTGTGTACATGCGCAGCAATGGTGGCCATCGGCAGGAATACCAAGATCTGTTCGCGTCGCTGTTCGGCCTTTCACCCTCGACCGGTCGGATCGGGCTCACCAAACTGCGCAGCCTCGTCGGGGCGCGCAAACTTCTGTTTGGGACGATTGACGACGATATTGTCAGCTTCTTTCTGGTCGCGCTGCTACGAGCACTCTTATTTCGCCGAACTGTGGGCCTGTTCCTACGGCCACATGCCTGCCTACAATCACAGGCGCTGAGCGCCAAGGCGAAAAGGATCGCATTCTCATTTATGCGGCGGGTAAACCCAGTTTCCGTTTTTGCTATCATTCCATTTTCAATTGCACCCGAGTATGCAACAGTGACCGATGACGGGCTGGTCGACCCGCAGTTGTGGGATATGACTGATGCCTCTAAAGGGGAGATCGATGCAGAATTCTCTGAACGGATCGCGGCGGAAGCCAGATGTCGGCGTGTACTGGCCTTTGTCGGAACTGCTGCTGAAATAAAAGGGATCGGCCTCTTACGAGACATGATGGCAGATCCCAATTGGCCGAGCGAAAAAATCCTAGTCGTTGTTGCGGGCCGCTTTCCGGATGAAAATGGGGTATCGGTTGAAGAGCTCCAAGGGTTGGGTGCGCTTGTTCTGCCACGTTTCATTTCCGATTCCGAATTGCGCACTCTTTATGCTAAATCTGAATTCATTTGGACGTGCTATCAGCCTAATTACGACCAGGCTTCAGGTGTGTTTGGTCGAGCGGTCCAATCCGGTCGGATTCCGGTCGTTCGCTCCCAATCCCTCATAGCGCATTTCGCAAGCCAGATCGGGACTCCAACCGTCGAACTCGATTGGACTGCGAAGCCGCATGACAACGCTTCCCTATTGGTCGGGTATAACGCTCTTCAGACCGAGGGTCTGGCGCTCGATCAAGAAATCATGGGCTGGAAGAAGGATTTCATCTCCAAAATAGAACGAGCTTTGGGATGAAAAGACTGAGCTTTAGACACCTACTTATGTTCGTTGCAATCTGGAGTGTGGCGGGCTTTCCGCTTCTTGCTGGGGTAACTACGGTTCTCGGCATAAACAACACGCTATTTTCGATCATGTTGCGCGCCCTCGCGGTCTTTGCAGCACTTTTTCTGTTGTTCAGAAATATTCGGATTCACCACAGCCTGGCATTATGCTTATTTTTGGCTTTCTGGGCCGCATACTTTTCTCGCCTGTATATCAGTTTGCATATTCTTGGTGAGCCTACGACTTTCCCCGCTTCGCATTACTGGATCTGGAGCGTGGGCGCTACTTTCATACCGAGCCTCGCGGTGTTAACATCGTACAAGCCAGTGTTCGCTGAATCCCTACACCGGTCGTTTTCTTGTGTCGCTCCGTTTGCCACGGCTGTTCTGCTCGCGGCTGGTGGGACAACCATCACGACGTTAAGCGGCGAATTAGCCGATCATAACAGATGGAACACAGACTCGCTCAACCCAATCTCGATGGGTCATATTGGCGTGACCACCTTTCTCTTAGGCGTGAGCCTATTTTTCAATGGCGTCAGTGACTTCAAGCACAGAAACAGGGTGTTGCTCGCGTTCTTTGCCATCGGTTTGGGAGCGCTCTTGACGATCTATGCAAATTCGCGTGGGCCGTTAGTTGCCTTGGTGGCCGCACTTGGCTTGATGTTGGTGGCCGGCGTCCAGAAGCGCCGAACATGGTGGTTAGTTTTTGCTATGGGTTTGGCATCGGCGTTTGCATGGAGGACGATTGCAGAGGTCCTGTTTGCAAACGACGGGATTTTCGATCGGATCAGCGCCATTCAAGCTGGAAACGATCTGTCGTCGATTTACCGAATGATTTCTTTTGCTGGCGCTTGGGACCAGTTCACTCAAAACCCGATATTCGGAAACGCCATTGAGGAGCAGAGAACTCAATACTACCCGCACAATGTTCTACTCGAATCCCTGATGGCCACCGGGTTGATCGGAAGCATTCCGTTCATCGGCATTACAGTTCTCGCATTGTATTCGGCATGGAGAATTTTACGTCGCGGTGCAGGTGACCTGTGGATCGGGCTGCTCACCGTCCAGTACATTACCGCCCATCAGTTTTCCGGCGCGTTATACAACTCAACCACCATGTGGATGACCATCGCTCTTGCGATAGCGCACTATGCAAGTACACGATCACCAAGACACGCCGTGGCGATCCAAACGCGGCCTGGGCTTGTCGGCGGGCTCCGATGAAGGGGCCGTTGAAAAAAGCGGGCACGCCCGTCCCTGCCGCAACATCCAGGATCGTTGTGACCCAACCGGCATTGCCGCTCTACCGGATTCCGCTCTTCGCGAGACTCTCCAAAATTTACGGCGAGCGCTTTACCGTCTACGCATCACGCCAGTCAGAACTCGGCGCATTGAACGCTAAAACGACGGCCGCCTCCTGGTTCCGCCCCCTGAATCCAGCGCGACCAATCTTGTGTAAACTGGAATGGCAATCTGGCGCTCTGGCCATTTCGTTACGACGCGGCGACATTCTCGTGTTATCAGGGCAACCCCGGACCATCTCCAACTTAGCCCTGATCCTGAAAGCGAAACTCGTCGGCGCGCGCGTGGTATGGTGGGGGCATTTCTGGTCCGCAACAAGCAGACCTTGGCGTGCGACAATCCGGTTCTGGATTATGCGGCTGGCAGACGCGATCTTGTTCTACACCGATCAAGAAGTGGACGAGTATCAGACGCAGAATGCGCGGCACAGCTCAGTCCCCGTAAAAGGGCTCAACAATGGGATTGAAACGGATCAGATCGTGGCCCTTCGAGCCCCGTACGAGGCCTCTCGCCGGCCAAGAGACCTTCTCTTCATCGGTCGCGTCACGAAAAAAGCCGAATTGTCGCTCTTGCTGGACGCGCTGTCGCACGAAAGTTGCATATCGGTTACGTTAGACGTAATTGGCGATGGCGACGAGGCGGAGGTACTTCGCAATCGTGCAGCCCAGCTTGGAATCTCGGATCGAATTGCATGGCATGGCGCGTTGACTGATGAACCACAAATTGCGAGGATCGCAAATAAATGCCGCCTGTTCGTGTATCCAGGTTCAGTTGGCCTGTCGCTAATACACGGTTTGACCTACGGGCTGCCGGCGATCGTTCACGACGATCGCTGGCAGCATATGCCTGAAATTGCCGCCCATCGACCCGGCGAAAACGGCTCGGCGTTCCGCTTCGGCAACGCCGATGCGCTGGCAAACACAATATCGGACCTTATCAAACAACCTGACCAACTGGTGAGGTCGTCAACCGAGGCGGTGAAGACAACTGCGAAAACGTTCAATGTCGAAGATATGGCACGCCGATTTTGCGCGCTTGTGGATGGGTTGGAATGACTAGGGATACCCTAGGCAAGCTGGCCGTCTGGACTCCTGATCTTTCTAGCGTGAACGGACAGAATATAGTGACTCAAAGGGTGATTGCAGGACAAGCGGACAGGCTCGGAACCGTCTACACTTATCGCGGCAATACGCTGCCGGCGATTTTGAAAACCTTGTGGCAGGCAACGCGGCTGACCGCTTCCGTGGTTTCTGGCCGGCACGCCGGCGCCTACGTTGTCTGCTCACGATCTTCCGTCGGTTTTCTGCGCGACATGTTGCCCTTACTCACGTCGCGCCTAGGCGCGCGGGTCGTTGCCCATGTGCACGGGTCGGATTTCCCCGAACTTCTTAAGCGTCGTAGGGTTGGCCCGCTGGCCCGCTGGCTTTACGCCTCCTGCGAGGTCATCGTTCCGTCCAGCCACCTACTGGAGCAGTTGGCTGCTTTCCACCTCCACCGCCTGACCCTGTGTGAGAACTTTGCCGAAGTCGGCAGCGATAATGCGCGTTCGGCATGGAAGTCTGTCGTCGCTCCGTTCATTGTACTATGGAATTCTAATATCATGGCCACCAAAGGTATCGCCGAATTGGTCGAGGGGGTTAGGCTATTGCGCAACGAGGGCGCGGCAATCAGGCTGGTCATACTCGGCAGTCCGATCGGCGACGCGGAAAGAACGGAAGCCGAGATGCACGCCTTTCTCGAAGGCCTGCGCAGTGAGGACTGGATCGAGATGAAGGGCGTCGTGCCGCCCGGAGCGGTGCCCGGATACGTAACGGCGAGCGACGTCGTTGCGCTGCCGTCGGAATACTCAAGCGAGTGCCAGCCTCTTGCCGTGATCCAAGGTATGCTCGAAGGGCGAACGTTATTAGTCTCCGATACCGCGGCGATGCGGGCGACCGTGGGCGACTACCCGGCGATCTTCGTGCAGAAAGACCCCAGCGCGATATGCGAGGCACTGCGCCCACTCGTCGCGTCCCGGCCCCGATCCGCCCACGACGCTGCCGCGCAGGCGCGCGCCAGGTTTTCACCCAAACGGTTCGACCAGTGTCTGCGCCTCGCTCTTGCCCCACCGGATTGAAATAGGACATCAGGCACCGTTATTTTCTGATAGCCGAGGACGATGTTTGGGCCCTAGATTCTGTCATTTGTTGCATCACCGATTGCTGGGGTGCTGCCGGATTGGAGCGCCGCCTACTCATAAATTCACAGGGACTAGAGTATGAACACCAATGACTTAAAGTCACTTGTGCGGCCGGTGGTTCGCCGTTTCAAGAGTCTTATAAAGCCTCCGCTTCACCGCCCGGACGATCAGTTTGCCTTCCGGGTTCTTGGCTCCGACTATGGAGGATGGCCAGTGATGAACGGCAGTCTAACAACGCAAAGCGTGGTATATTGTTTTGGCGTCGGCACGGACATCAGCTTCGACCTCGCAGTGATTGGCAGTTTCGGCTGCACGGTAGACGCCTTCGATCCGACCCCGCGCTGTATCGCTTGGGTGCAGGTACAGGACCTTCCGGCGGGGTTCAAATTCCACGATGTTGGGCTGTCCAACAAGACTGAGGTGTTGCGCTTCTCCGCTCCCCCCGAGGACGATTTCGTATCTTATACGGTTGCTGAACGCAGCGACAGCTGCGAAGTCGTGGAATTGCCGGTCGAGCCACTGGACGAATTAATGAATCGGCTCGGTCACGAGACCATCGATTTACTGAAAATGGACATCGAAGGTTCCGAATACCCAGTCATTGTCGACATGATGGCCAAGGGAATTATGCCGGGTCAGATTTGCGTCGAATTCCATCACAATATGTACGGCTACACCCCTGACGACACACGAAAGGCCGTCGCCATGTTGCGCGCGGCAGGATATGCCCTTCACTACGTTTCGCAAGGCGGTCATGAGTATGGGTTTCACCGCGCAGATACGTGAGTGAACTGACGCATTAAACCCGCGCTTCTCACAGCGGGTTCGATTGCGAGGTTCCGCACATGGTTGAACGGATCGCGGACAAGACGCTATCTGTCTCTCCACCGGACACAGCAATTCTCACTACAGACTACTCTCGTAGAGAGAAAATGACCCAAGTGCGTTTCCGATACAATTGTACACCGCGTGAAAACGATGAGTTGTCGGAACGGATCAAAAAGTTCGACCTCGTTTTAGCTGTCACGAAACTGTGCCGAATTTTGTGTTTGACACGTTTTCTTTCGTCATTTTGAAGCGTTCTTTGAAAATGATGGCGACATGGTTTCTGACGTCGTGCCATTCGCGCTTCGAGCGCTTCGACGCGGAAATGAAGGTCATCTGGTCCGGGGGCAAGTCGCGTGAAACGGAGCCCCTGTCATGCACCCGAGCCGGAGTTGCAACGCGGCCTGTGGATCGACCCCAACCTCCCATGGGCTACGATCGCATGCTCTTCCCAATTGGCTTTTGCGGGCCAAATCGCTATGCGTGTTCCGGCTCTGCAAAGGTGCAGTGTCAGTCGCATTAGCGGGACAATCTAGGTTTCAAAGGATTAAGCTACATGACTAAATGTGCGCTTGTACTAGGCGCGGGTGGCCGCACCACTATAACCACGAGAGCACGCATTAGGGCAAAATGTGTTGCGGCAGAACCCCGTACCAGACCATGATCCAGGGTAAAAAGACTTGGAAGGA
>NZ_LWEX01000069.1 GCF_001634885.1 Sulfitobacter sp. HI0040 | reverse complement strand
GAACCCGGTGACCTCATCACCGCCGTCACCCTGCCCCCGCCGCCTCCGGGGCGGCAGACCTACCGCAAGGTGCGCGACCGGGCGTCCTATGCCTTTGCCCTCACCTCGGTCGCCGGAATCGTGAACTGCGACGGCGGAAAGATCACCGATGCCGCACTGGCCTTCGGCGGCGTCGCCCCCCGCCCCTGGCGCGACGCGGGCGTTGAAAAGGCCCTGATCGGCCAGAACGCCACCCGCGAAAGCTTCGATGCCGCCGCCGACGTCCTGCTGCGGGATGCTGAGGGCCATGGTGGCAACGATTTCAAGATACCGCTGCTGCGGCGCACCTTCCGTGCCGTGCTGTCCGAACTCTGCGAGGTATGAGCCGATGAATGTACATCACAAGATGGATGAAGCCGACCGCCGCAACCGGCTCGATGACATGGCACAGGGCGTTCTGTCCACGCCGATGGACCGCCCCGAGGGGCCGCTCAAGGTTTCCGGCACCGCGCCCTACGCGCATGAGGCACAGCCCGAAGGCATGCTGCACGGCTGTTTCGTGCGCGCGCCGCGCCTCGGTCAGGTGACGTCGATGAACGCCGACAAGGCACTGGCGATGGAGGGGGTGCATACCGTCCTGCACGCTGACAAACTGCTGCGCAATCCCTGTCAGGGCACGGCGAACGAAGCGCCCGTTCAGGGCGTGCGCGACGTCCACTACGTGGGCCAGCCCATCGCCCTCGCGGTGGCCGACAGTTTCGAGGCCGCCCGCGCCGCCGCACAGGCCGTCACGTTCGAAATCACGGATGCGGACCGCAATCCTGTCACCCCGCAGGATTACGAAACCCCCGAGGACAAGCAAAGCGCACAGGGCGATCTGGACAAGGCCATGCGCGACGCCGCTGTTACGGTGGATCAAACCTATTCCACCCCGCCGCATAATTCCGCCGCGATGGAACCCCATGCTTCCATCGCGCAATGGGACGGCGACAGGCTGACCCTGCGGGGCGCCTACCAGATGCTGAAATACAACCGCAACGAACTGGCGGATTCGCTGGGGATCGACCCGAAGAAGCTGCGCATCCTTTCGCCTTACGTGGGCGGCGGCTTCGGCTCCAAACTGGGCATCGCGCAGGAGGCGGTCGGCGCGGCACTGGCGGCCAGGGAACTCGGCCGCCCGGTCGGCATCGCCATGACCCGTCAGCAGGTGTTCGAGGCCACCATGCGCCGGTCCGAAACCCGCCAGCGCATCCGGCTCGCCGCCGATGCGGAGGGTCGGCTGAGCGGGATCGGCCATGACGCATGGGTGTCGAACCTGCCTGACGAAACCTTTTCCGAACCGGTCACCCAGGCCACGCCCTTTACCTACCGGGGCGCGCATCGCCACATCGGCCACCATATTGCGCGGGTCAGCCGCACCTGTGCGGGATCGGTCCGCGCGCCGGGCGAAGCGGTGGGCATCACTTGTTTCGAAATCGCGATGGATGAACTGGCCCATGCCGCCGGGATCGACCCGGTCGAGCTGCGCAAGCGCAACATTCCCGAAGAGGACCCGACGACGGGCAAGCCCTATTCGTCCAACATGCTGGCCAAGGCGCTGGACGCGGGCGCACAAACCTTCGGCTGGGATGCGACCTGCCCCGCCCCCGGCAGCCGCCGCGAAGGCGAATGGCTCATCGGTCAGGGCATGGCCTCCGCCGTGCGCGTCAATATCCTGATGGGCTCCAAGGCGCGGGTTACGCTCGATCCCGATGGCAGTGCCGTGGTCGAAACGGACATGACGGACATCGGCACCGGCAGCTACGCGATCCTCACCCAGCTTACGGCGGAAATGCTCGGCCTGCGCCCCGATCAGGTCGATGTACGCCTCGGCGATACCGACAACCCGCCCGCCTCCGGCTCCGGCGGCTCATGGGGCGCATCCTCCGCTGGGTCTTCCGTTTTTCTGGCCTGTCAGGGCATCCGGTCGCGGATTGCCGAACAGCTGGGCACCAGCGAAGAGCAACTGACGCTGAAGGACGGTCAGGCCATCGCCGACAACCGCAGCACGCCGCTCGGCGACCTGCTGAACGAACCGCTCGAAAGCTTGGGCGAGATCGAGGCCGGCGATACCTCCGACAAGGTGCGGCAGGCGACGTGGGGGGCCTATTTCTGCGAAGTGGCGGTCAATTCCGTCACCGGCGAAACCCGCGTCCGCCGGCTGCACGGCACATTCGCTGCGGGCCGTATCCTCAACCCAAAAACGGCACGGTCCCAATGCCTTGGCGGCATGACCTTCGGCATCGGCATGGCCCTCACCGAAGAGCTGATCCACGATCCCCGGGACGGCCATATCGTGAACCGCGACTTCGCCGAATACCATCTGCCGGTCAACGCCGACGTGCCCCAGATCACCGTGGACCTGCTGGAAGAACGCGATCCATGGAGCAACCCGATGCAGGTCAAGGGGATAGGAGAGCTTGGCATCTGCGGCGCCGCCGGTGCTGTGGTGAACGCGATCCATAACGCCACTGGCGTCCGCGTCCGCGACCTGCCCGCAACGCTCGACAAGGTGCTGGCCGGGCTGGACTGACCGCCTCGGTCCGCGGAAGGGGCAGGAACGTTTCCCCCCTTCCAAATGGCCCCAAATCCCGGGAGGCCCGGAGGGCAGCGCCCTCCGCCTTTCCACCCCCGAACATGAAAAACGCGACCCCGAGGGGCCGCGTTTCTCTTTTTCAACAATGCCTTGCAGGCCTTACTTCACGTCGAAGCGGTCCGCGTTCATCACCTTGGTCCAGGCCTTCACGAAGTTGGGCACAAAGGCCTCTTCGGCATCCTTGCTAGCATAGACCTCGGCCAGCGCACGCAGCTGCGAGTTGGAGCCGAAGATCAGGTCCACGCGGCTGCCCTTCCACTTGGGCTCCTCCGTCTTGCGGTCCCGCCCGATGAACAGGTGGTCATCCTCGTCGGAGACTTTCCACACGGTGCCCATGTCCAGCAGGTTGACGAAGAAATCGTTCGTCAGCTGGCCGGGGCGGTCGGTAAAGACGCCGCGGTCGGACCCGTCGTAGTTGGCCCCCAGAACCCGCAGCCCGCCGATCAGCACGGTCATCTCCGGCGCGTTCAGCGTCAGAAGCTGCGCGCGGTCGATCAGCAACTCGCCCGAAGACTTGGAATACTCCCGCTTCTGGTAGTTGCGGAAACCGTCCGCCACAGGCTCCAGAACGGCCATGGATTCCACGTCCGTCTGCTCCTGCGTCGCATCGGTCCGGCCGGGGGTGAAGGGCACCTCCACATCGTGGCCCGCATCCTTCGCGGCCTTCTCGACACCGGCGTCACCGGCCAGCACGATCAGGTCGGCGATGGAGATTTTCTTGCCGCCCTTCTGTGCGTCGTTGAACTCGCTCCCCACGCCTTCCAGCGTGTCCAGCACCTTGGACAGCTGCTCAGGCCGGTTCACTTCCCAGTTCTTCAGCGGCTCCAGACGGATGCGCGCGCCATTGGCACCGCCCCGCTTGTCCGACCCGCGGAAGGACGCGGCAGAGGCCCATGCGGTCGACACCAGTTCGGAAACGCTCAGCCCGGTTTCCAGCACCTTGGCCTTCAGCGCGCGCGCGTCCTCCGCGTCTATCAACTCGTGATCCACGGCCGGTACCGGATCCTGCCAGATCAGCGTCTCCTGCGGCACCCAGGGGCCGAGGTAGCGCGACACCGGCCCCATGTCGCGGTGCGTCAGCTTGAACCACGCGCGTGCAAAGGCATCGGCGAATTCCTCGGGGTTCTTGTGGAACCGCCGCGCGATGGGCTCGTAGATCGGATCGACCTTGAGCGCGAGGTCCGCAGTCGACATCATCGGCGGGTTGCGCTTTTCGGGGTCATGCGCGTCCGGTACCAGGGTCTTGGCCTCGGGATCCTTCGGCTCCCACTGCCATGCGCCCGCGGGGCTCTTGGTCAGTTCCCATTCGTAATCGAACATCATGTCGAAATAGGTCATGTCCCACTGGGTCGGCGTGGGCGTCCATGCGCCTTCCAGCCCGCTGGTGATCGTGTGGATGCCCTTGCCGGATTCGAACTTGCTGATCCAGCCAAAGCCCTGATCCTCGATCGTCGCACCTTCGGGCTCGGGGCCCATCAGCTCCGGATCGCCCGCACCGTGGCACTTGCCGAAGGTATGACCACCCGCCACCAGCGCGACGGTTTCCTCGTCGTTCATCGCCATGCGGCCAAAGGTGTCGCGGATATCGCGGGCCGATGCCAGCGGATCGGGGTTGCTGTCCGGTCCTTCGGGGTTCACGTAGATCAGGCCCATCTGAACGGCGGCCAGCGGGTTTTCCAGCTCACGGTCGCCGCTATAGCGGCTGGAGGTCAGCCAGGTGTCTTCGGACCCCCAGTAGATGTCGTCCTCCGGCTCGAAGATGTCCTCGCGCCCGCCGGCAAAGCCGAAGGTCTCGAACCCCATGGATTCCAGCGCGCAGTTACCGGTAAAGATCATCAGGTCGGCCCAGGAGATCTGGTTGCCGTACTTCTGCTTGATCGGCCACAGCAGACGCCGCGCCTTGTCGAGGTTGCCGTTGTCCGGCCAGCTGTTGAGCGGCGCGAAACGCTGCGTGCCCGAGGTCGAGCCGCCGCGCCCGTCCGCGGTACGGTAGGTGCCGGCGCTGTGCCACGCCATGCGGATGAAGAAGGGCCCGTAGTGCCCCCAGTCCGCGGGCCACCAGTCCTGCGAATCGGTCATCAGGTCCATGACGTCCTTCTTCAGGGCCTCAAGGTCCAGCTTCTCGAATTCCTCGGCGTAGTTGAAATCCTCCGGCAGGGGATTCGATTCCTTCGTGTTCTGGTGAAGGATCTTGAGGTTCAGCTGGTTGGGCCACCAGTCACGGTTCGACCGGACCCCGTGCTTGGTATGTGCGGGAAAGCCGCCCACAACGGGGCATTTGCCGCCTGTATCGTTACCGTCCATGATACTCTCCTGTTATTGTTTGTCAGTGCGCCGTGCCATCCGTCAGGCCCCGAACGGGGCCGGTACGGCAGGCCATCCCGGCGGCCCTTCGGCAGGCCGGAACCGGCGCGTTCCTAAGGTCACTTAACAAATCGGACCGATAAGTTTAAGTTGAAAATACTAATAGGTCCGATAACCATACCATATGGCGAACTTCACCCTCCGACAGTTGAAATATTTCGACGCGCTGGCCCGGCACGGGCACTTCGGGCGGGCGGCGGATGCCTGCGCCATTTCCCAGCCCGCGCTTTCCGTCCAGATCAAGGAACTGGAACAATCGCTGGGCACACTTCTCTTCGATCGCAGCGCCAAAAAGGTGCAGCTCACCACCTTCGGGGAAACCTTCGCCCCCCGCGCGCGGGAAATCCTGCGCGCGGCGGATGAACTCGACGACCTTTCGCGCACCATGCAGGACCGTCTGGCCGGGCGGCTGCGCCTCGGCGTGATTCCCACGGTGGCCCCCTATCTGCTGCCCCGCGTCATCACCCGCATCACCGCGCAATACCCGGCGGTGGCGCTTCAGGTGCGCGAGACCCAGACCTCCGGCCTGATCGAGGAATTGTCTCAAGGCGGGCTCGACGCGGCCATCGTGGCGCTTCCGGTGTCCGAACCCACCCTGACGGAGGTGCCGCTCTTTTCGGAATCCTTCGTGCTGGTCCGCCCGGCGGCGGATGCCGACAAACCCGTGCCGGGCCGCGAACGGCTGCGCGAAATGCGCCTCCTGCTGCTGGAGGAAGGCCACTGCTTCCGCGATCAGGCCCTGTCCTTCTGCAACATGAGTCCCGCCCTGCCTCGCGAATGGCTGGACGGTAGCACCCTGTCGACGCTGGTGCAGATGGTGGGCGTGGGCTTCGGCGTCACGCTGATTCCCGAAATGGCGGTAGAGATCGAAACCCGCTCCGCCGATGTCGCCGTCAGCCGGCTGGCCGCGCCGGAACCCCAGCGCACCATCGGCATGGTCTGGCGACGCAGCAACCCGCTGCATCCCCGGCTCGCGGAACTCGCCCAAGTGGTCCGCGCAGCCACCCAAAGCCGCGCGGCCCGGCTTGCCCCCTAGCACACCGCCCCTTCACCCTTTTGAAAATACTCGAAAAACCGACGCCCGCCCGGGGCGCGCGGCAGGCGTTCAGGGGGATTGATGCACCGTGCGCACATAGTCCATCACCGCGCCGCGCACCGACATCTCGCCATCCTCGCGGGCGCGGTCGATCACCTCGCGCACCTCGCCCAGATCGCAGCGGCGCAGCAGGCTCTTGACCGGCCCGATGGAGGCCGGGCGCATGGACAGCGTGCGCAGCCCAATGGCGGCGAAACACAGCGCCTCCACCGGGCGGCCCGCGTCCTCGCCACAGAAGGACAGCTGGGTATTCGTCTCCCGGCAGCGCTCCACGATCCGCTCCAGAAAGGTCAGGAAGCTGATGTTGAGCGAATCGTAGCGCTTGCGCACCCGCTCGTTCTCGCGGTCGGCGGCAAAGAAGAACTGCTTGAGGTCATTGCCCCCGATCGACAGGAACTCCACCTGCTCGAAGAACTGGCGCGGCGCAAAGGCAAGGCTGGGGGTTTCCAGCATCGCCCCCACCTCGATCTTCGATGGCAGCACATGGCCGAGCCGCGCCTCCCGGGCCAGTGTCTTGTCCATCTCCGCGCGGGCGGCGCGGTATTCCTCGAACTGGGCGACAAAGGGGAACATGACCGTCAGCGGGCGCCCGTTCGCGGCCCGGATCAGTGCCTGCAACTGCATCCGCATGACACCGGGCTTGTCCAGCCCCACCCGGATCGCGCGCCAGCCCAGCGCCGGGTTCGGCTCCTCGTTGGGCTTCATATAGGGCAGCACCTTGTCCGACCCGATATCGAGCGTGCGGAACACCACGCGCTTTTCCTGCGCGGCATCCAGCACCCGGGCATATAGGGCCGCAAGCTCCGTGCGCTTGGGCATCTGGTTGCGCACCAGAAACTGAAGCTCGGTCCGGAACAACCCCACCCCTTCGGCCCCCGAACTGACCAGCGACGGCAGGTCCGCCATCAGGCCCGCGTTCATATGCAGCCCGATGACGGTGCCGCAACGGGTTTCGGCAGGCTTGTCCCGGATCGAGGAATAGCGTTCCTGCGCGGCGGCCAGCATGGCGATCTTGTCGCGGAAGGCCGAGGCCACGTTGTCGTCGGGCCGCAGATGCACGACACCCTGCTCGCCGTCCACCATGATGTGGTCGCCGTTCAGCGCCTCCTCGGTGATGCGCCCCGCGTTCACGATCAGCGGAATCGCCAGCGCCCGCGCCACCACGGCGGCATGGCTGCCGACCGATCCGCCCTCCAGCACGATGCCCCGCAGGGACCGGCCATATTCCAGCAGTTCTCCGGGGCCGATGTTGCGCGCCACAAGGATCGGATCGGCGGGCATCTCAGCGCCCGTGTCGCTGCCCTGCCCGGTCAGGATGCGCAGCAGCCGGTTGGACAGATCGTCAAGGTCCGACAGCCGGTCGCGCAGATAGGCGTCTGGCACCTGCCCCAGCCGGGCGCGCGCCATGGATTGCTGCTTTTCCACCGCCGCCTCGGCGGAAAGACCGCTGCGGATGTCTTCCTCCATCCGGCGCATCCAGCCTTTCGAGGTGGCGAACATGCGGTAGGCTTCCAGCACCTGCTGCTGTTCCTTGTCGGTGGTCATGGTGAGCATTTCGTCCACCCCCACGCGAAGCTGATCCACCGCCTCGCCCAGCCGCTCGCATTCGCGTTCCGGATCGTCGGCAATGACGTTGGAGACGACGACGCGCGGCTCATGCAGCCAGACGTGCCCCTCGGCCACGCCCTCCTGCCCCACGGTGCCGCGCAGCAGCATCGAATGCTGGTGCCGGGCCGACATGGCAGCACCCTCGCCCACGAAGGCGCCAAGCTCGGCCATCTCCGCCAGCACCATGGCCACGACTTCCAGCGCATAGGTTTCATCGGCCGAGAATTCCCGCGCCGTCCGCGACTGCACGACCAGCACGCCCAGCGTCGCCCCCAGCCGCTGGATCGGCACGCCGAGGAAGCTGGAATAAATCTCTTCGCCGGTTTCGGGCATGAATCGAAACCCCGGCGCATGGGGGGCATCGGGCGTGTTCACCACGGTGCGTTTCTTGGCGACCTTGCCGACGAGGCCCTCGCCCAGCTTCATCCGCGTCTGATGGACCGCGTCCGCCTTCAGACCCTCCGTCGCGCAGAGTTCGAGCGTATCCTCATCGCGGAAAAGGTAGATGGAACAGACCTCGCAGCCCATCGAGCTTGCGATCAGATGGGTGATCTTGTCCAGCCGCGCCTGCCCGGCGTCATCGCTCGCCATGGCGTCGCGCAACCGGCCCAGCAACTTCCGGCTTTCGGTTTCCATCCCATCGGCCATCGCAACTCATCCCATTTGCCCGGTCGTTGCTTCCCTGTACCGCACTCACGCAAGGATAGAAACGTCATTCACCCCCAGCGGGTAGCGAAGCCCCTCTCTGCAGGCGGATCTGCCCGGGATTCGTGCAGCGCGCCCCACCGGGCCGCGCGTATGGGGCTGCGGGGGGTATTCGAGTATTTGTGAAAGGGTGAAGGGGCCGGCACCGCCGCGGGGGGCCGCCGCGGGCGGGCGCGGGGCTTCAGGCCGCCTTGTGCAATTCGAACGCGTCGTGCAACGCCTGCACGGCCAGTTCCATGTACTTGCGGTCAATAAGGACGGAGATCTTGATCTCCGACGTGGTGATGACCTTGATGTTGATACCTTCGCCCGACAGGACCTGGAACATCTTCGCGGCGACGCCCGTGTGGCTGCGCATGCCGATGCCCACGACGCTGACCTTGGCGACATCGGTGTCGGCGATCAGTTCCTGATAGTTGATCACCCCGTCGGAGGAGGCTTTCTCCATCGCCTTTTCCGCACGCATTACCTGATCGACGGGGCAGGACCACGTCATGTCGGTGCGCCCCTCTTCGGAGATGTTCTGCACGATCATGTCCACGTTCACGCCCGCATCGCTGAGCGCGGTGAAGATGGCGGCGGCGATGCCGGGCCGGTCGGCGACCGATACCAGCGTCATCTTGGCTTCGTCCCGGCTGAAGGCCACACCGGCCACAACGTTGCTTTCCATGATTTCCTCCTCGTCGCAAACGAGCGTTCCGGCCTCGTCCGACTGTTCCTCGAAACTGCTCAGCACCCGCAGCTTGACCTTGTAGCGCATGGCCAGCTCGACCGACCGGGTCTGCAGCACCTTGGCCCCGAGAGAGGCCAGTTCCAGCATCTCCTCGAAGGCGATCTTGTCCAGCTTGCGCGCCTTCGACGTGATCCGCGGATCGGTGGTATAGACCCCGTCCACATCGGTGTAGATGTCGCAGCGCTCCGCCCCGAAGGCGGCGGCGAAGGCCACGGCGGTGGTGTCGGACCCGCCCCGGCCCAGCGTGGTGATCCGGCCCTCGGGGCTCACCCCCTGGAAACCGGCCACCACGGCGACGCGCATGCCTTGGGCGAATTTCGCGTTGATGTTGTCGGCGGGGATTTCCTCGATCCGGGCGGCGGAATGGGCCGACGTAGTCTTGACCGGCACCTGCCAGCCCTGCCACGACCGGGCGGGCACGTCCATTTCCTGCAGCGTCAGCGCCATCAGCCCGGCGGTCACGTTCTCGCCCGAGGACACGACCGCATCGTATTCGCGCGCGTCGTACATCGGTGACGTCTCGTTCACCCAGCCGACAAGCTCGTTCGTCTTGCCTGACATGGCCGATACGATGACGATGACGTCATAGCCCTTTGCAACCTCCACGCCCACGCGTTTCGCCGCGCGACGGATCCGGTCCAGTGTGGCGACCGAGGTGCCCCCGAATTTCATGACCAGTACAGGCATCGACCCTCTCGCCCTTGATACGGGGCGGGGTTTAGGCGCAAACCCGCCGCGCCGCAAGACCGGCGCCGTTTGGCTGCGAAAATACCGCGGCGGCGCGGGCCGTTACGCGCGGGTCAGGACAGTTTGCGCCGGGGCCGGAACGGCAGGGGCAGCACGGGCACCCCGTCTTCCAGCAGGCTGCGCGCCTCGGCGGGCTTGGTATCGCCGTAGATGGCGCGCTGCGGCAGGTCACCCAGATGCATGGCGCGGGCCTGCCGGGCGAATTCGCCGCCGACGTAATCGGCGTTCTCTTCGACCTTGCGGCGCAACTCCCGCAGGGCTTTCTCGACCTCGGGGCGCGTGGGTTCAGTTGGGGAGCTACCGCCCGCCGCAGGGGCAGCGGGAGGCGGGGCCGGTGCCTCTGCCGCGCCCCCCTCGCCCGCCGGGGCCGCGCCGCCACGCGCGGCGAGCGCCGGGGCCATCAGCGCGCGCGACACCTTGTCCGATCCGCAGACCGGGCAGGACAGCCGCCCGGCCCCGGCCAGCGCGTCATAGGCCGAAGCGGATTGGAACCAGCTTTCGAAATCATGCCGTTCGTCACATCTGAGGGCGTATCGAATCATCTTTTCAACGGGTCCGGGTGTTGCGGGGCTGCCGGGGCATACCCTTTAAATGGGCGGCGCCGGGGCGGGGGTCAAGCACCGCCACGCCGTGTCGCTTTTGGCCCGCGCGGGTCGAACCCGAGGATGAGTTGCCCCAGTTCGGGTTCCTGCACCAGCCGGGCGGCCTTCTTGCGCGACACCCAGCGGCGGCGGCGTTCGCCCTTTTCGGGATACTCCCCCGCGAGCGAGGCGACCTTGACCGGGTAGAGCATGGCGAGGCATCCGATCACGTCGTCCTTCTGGTAGGAATAGACGCCGAGGCAGCCGCCCGTCACCTCGCCGCGCACGCCCGCCTCCTCCCAGGCTTCCTGCAGGGCAGAGCCGCCGGGGGTGCGGCCTTCCATCGGCCAGCCCTTGGGCATGATCCAGCGCTTGGTCCGGCGGGAGGTCACGATCAGCACCTGCACCTTGTCCTTGCGCACCCGGTAGCAGAGGGCGGCGAACTGGGTGCGCATCTCTCCCTTGGGGGAGCCGTGGAGCGTGAGGGGCGGTTGCTTGGTCATCGGCGGCCTGTGGCGGGGTTTTCCCGTTTCGGACGAAAGTATCACAAGCCCGACCATAATCCAGAGCGGCGGCAGAGTGTTGCGCGCCATTCCAACTTGTGCGGCTGCAGCGCTTGGCGGATAGTGCCGGCCATGAGAGTTCTTCCCCTCCTTTGCCGGCTGCTGCTGGTCACGGCGCTGGCGGTCCCGCAGGCGGCATGGGCCACGGATGACGCCGCGACCGGCCCTGTTACCATCTTTGCCGCCGCCAGCCTGCGGGGCGCGCTGGACGCCGCCGTCGAAGGCCATGGCGGCGCGGTCCGGATCTCCTACGGGGGGTCGGGGGCCATGGCCCGCCAGATCGCCGCCGGGGCCCCGGCGGATGCGGTGATCCTTGCCAATGAGGACTGGATGGACTGGCTGGCAGAGCAACCCGGCATCCGCCTTGCGTCCGGTCCCGTCGATCTGCTCGCCAATAGGCTGGTGCTGATCGCCCCTCTGGAGGAGACGCGCACCGTCGATCCCGGCGACATCCTGTCGGCGCTGGGGGATGACGACCGCATCGCCATGGGCCAGCGCGATGCCGTGCCCGCCGGGCGCTACGCCCGGCAATGGCTGGAGGCCACAGATCAGTGGCAGGGGCTGCAGGACCGCTTGGCGGAAACCGACGACGTGCGCGCGGCGCTGCTGCTGGTGTCTCGGCGGCAGGTGCCGCTCGGCATCGTCTATGCCACCGATGCGCTGGCCGACCGCCAAGTGCGGGTGCTGCATGAGGTGCCCCCCTCCCTGCATGATCCGATCCGCTATCCCGCCGCCGCGCTGACGCCCGCCGGGGCCGCCTTCCTGCGATATCTGGGCAGCGATGCGGCGCTTGAGACTTTCGCCTCCCACGGC
>NZ_LWEX01000068.1 GCF_001634885.1 Sulfitobacter sp. HI0040 | reverse complement strand
CTGCGGCCCGGCCCCGAAGGCCAGCCGCCGGTGGTGAAAACCAATTCCCCGATGGTCAAGAAGGCCCGCGAAGGGGTGATGGAATTCCTGCTCATCAACCACCCCTTGGATTGCCCGATCTGCGATCAGGGCGGTGAATGCGACCTGCAGGATCAGGCCATGGCCTATGGCGTCGATTTCTCGCGCTACCGCGAACCCAAGCGCGCGACCGAGGATCTGGACCTCGGTCCGCTGATCGAGACGCATATGACGCGCTGCATCTCCTGCACCCGCTGCGTCCGCTTTACGACCGAAGTCGCCGGTGTGCACAAGATGGGCCAGACCGGCCGGGGCGAGGATGCGGAGATCACCTCCTACCTCGGTGAGACGCTGGACAGTAAGCTGCAGGGCAACATCATCGATCTTTGCCCCGTCGGCGCGCTGGTGTCGAAGCCCTATGCCTTTACCGCGCGGCCCTGGGAGCTGACGAAGACCGAGAGCGTCGATGTGATGGATGCGCTCGGCTCCAACATCCGGGTAGATACCAAGGGCCGCGAGGTCATGCGCTTTTTGCCGCTGAACAACGACGGCGTGAACGAGGAATGGATTTCCGACAAGACGCGCTTTGTCTGGGACGGGCTGCGCCGCCAGCGGCTGGATACGCCCTACATCCGCGAGAACGGCAAACTGCGCAAAGCGGACTGGCCCGAGGCGCTGGCCGCCGCGGCCTCCGCGATACAGGGCAAGTCGGTCGCCGGTCTGGTCGGCGATCTGGCCCCGGTGGAGGCCGCCTATGCCCTGAAAATGCTGCTCGCATCCCGCGGTGGAGCGCTGGAATGCCGGACCGATGGCGCGAAGCTGCCGGCGGGCAACCGTTCGGCCTATGTGGGCAACGCGCGGATCGAGGATATCGACGATGCGCGGATGATCCAGATCATCGGGTCGAACCCCGCGGTGGAAGCGCCCGTTCTGAACGCGCGTATCCGCAAGGCATGGAGCCGTGGCGCGGATATCGGCGTCATCGGCGAAGCTGCCGATCTCACCTATGAATATCACCACCTCGGCGATGACCGCGCCGCGCTGGACAAGCTGCTGTCCCGCGATTTCGGCGAGGTGAAGGATCAGCCGTCGCTCGTTATCGTGGGGCAGGGCGCCCTGAAGGATGCCGATGGCGCGGCGGTGCTGGCCACCGCGATGGCGCTTTGCGACAAGACCGACAGCAAGCTGCTGGTCCTGCATACCGCCGCGTCGCGCGTGGGTGCCATGGACATCGGTGCCACGGCGGAAAACGGGCTCGATGACGTGATGGGCGCGGATGTGATCTACAACCTCGGCGCGGATGAGATCGAGATCGGCGAAGGCCCCTTCGTGATCTATCAGGGCAGCCATGGCGACCGGGGCGCGCATCGTGCTGACATCATCCTGCCCGGTGCCGCCTATACCGAGGAGCCGGGCCTTTTCGTGAACACGGAAGGCCGCCCGCAACTGGCCATGCGCGCCAGCTTCGCCCCCGGTCAGGCCAAGGAAAACTGGGCGATCCTGCGCGCCCTGAGCGCCGAGATGGGCGACACGCTGCCCTTCGATTCGCTGGCCGCCCTGCGCCGCACCTTGGTGAAGGAAGTTCCCCATTTCGCCGAGATCGGTTCCGTGCCGGAAAACGACTGGTCGCCGATCGACCGGACGGAAGCGGGCGATCTGGGGTCGGGCGCCTTCGTGCCCGCGATCCGCGATTTCTACCTCAGCAATCCCATCGCGCGGGCGTCGCAGCTGATGGCGGAGCTTTCCGCCAATGCCGCCGCCCGCCGGGCCGAGCCGCTGGCGGCGGAGTGAGAGCTTTCTGCCTGTGTACGGCCCTGTCGCTGTCCGCCTGCGCGCCGCAGGTGCCAACGGCGGAGGATTTCATTCCCGACTACAAGGGGGTGGAGACCACATTGCTTGACGGGGACCTCGTCCAGTTCAACGTCGCCATGACGAAGGCCCTGTCGAACGAGGACGTGGCGGACTACGCGCGCTGTGCCGCGGCGCGCTATACGCTGATCCGGGGCTATGGTTTTGCGCGCCATGTCCGTACAAATGTGACGCAAGAGGGTGGCATATGGCGGGGAGATGCTGTTTACACGATCTCGCCGAGCCTCCCTCGGGGCTTGAAGACAATCGATGCCGAAGTGACCACGTCGGAGTGCGTGGAAAAGGGCATACCGACGGTGTGAGGACTTATGGTTGAATTCTTTACCACGACAGGTGTCGGCATTGGCCTGCTGATCACCGGGCAGGTCCTGCTGATCGTCCTGCCGTTGCTTCTGGCACTCGCCTTCCTGATGTATGCCGACCGCAAGATCTGGGCCGCCGTGCAGTTGCGCCGGGGACCGAACGTCGTCGGCGTCTTCGGCCTGCTGCAGAGTTTTGCTGACCTGATGAAATACGTGGTCAAGGAGGTCGTCGTACCGGCGGGCGCGGACAAGGCGGTGTTCTTCATCGCGCCCATGGTGTCGCTGGTCATGGCGCTGATCGCCTGGGCGGTCATTCCCTTCAACGATGGCTGGGTCCTCGCCGATATCAACGTGGCGATTCTCTATGTTTTCGCCATCTCCTCGCTAGAGGTCTACGGCGTGATCATGGGTGGCTGGGCGTCGAACTCCAAATATCCGTTCCTCGGCTCGTTGCGCTCCGCGGCGCAGATGATCTCCTACGAGGTGTCGCTGGGGCTCATCATTATCGGGGTGATCATTTCCACCGGGTCGATGAACTTTTCGTCCATCGTGAACGCGCAGCGAGGCGATCTGGGCCTGCTGAACTGGTATTTCCTGCCGCATTTCCCGATGCTGATCCTGTTCTTCATCTCTGCGCTGGCCGAAACGAACCGCCCGCCCTTCGATCTGCCGGAGGCGGAATCGGAGCTCGTCGCGGGATATCAGGTCGAATATTCGAGCACGCCCTTCCTGCTCTTCATGATCGGCGAACTTGTCGCCATCGTGCTGATGTGTGCGCTGGTGTCGCTGCTGTTTTTCGGCGGCTGGCTGTCGCCCATCCCGTTCCTGCCGGACGGTTTCCTGTGGATGTTCCTCAAGATGCTGTTCGTCTTCTTCATGTTCGCCATGGTCAAGGCGATCACCCCGCGCTTCCGCTATGACCAGCTGATGCGTCTGGGCTGGAAGGTCTTCCTGCCGTTCTCGCTCTTCTGGGTGGTCTTCGTGAGCTTCGCGGCGAAATTCGACTGGTTCTGGGGCATCTATGCCCGCTGGACCGTAGGAGGCTGAGATGACGCAGATCGATTACACCCGCGCCGCCAAGTACTTCCTGCTTCAGGATGTGTGGAAAGGCATGGCGCTTGGGTTCAAGTATTTCTTCAAGCCCAAGACCACGCTGAACTATCCCCATGAAAAGGGGCCGCTCAGCCCGCGTTTCCGGGGCGAACATGCGCTGCGCCGCTATCCCAACGGCGAAGAACGCTGCATTGCCTGCAAGCTCTGTGAGGCGATCTGCCCGGCGCAGGCCATCACGATCGACGCCGAGCCGCGGCTCGACGGGTCGCGCCGCACCACGCGCTATGACATCGACATGACGAAGTGCATCTACTGCGGTTTCTGTCAGGAAGCCTGCCCGGTCGATGCCATCGTCGAGGGCCCGAACTTCGAGTTTTCCACCGAAACCCGGGAAGAGCTTTACTACGACAAGCAGAAGCTTCTGGAAAACGGCGACCGCTGGGAGGCGGAAATCGCCCGCAACCTCGAACTGGACGCACCCTACCGATGAGCGATCAGAAGACCCCTTTCGACGGCGCCAACCCCTTTGCCCAGATGATGGAGCAGGCGCAGGAAATGGCCCGCAACTTTCCCGCGATGGAGGCTTTTACGCCGAAGGGATTCGAAAAGCTGATGGGCACCATGCCCAAGGACATGATGGAGCTGATGTTCGGCAACACCATGAATACCGGCGGGCTGGATGCGCGGACTCGCCTGCTACTGACGCTGGCTGGCCTGACGATGCAGGGGGCACAGAACGATGTCGCACTGCGGCAGACGGTACGCCACGCGCTGGAAGCCGGGGCCACCCGCCAGCACATCGTGGAGACCATTGGCCAGATGTCCGTTTTCGCAGGTATCCCCGCCATGACGCGCGCGCTCGAAGTGACGCAGGCCGTGCTGGACGAGAAAGAGGGTGACGCATGATCGTCTTTTCATTCTACCTTTTCGCAATCAGCGTGATCACGGGCGGGCTGTTCACCGTCATCAGCCGCAACCCCGTTCATTCGGTGCTCTGGCTCATCCTCGCTTTCCTGTCCTCCGCCGGGCTTTTCGTGCTGCTGGGGGCGGAATTCGTCGCGATGCTGTTGATCATCGTCTACGTGGGCGCGGTCGCGGTGCTGTTCCTCTTCGTGGTCATGATGCTCGATGTCGATTTCGCCGAACTGAAGGCAGAGATGGCCCGCTACATGCCGCTGGCGCTTCTGATCGCGCTGATCATCCTGATGCAGTTCGTCATGGCCTTCGGCGCGTGGGAATCGAACATCAGCGCAGAGGCGCTGCGGACACAGGTGATCGTGCCTGACCGGTTCAATACCGAAGCGCTCGGCCTCATTCTTTATGACCAGTATTTCCTGTTGTTCCAGCTTGCCGGGCTGATCCTGCTGGTGGCGATGATCGGTGCGATCGTGCTGACGCTGCGCCATCGTCAGGATGTGAAGCGCCAGAACCCCGT
>NZ_LWEX01000067.1 GCF_001634885.1 Sulfitobacter sp. HI0040 | reverse complement strand
ATCACCTCATCCACCGGGGCCGCGGGGGCCTCGGGCGGTGCCGTATCGTCCATCACCGGGGGTTCCACCGCCGCGCCGGGATCGGCTGTTTCGGCCTCCCCGCCCTCGCTGACGATGGCCTCCAGCCCCTCGTCGATCTTCGACGAGGATTTGAATAACCGATCCTTGAGCTTGGTGAAAAATGCCACGGGGGCCTCCGATCTGCTTTCCTTCGATCTAACCCCTGCCGCGGCGGGATGGAAGTCCGGGCGGCGATTGACACCTTCCGCGCCCCGCGCCACCAAAGACCATGCGTTTGTTTCTGGTAGCGGTTTTGACAATCTGGGCAGGCATGGCGTGGGCCGAGCCACCGCAGAAGTCATGTTCCACCGGCAAATGGGGACAGGTGCACTGCATCCGGGACGCGCATTTCGTCTTTGACACCTGCAACGCCATCGCAACCTTCGCGGATCGCCACGGGCTGAACCGGGATTTCTTTGCCCGGCTCATCTGGCAGGAAAGCCGGTTCGATCCCCACGCCTTGAGCCATGCGAACGCACGCGGCATCGCCCAGTTCATCCCCCAGACGGCAGCGCTTCGCGGGCTGGCCGACCCGTATAATCCCGCTGACGCGCTGGAACATTCCGCCGAATATCTGGCCGAAATGGTGCGCCGCTACGGGAACGAAGGGCTTGCCGCAGTGGGATACAACGGGGGCGAACGCCGGGTGGAAGGCTTCATCGAAGGCGGTGGATTGGCCCCCGAAACGATCGCTTATGTGCCCATCATCACCGGGCTGCCCGCCGAGGTTTGGCGCGACACGCCACCCGAGGATCACGATTTTGCGCTGTCGAAAACCGAACCCTTCGAGGCCGCCTGCGCCAGCATGGCCCAGAAACGCAGGCTGACGCCGCTGACCCCGCCGGAACCCAGCCTGAAGCCATGGGGCGTTCAGGTGGGCTTCGGCACCTCCAAATCAGCCGCGCGCGACAAGGTGGGTAGGCAGACCGCCGCCTGCCGGGCCACCGCCCAGAAGGAGCGGCTGGACCTCGTTTACCGCAAGAACAGGGTGTCGGGGCGGTCGGGCTTTTATTTCGCCCAGTTCGGCAGGGACAGTCGGAAGGGGGCACAAAGCCTCTGCGATAGCCTGCGACGGCAGGGATGCGTCTGCCTCGTGATCAAGAACTGAGGTCTTTCGCCGCCCGCTTCTACCTCAGGATGAAAGTTGCCCTCATTCGGGCCAACATCGGCCATATTCCGCTAACCATGCACCCCGCGAATCCTTGAATTCCAGTAGCTTCTGCAGACAAGATGGCGGCCTGTCCGACACTGACCGCGAAAGGAAAGCCCATCCGTTTCGACCTGCCCAGCCTGCCGTCCGCCCTGCGCGGCGCCGTGGAAGAGGCCCTGCGCGAAGGGGAGCATCGCCGCACGACGCGGCTGGATGTGAAGGGTCAGTATTTCTGGCTGAAGCGGGTGGAACGGCCCGGCCTGCTACGCCGCCTGCAGAAAGGCGACTCCGCCGCCGCTTTTGAGCGGGAACGGCAGACGTTGCACCGCTTCGGCGCGCTGGGTCTGCCGGTGCCCGAAATCATCGCCGAAGGGCCGGATTGGCTGCTGATGCCCGACAGCGGAACACCGCTGGACCGGGTTCTGCTGCACGAAGCCTGGACAGAATGCGACCGGCAGGAAGCTTTCGCCTCCGCCGGGCAGGCGCTGGCGCTTCTCCATCGTGAAGGGGTGAGCCACGGGCGACCCGCGATCAAGGATATTTGCTGGCAAGGCAGCCGCACCACCTTCATCGATTTCGAGAACCATCGCCCCAAGCTCGACACGCCGGACGGTCACGCGCGGGATCTGCTGATCTTCGCGTTGAGCGGGCTGGCCATAGGCAACGGGCCCACGCCCGCCATGACCGAAGCCTTCATCAGCTACCGTGCCAATGACGTTCAGGGTAACTGGGAACGCGCGCAGGACCGGGCGGCGCGGCTGGGCTGGGCCGACCTGATCACCAAGCCCCTGCAGATGCGCCGACCCGGAAAGGCTCGTGAATTCAAGGCGATACCCCACGTTCTTGAAGTGTTTTCGCGCAGGTGATGGGAAGATGGGGCCGCGGCCTGCGCCCCCGCTTTTCTGTCAGACTTCGTCCGGGAAATGCTTCATCACGCTGCGGATCGGGTTCGGCGCCGCCTGCCCCAACCCGCAGATGGATGCATCCACCATCGTGCTGCTGAGCTCCTCCAGCAGGCCCTTGTCCCAGTGGGGCGCCTGCATCAACTTGACGGCCTTTTCGCAGCCGACGCGGCAGGGCGTGCATTGACCGCAGCTTTCATCCTCGAAAAATCGCAGCATGTTCAGGGCCGCCGCGCGCGCACTGTCCTGATCCGAAAGCACGACGACGGCGGCTGAGCCGATGAAGCTGCCGTGGGGCTGAAGCGTATCGAAATCGAGCGGGATATCATCCATATGCGCGGGCAGCAGGCCGGAAGACGGCCCGCCGGGCTGATAGGCCTTCAACGCCTGCCCTTCGGCCATGCCGCCAGCCGCCTCGATCACATCCCGAATCGTCGAACCGGCGGGCAACAGATAGACGCCCGGTGCCGCCACGCGGCCCGATACCGAATAGGTCCGCAAGCCCCGCCGACCGTTCTTTTCAGTCGCGTTCAGCACTTCGGGCCCCTCCCGGCAGACCCGCGCGACCCAGTGCAGCGTCTCGACGTTATGGACGAGCGTTGGCCGCCCGAAGACCCCGACCTGTGCCACGAAAGGGGGCCGGTGACGCGGCAGACCGCGCTTGCCCTCGATCGATTCGATCATGGCGCTTTCCTCGCCGCAGATATAGGCGCCCGCGCCGCGCCGCAGATCGACGTATCCCGGTGCGATCAGCCCCGCCTCTTCGAGCGCACGAATTTCGCGCCGCAGAATTTCCAGCACCGCGGGATATTCATCCCGCATATAGAGAAAGACGGTATCCGCCTCGACCGCCCATGCGGCGATCAGCATCCCTTCGAGGAAAAGATGCGGCTGTCGTTCCAGATACCAGCGGTCCTTGAAGGTCCCCGGCTCGCCCTCGTCCCCGTTGACTGCAAGATAGCGCGGGCCCGCGTTGTCGCGCACGAAGCCCCATTTTTTGCCAGAAGGGAATCCGGCCCCGCCAAGACCACGCAGGCCGGAATCGAGCACCTTCTGCTGAACGGCCTTCCAGTCGCCCGAGGCGCGCAACTGCGTCAGCGTCTCATAGCCGCCGTCCGCACGGTAGGCATCAAAGGCTTCATAATCGGGAACCACGGCGTGGAAATCGCCCTCGTCTATGACGGCTTCGACCTTTTCGGGTGTCGCGTGATCGATGTGGCGATGGCCGATCTCCAGCACCGGGGCGGTGTCGCAGCGGCCCATGCAGGGCGCACGCATGACCCGGATTTTCGCGGGATCGCAGCCCTTTTCCAGCGCGGATTTGAGCGCCTGCGCGCCCGCCAGTTCACAGGACAGCGAATCGCAGACCCGGATCGTCAGGTCGGGCGGGGCCGGTTCGCCCTCTTTCACCACATCGAAATGGGCATAGAAGGTCGCGACCTCGTAGACCTCTGCCATGCTCAGGCGCATTTCCTCGGCCAAAGCACGCAGATGCGCTGCGGAAAGACGGCCATATTCATCCTGGATGAGGTGCAGATGCTCGATCAGCAGATCGCGCCTGCGCGGGCGGTCGCCCAGCAGCGCGCGCACCTCTTCCCATGGTCCATCCTGAAGCTGACGGCCCTTGGTGTGATGGCGTCCCTTCCCCTTGCCGGATTTCCAGACGCCCTTGCGCGGTTCAGATCCGGTTGATGTGCTGCTTTCATCGAGCGCCATTTGCGACCCCTCCGCTTTCGGTTCCCGCGGAGCCTAGCAAATGGTTCACGGAGCGAAACTCCGAAAAACGTTCATGTCCCGGCGCGAAACGCCCGCCCGGCGACGCGATGTCTCCTTTGACGGACGCCGCTTCGCGTATAAGAACATTCCGACCCTGCAGGAGCCGCCGATGTTCTGGTACGCCATCGCCACATTGACCCCCGCCGCGGCGCTCGCCCTCGCCTATGTTCTCGGTGGTGTCTGGCCATGGATTGCCGTCGGGTCGATCACCCTGATGGTCCTGCTGATGGACAGGATACCGAATGAGTTGCCCGCCTCCGACCGGTCGGGGCGGTGGCTCAACCTCCTGCTGGCCGGAGTGCATCTGGTGCTCCTTTTCGGCGGGGTCTGGGCCATCGCGGGCGGCTCCGACCTCTCCGGCCCGGGCCGGGTGGCGAGCTTTCTGGCCCTCGGTCTCTATGCCGGGCAGGTCTCCAATTCCAACGCGCATGAGCTGATCCACATGGCCCCCCGGTTCCTGCGCCTTGCCGGGGCGACCGTCTATGTCTCGCTGCTGCACGGGCATCATGTGTCGGCCCATCTGCGGGTGCATCATGTCCATGCGGCGACGGACGATGACCCGAATTCCGCGCGACTGGGCGAAGGGTTCTGGGCCTATGCCCTGCGCGCCCTGCGGGGGGAGTTCATTGCCGGCCTGCGAGCCGACACCGCGCAGCGCCAGCGGGCCCGGGCAAGGCCCACGGCGCTCAGCCACCCTTACGTGTTCTATGTCGGCGGTGCGGCGCTGGCGCTTTTACTGTCCTTCGGTTTGGCGGGATGGGACGGGCTGGCGGTGCATGTCGGGGTCGCCGCCTATGCGCAGCTTCAACTGCTGCTGTCGGACTATGTGCAGCACTATGGGTTGCGCCGCGGTCTGCGCGCCGACGGGCGCCGCGAACCCGTGGGCCCGCAGCACAGCTGGAACGCGCCCTCGTGGTATTCAGGGGCGATGATGCTGAATGCGCCGCGCCATTCCGACCACCATATGCGCCCCGGGCGGGCATTCCCGGACCTCAGCCTCGATCCCGTAAAGATGCCGATGCTGCCCCGGTCCCTCCCGGTCATGGCCACGATCGCGCTGGTGCCGCCGCTCTGGCGAAGGGTGATGGACCGGCGGGCCGCCCGCTGGCAGGATGCCGCTGCGGGCTGAGCCTTTCCCTTCCCCAAGCCCGGGCTTTCTGGCAGGCTTCTCTCATGCCTGGCCGCGTCCTATCCCTGTTCCTCGCCGCTGCGCTTGCCGCGCAGGCCGCCCCTACGCGCGCCGAACCCACGATGAGCGCCGCAGAGTTCGATGCCTATACACGGGGCAAGACCCTGTTCTACGGGCAGAACGGGCGCCCCTACGGCGCGGAGGTCTACCGCGACAACCGGCGCGTCCAGTGGTCCTTCCTCGACGGGGTCTGCAAGGAGGGGGAGTGGTACGAGGAAAACGGGATGATCTGCTTTACCTATGAAAATGAACTCGATCCCCAGTGCTGGACCTTCCGGGAAGGCGGCAATGGCCTGATCGCCCGGTTCGAAAACGACCCCGCGGCCACCCAGCTATACGAAGTGGACGAAGCCGGGCAGGAACTGATCTGCCTCGGCCCCAAGGTGGGCGTCTGACCGGGGGCGCGGCCCGCCGGACAGACATAAAGGTCAGAACAGATCGCCCTGCTCAGGCGGCGGATCGCTGCGCTTGCGGGGGGCGCTGCGCCGGGTGACATCCACGGTACCGTCGGCAAATTCGATCTCCAGCGCAGCGGCCCGCCGGGCTGCCGCCGTGTTCGTGACCAGCTTGCCATCGGCCCGAACGACGGCATAGCCCCGCGCCAGCGTTTCCTTGTAGCCGAGGGTGGAAAGCGCCCTGCCCAACCCTTCCAGCTTTTCGCGACGGCGGGCCAGATTGCGCAGCATCGCGCGGTCGACCCCTTCGGCCATCGGGCCAAGCCGGTCGCGCTGGCGGATCAATTCCCGTTCGAGCATCTGCGGGCGGAACCGTTCTACGCGCGCGGTCAGGCGGTCGGACTGTTGCTGCATTCGCCGGTCGAGCGCGGGCCTCAGCCGGTCGGCCAACTGCGCAAGGCGACGTGCGTCCCCCGCCAGAAGGCGCGTCAGCACGGAATGGCGCAGGCCCCCCGCCACATCGGAAAGCCTAACCCGCCGCTTCTGCACGCCGGACGTCAGCGCGGGGCCGAGCCGCGCGCCCGTCATGTCAAGCCGCTGGCGCGGTCCGTCCAGCAGGGTGACCGGGCGTGGCAGGGCGCGCGCAAGGTCGCGCAGGCGCTGGTCCCGTCTGCTCAGACATTGCGACAACGCCTGAACCATGCGCGCCTCCTGCCCTTCAAGCAGGGCGGCGAGTTCGTGCCGGACAGGCACCGCCAGCTCCGCCGCCGCCGTGGGCGTAGGCGCGCGCCGGTCCGACACATAGTCGATCAGCGTCGTGTCCGTCTCATGGCCCACCGCCGAGATCAGCGGGATGGCAGACGCCGCGGCGGCCCGGGCGACCACCTCTTCATTGAAACCCCAGAGATCCTCCACCGAGCCGCCGCCGCGCGCCACGATCAGCAGATCGGGCCGGGGCAGCGCCCCGCCGGGCGTCAGGGCGTTGAACCCTTCGATGGCGCGCGCCACCGCGGGGGCACAGCCCGGCCCCTGCACCGCGACGGGCCATATCAGCACCTTGCGGGGAAACCTGTCGCGCAGCCGGTGAAGGATGTCCCTGATCACCGCCCCGGAGGGGGAGGTGATCACGCCGATGATCTCCGGCAGGTAGGGCAAGGGCCGCTTGCGGGCGGGATCGAAAAGCCCTTCGGCCTCCAGCGCCTTCTTGCGCTTTTCCAACAGGGCCATGAGCGCACCGGCCCCGGCGGGCTGGATATCCTCGATCACGATCTGGTACTTCGATTGCCCGCCAAAGGTGGTTACGCGGCCCGTGGCGATCACCTCCATCCCTTCCTCGGGCTGGGTGTCGAGCTTTGCGGCGGTGCCCTTCCAGATGACGCCGGCGATCACCGACCTATCATCCTTGAGGTCGAGATAGAGATGCCCCGACCGCGGCCGGCTGACACGCCCGACCTCGGCCCGGATTCGGACATGGCCGAATTCCCCCTCGATCACGCGCTTGATCGCGCCCGAAAGCTCGCTGACGGTAAATTCCGGGCTGTTTCCGCCCGGCTGCGGATCGTCGATCAGGTCCATCCCGGTCCATTCTTGTGCAACTGCTCGTCGCAGAATAGAACGCCCCAAATCCGAGGCCAAGCAGATCAGGAGCGCCCATGAACATTCTCATCCTCGGTGGCGGCGGACGCGAACATGCGCTGGCCTGGGCCGCGCTGCAGAATCCGCGCTGCGACAAGCTGATCGTGGCCCCCGGCAACGCGGGAATCGCCGCCATTGCCAGCTGCGCCGATCTCGATATCACCGATGGGGCCGCGGTGGTCGCCTTTGCGGAAGGCGCCAGCATGGATTTCGTCATCATCGGCCCCGAAGCGCCGCTGGCCGCGGGTGTGGCCGATGACCTGCGCGCGGCGGGGCTGGCCGTATTCGGCCCCTCTGCCGGGGCCGCCGCGCTCGAAGCCTCCAAGGCCTTCACCAAGGAAATCTGCGCTGCCGTCGGGGCCCCCACCGCGGGCTACGGTCACTTCACCGATGCGCAGGCGGCTCGCACTTATGTAAAGGCGCAGGGCGCGCCCATCGTGATCAAGGCAGACGGCCTCGCCGCAGGCAAGGGCGTGATCGTCGCCATGACGGAGCGCGAGGCGCTCGATGCCGTGGATACGATGTTCGACGGTGCCTTCGGCGAGGCCGGGGCCGAAGTCGTGATCGAGGAGTTCATGGAAGGCGAAGAAGCCTCCTTTTTCGTGCTCTGCGACGGCGAAACCGTCCTGCCCATCGGCACCGCACAGGACCACAAGCGCGTCGGCGAAGGCGATACCGGCCCCAACACCGGCGGCATGGGCGCCTATTCCCCCGCCCCGGTTCTGACCGACGAAATCGCGGAACGCGCGCTGGAAGAGATCATTCGCCCCTGCGTGGCGGAAATGGCGCGGCGCGGACTGCCCTATCAGGGGGTGCTCTATGCCGGGCTGATGATCAAGGATGGCCATCCCCGACTGGTTGAATACAACGTCCGCTTTGGGGATCCGGAATGCCAGGTGCTGATGATGCGGCTGGGCGCGCAGGCGCTGGACCTGATGCTCGCCGCCTCGAACGGAACATTGGGGGAGATGCGGGTGAACTGGGCCGCGGACAACGCGCTGACCGTTGTGCTGGCCGCCGATGGCTATCCCGGCAGCTATGAAAAGGGCACCGCCATTCGCAACCTCGACACCCTGCCCGAGGACAGCATGAACATGGTGTTCCATGCAGGCACCGCCCTGCGCAATGGCCAGACCGTCGCGACGGGAGGCCGGGTGCTGAACGTCACCGCGCGGGGTGAAACATTGGCTGAAGCGCGCGACCGGGCCTACCGGATGGTGGATGCGATCGACTGGCCCGAAGGCTTCTGCCGCCGCGACATCGGCTGGCGCGCGCTCAACGAAGGCTGAACCCGCCCCGTCCCGCGTTCAGTGCGACCGCCCCTTCCAAATGGCAGAAAATCCCCCCCGGAGGGCCGGGTCGCTCCGGGCACGCCGCTGATTTTCAGGAGCATTCCAACGCAGCAGCGAACCCGGCGCGCCCTTCATGCGGGCCGATGTCCCGGGCGGTGACGGTCTCTCCATCGAACTGGAGCGCCAGCATCCGGGAAAAATCCGCGCTGGCGACGATCATCTCCGGCCCCGCTCCGCAGGTGCGGATACCCCCCGCGATGTCCGGCTCTCCGATCCGGTGGTTGGTCACGCCCGGAAAGGATGCAACCTCTTGCAGGCTCCCCTCCTCATAGCGCCAGATACGCAAGGTCTTTGCCAGATGGGGCCGGTCCACATAGGCCAGCTCCACCTTGCCGTCACCGGCCAGGTCCGCCGCACCCACGGGGGCGAGCCAGCGGTTGCGTTGCCCGATGAATGGCGTCACCGCGACCGGGCCAGTCGTATCGTAAAGGGCAAGCCGCGCGCCTTTGGAAAGGTCGCTTTCCACGACCATCACCAGCGGGCCGTGCTCTCCCACGTCGACGACGCGGGGGGCGACGTCTTCGAACACGCGATGCTCCGGGAGGCGCAGCGTCACCACGCGCTCTGCCTGTTCCGTACAATCGGCGCAGGGGGAGAGCGTCAGCCGCAGGGCGCCCCATTCGATCGCATCGCCGAGCACGCCGTGATCGTAGCGTTCCGTCGGTTCCGCGTATTCCGCCGCGATGATCGTCTCCGCCCGCGCGGGGGCGGTGACAATCGCAAGGCCACAGGCCAGCGCGGAAACGAGGGCGCGCATGTTCAGATCTGCTTTTCGGGCATCTGGACGCGCAGGCCGTCCAGCGCATCCGTCACCTTCAACTGGCAGGTCAGGCGGGACCGGGCGGGATCGGGCTCATAGGCGAAATCGAGCATGTCCTCTTCCATGTCGTCCTTGGGCGGCAGCTTTTCTACCCAGGCCGGGTCAACGTAGACATGGCAGGTGGAGCAGGCACATGCCCCGCCACAATCCGCCTCGATCCCGGGAATGTTATTGTCCCGTGCGCCTTCCATCACGGTCAGCCCGTTGGCGACCTCCACGACATGTTCCTTGCCGCCGTGTTCTACATAGGTGATCTTGGCCATTGCCCGCCTTCTCCTCGAAAATCCGTCGCTCGTGTCTAACCGTGCGCGGGGGGCGCTGCCAGCCCCTTTTCGCCGCTGCGCCCGGACAGGGCTTCACAGGGACGCGACGCGCGCCAGTGCTGGGCAAGGGGGATGAAACTGCGTAGGTTCAGGCGGAGTAAGCGTCATCTGAAAGGCCGCCGCATGCGCGCCCCCCTGTACGAATTGTTCTATCCCTGCCCCGCCGCGTTGGCGCTGACCCTGGCAAGCCTTGCGGGATGCGCCGATCCGGGCGGAGGCGCCGGGCGTCCCGCCGCCGAACCGCCCGAACCGGGTGTTGCGGTCGCGACCCGCGAGGGGCCGGCGGGCGCGCCGCCCGGCACCTGCTGGGGCAAGACCTTAACACCGGCTGTCATCGAAACGGTCACGAGCCAGGTGCAGGTCGAACCCGCCAAGATGGGGAAGGACGGCACGATCAGCGCCCTGCCCGTGTACCGGACTGAATCGAACCAGCAGATCGTGCGCCCCCGGCAGGAAAACTGGTTCGAGACACCCTGCCCCGATACGCTCGATCCCGAATTCTATGCCAGCCTGCAACGGGCGCTGCAGGCACGTGGTTTCTATAGTGGGGCGATCACCGGCATCTTTGATGGCCCCACGCGGGCGGCCCTGCGCCGCTATCAGCGGCAGGATGGGCCGGACAGCGAGGTACTGGCCCTCACCACGGCGCGCAACCTCGGCCTGGTGATCGTGCCGCTTTCGGCGCTGTAAAGAAGCAAAAAGGGCGCCCCGCGGGACGCCCTTGATCTTTCTGCTGTAACCCTGCGGTCCGATCAGCGATCGAGACCCAGTGCCACGAACCGCGGATCTCCGGCACGGCGCACCAGCAGCAGCAGCGATTTGCGCCCCGCTTCGCGGGCAGCGGCCACGCGGTCTTCGAAATCCGAGATGCTGGCTACCTTCTCCTGCCCGGCTTCGGTGATCACGTCACCGGCGCGCAGGCCTTTTTCAAAGGCTTCGGATGCCTCGTCCACCTGTGTCACGGCAAGTCCGTCCATTTCGGGGTCAAGCTCCAGCTCCTCGCGCATCTCGTCATTGAGCGGTGCGAGGGTCAGGCCCAGCAACTCCTTGGAAGTGGGGGCTTCGTCCTCATCGGGGAGCGCCTCTTCCAGATCGGGGGAGGCAGCGGCATCGGCATCTTCACGACGGCCAAGCACGACCTTCATTGTCTGCGACTTGCCTTCGCGCATGACGGTTACCCGTACGGAGGCACCCACCGGGCTGTTGCCCACCTGCCGGACAAGCGCGCGTGTATCGGCCACCTCGACCCCGTCGAAGGACATGATCACATCGCCGGTCATCAGGCCCGCTTCCTTGGCGGGGCCATCCGGCACATCGGTGATGAGCGCGCCGCTGGCCTTGGCAAGGCCCATGGCGTCGGCCACATCCTCAGTCACGTCCTGAATGCGCACACCCAGCCAGCCGCGCCGGGTCTCGCCGAACTCTTTCAACTGGTCCACGACGCGCGTCACCACGTTGGACGCCATGGAGAAACCGATGCCGATGGAGCCGCCGTTGGGCGACAGGATGGCGGTGTTCACTCCGATCACCTCACCGTCCATGTTGAACAGCGGACCGCCCGAGTTGCCCCGGTTGATGGCCGCGTCGGTCTGGATGTAATCGTCATAGGTGCCCGAAAGCGCCCGGTTCCGCGCGGAAACGATGCCTGCGGAGACTGAAAAGCCCTGACCCAGCGGGTTGCCCATGGCGATCACCCAGTCGCCCACGCGGGCGGCGTTGCTGTCGCCGAAGCTGACGAAAGCCAGCGGCGCGGGGGCTTCGACCTTGAGCAGAGCGATATCCGTCTTGGGATCGGTGCCGATCAATTCGGCCTTCAGCTCCTGACCGGAGAAGAATTCGATCAGGATCTCGTCCGCCCCTTCGATGACGTGGTTGTTGGTGACGACGAAGCCGTCCTCGGAAATGACGAAACCGGATCCCAGCGCGGAAGACCGGCGCGGGCGCGGACCTTCGCCATCGCGGTTGCGATCACGGAATTCGCGGAAGAAATCCTCAAACGGGCTGCCCTCGGGCACGATGCCCTGCGGGCCGGTGCGGCCTTCGACCATGGTGGAGGTCGTGATGTTGACCACGGAGGGGCTGATCTTTTCCGCGAGCGGGGCAAGACTTTCGGGCTTCGCCCAGGCGCCAACGGATTGAAGCGCGATGAAAAGCGCCGTGAGCATCGCCAGCAGGATGAGCGAAACCTGCGCGGGCTGAGCGGATTCCTGGGTTCGGGCGCGCGCCTGTGGCTGCATGGTCGTCTCCTGTCCTTGTGGATGGCCGGGGCCGGGATAGTGCTGGGCGCAAGACTGCATCCGCAACTTGCCCGCCGCAACATGAAACATGTATCCGATCACGGGGTTTTCAACCCGCCGGAAGCGGTGCATCAAGCAACATTGGGCCCTTCAACGGGGGCTGCGACAAAAGGATACACGCCCCCCTGGCCTTTTTCTGACGCTTGCGGGTCGGAGGTCATACGCCCAGTTGGAACGCCAGCCAGACCAGGATGAGCCCCGCCAGCGCCACCAGAAGGCCGACCTGCCGGATCGCCGTTTCAGGCAAGGTGCGAAGCGTTTCCAACAGCCGTTCCAAAAGCGAAGGGGCCAGCGCGTACACCAGCCCCTCCAGAACCATCGCAAGCCCTAGGGCCAGCAGCAGAAGGCTCATCTGCTTTCGCCTTCCTCAGACCTCACGCCCTGATCGGACCGCAGGTAGTTGAAGAATTCGCTATCAGGCGACAGAACCATGGTGGAGTTTTCGCCTTTCAGCGCCTGCTCATAGGCGCTCAACGACCGGTAGAACTCGAAGAATTCCGCGTCCTTGCTATAGGCGGAGGCGAAGATCGAGTTGCGTTCCGCGTCGGCTTCACCCTCGATGATGCGGGCGTCACGGCGCGCTTCGGAGAGGATCTCCTCGTAGGTACGATCGGCAAGCGCCGTGACGCGCTGCGCGGCTTCGCGCCCGCGGGCACGTTCATCCGTCGCTTCGCGTTCGCGTTCCGCGATCATCCGCTGCAGCGTGGCATCGAAGTTCTGCTCCGGCAAGTTGGTCTGGCGCAGCCGCACATCCACGATATCGAGGCCCAGCGCCGCCGCCCGGGCATCGGCGCGGTCACGGATCTGGTCCATCAGGGCAGACCGTTCGGGTGACAGGATCGTGTTCGACGTCACACCCTGCGAACCCAGAACCGCACGGATCTGACCTTCGAGAATACCGTTGAGCTGATCTGCAGCGCTCCGCTCCCCGCCGGCGCCGATGGCCTGACGGTACTGAACCACGTCGTCGATGCGGAACAGCACGAAAGCGTCGATCTCAAGCCGGCGGTCATCCGCCGGGGTGACTTCGATCACGGGTGTTTCCAGCGACAGGACGCGGTCGTCGTAGCGCACGACTTCGTCCAGCAGCGGCACCTTGAAGCCGATCCCGGGTTCGGTCCGAACCTGTTTGATCTGGCCGAAGCGCAGAACCAGCGCCTTTTCACGCTCATCCACGACGTAGATGGCGGAAAGCACGACGATCAGGGCGACGACCGCGACGGCAATGAGTATCTTCGTGGTCCGCATCAGTTCGACCCTCCGTTACGCCGCAACTCGTTCAGGGGCAGATATGGCACGACCCCCTGCCCGGTGCCGGACTGGTTGTTTTCGAGGATGATCTTGTCCACGTCGCCAAAGACCTTTTCCATTGTTTCGAGGTAAAGACGTTTGCGCGTCACCTCGGGGGCCTCGGCATATTCCTCGCGGACCGCTTCGAAACGGCTCGCTTCACCGACAGCATCGTTCACCACGCGGGCGCGGTACCCTTCGGCAGCTTCGAGAAGCTGGGCGCTTTCACCCCGGGCCTCGGCGAGGCGGCGGTTGGCGTAGGCGTCGGCCTGACGCTCCACCCGGTCCCGCTCCTGCTCGGCGGCTTGAACGTCACGGAAGGCGTCGACGACCGAAACAGCGGTGGTGTTGCCCTGCGCGTCGGTCACCTGCACGGTCTGGCTTGGCGGGTCGACCTTGTTGAGGTTGACGCGCAGCACGTTGATCCCGGACTCACGGTTATCGAGCGTGCCCTGGATCAGTTCCTTCACCCGCGCTTCGACAGCGGCACGATCCCGGTTCAGGATCGGCGCCAGTTCGGACTGGGCGATAACCT
>NZ_LWEX01000066.1 GCF_001634885.1 Sulfitobacter sp. HI0040 | reverse complement strand
CCGCCCTCTTCTGATCTTCCAAATGGCCCCTCATCCCGGGGGACGGCGCTTGCGCCGGGGGGCAGCGCCCCCTACCCTGCCCGCCGATCCTGCCCCCGGCACCTGATTTCTTCCCGGCCCCCGCGCCGCACCACCCCAAGGAGACCCCAATGTCCAGCTATGATGTCATCGTGATCGGTTCCGGCCCCGGCGGATACGTCGCCGCGATCCGTTGCGCGCAACTCGGCCTGAAAACCGCCTGCGTCGAAGGCCGGGAGACATTGGGCGGAACCTGCCTCAACGTGGGCTGCATCCCCTCGAAAGCCCTGCTCCATGCCACGCATATGCTGCATGAGGCCGAACACAACTTCGCCGACATGGGCCTGAAGGGAAAGGCACCCTCCGTCGACTGGAAACAGATGCTGGCCTATAAATCCTCCACCATCGAGACCAACACCAAGGGCATCGAATTCCTGTTCAAGAAGAACAAGATCGACTGGCTCAAGGGCTGGGGCACCATTCCCGAGGCGGGGAAGGTCAAGGTGGGCGACGAGGTCCATGAGGCCAAGAACATCATCATCGCCACCGGCTCCGAAGCGGCAGCGCTTCCCGGCGTTGAAGTCGATGAAAAGACGGTCGTGACGTCGACGGGCGCGCTGGAGCTTGGCAAGGTGCCAAAACGCCTCGCGGTGATCGGCGCCGGGGTCATCGGGCTTGAACTGGGCAGCGTCTATGCGCGTCTGGGCAGCGAGGTGACGGTGATCGAATTCCTTGACGCGATCACCCCCGGCATGGACCCCGAGGTGCAGAAGACCTTCCAACGGATGCTGAAGAAACAGGGCATGAATTTCGTCATGGGCGCCGCCGTTCAAAAGACGGAGACGAAGAACGGCAAGGCCAAGGTCACCTACAAGCTGCGCAAGGACGACAGCGAACACGAGATCGACGCCGATGCCGTTCTGGTGGCCACGGGCCGCAAGCCCTATCACGACGGCCTCGGGCTCGACGCACTGGGCATTCGGTTGACGAAACGCGGCCAGATCGCCGTGACGAAGGAATGGGAAACCGACATCAAGGGCATCTACGCCATCGGCGACGTGACCGAAGGCCCCATGCTCGCCCACAAGGCCGAGGACGAAGGCATGGCGGTGGCCGAGGTCATCGCGGGCAACCATGGCCATGTGAACTACGGCGTCATCCCCAGCGTGATCTACACCCACCCCGAGGTCGCCAGCGTGGGCGAAACCGAAGCCACGCTTAAGGACGCGGGCCGGGCCTACAAGGCGGGCAAGTTTTCCTTCATGGGCAATGCGCGTGCCAAGGCGGTCTTTGCGGGGGAGGGTTTCGTGAAAATCCTCGCCGACAAGGAAACGGACCGCATTCTGGGCTGCCACATCATCGGGCCTGCGGCCGGGGATCTCATCCATGAGGTTTGCGTCGCGATGGAATTCGGCGCCTCTGCCGAAGACCTCGCGATGACCTGCCACGCCCATCCGACCTATTCGGAAGCGGTGCGCGAGGCAGCACTCGCCTGTGGCGACGGGCCCATTCACATGTAACAGCGGCCCGCGCCTTCACAGCGCAGGGGGCGCGGCGGGTTTTCTACCAGAGCGTTTTAGCGGCGCGCGGGCCCCAGTTCGCGTCATACGCCGCACCGCCTTCGGCGCCGTCGGTCATTTCCGCAAGGATCTGCCCCACGGTCGGTAAACCATCGCTATCGTCCACGCCCGCCCAGGTCCGCGCCCGCAGCAGGGCGCGGGCGCATTGTACGTAGATCTCCCCGATCTCGACCACGATCACCGTCGCGGGCCGACGCTCCTCCTTGCGGAACCTGTCGCGCAGGTCGGTGTCATCCGTGACGAACGCCCTGCCGTTCACCCGCACCACGTTGTTGGAGCCGGGTACCAGAAACAGCAGCGAAAGGCGCGGATCCGCCACGATGTTGCGCAGGGTATCGAGCCGGTTGTTGCCATGCCAATCGGGCAGGGCCAGCGTCTGCGGGTCCAGCTCCAACGCCACCGCGACCTCGTCCCCCCGGGGGCTGCCATCGGTGCCATCCGGCCCGACGGTGCTGACGATGCATAGGCGCGACGCGGCGATCCACTGGCGATAGAGGGGGGTCAGCCGATGGGCGACCTTGCGCAGGGCCGCGCTGGGCGGTGTTCCGTACAGCGCCTCGAGGTCGGCGATCCGGGTGATCCTACGCATCCGCCGGGGTCCAGCCCGCGTTCATCAAAAGACGCCGCGATGCTGCCTCTACCTCGTCTTCGAGCCGCCCCATGAATTCGGATTTGCTCAGGCCCGGTTCGATCGGCTCCAGAAACTCCACCACGGCCAGCCCGGGACGGCGATAAAGCCCCCGCCGGGGCCAGAAATAGCCCGCATTGGTGGCGGCGGGCACGCAGGTCTGGCCCAGTTGCTCATAAAGCGCGGCGGTGCCTTTCTTGTAGGGCACGCTAACGCCGGGGGCCACGCGGGTGCCTTGCGAATAAATGACCAGCTGCCCCGGCTCCCGCCGGCCCGCCTGCACGTCGGCCAGCATCTTGACGATGGCTTTGCCGCGTTTGCCGCGATCCACGGCGATCATCTGCATGCGCTTGGTGTACTGGCCGATGACCGGCGTCCACAGCACCTCCCGCTTCATGATGAACTTGGCGCGGGGCAGCGCGTTGAAGATCATGATGATATCGAGGAACGACTGGTGCTTGGCCGCGATCAGAACTTCGCCCTGCGGGACGGGGCCGCGCACCTCGCAGCGCAACCCGATGATCCAGCGGGCGCTCCACATGGCGTAGCGGGCATAGCTTTTGCAGGCGGTATAGGCACCCACCTTGGAAAACATCGCCCATGGCGCGAAGGCGAGCCCGAGGATCGGCATGGCGATCGTCACCTGCACGATATAGATGATCGAACGGACCCATTGCAGCGCGTGTTTCATTCAAGCTCCTTCAAGGTTCGGCGTGCCGCGGCCCCGGTGGCGCCAAAGGCCACGGCAGCGGCCAGCAGGGGGATCAACAGCAGCAGCAGCCAGCGCCACCCTTCGATCCCCAACCCAGTGAGGAAGCCCGCCTCACTCGCCGCGGAAGGCAACAGCCAGACGGCAGCCCCGCCAACCAGCATGCCAAGCGTCGCACCGGCCAGCGCGCGCAGCGTGAAGCGGCGGATGAAGGCCCGCGCGATATAGCCGTCGGTGGCACCGACCAGCCGCAAGACGGCGATGACCTGCGCATTGGCCGAGAGTGCCGCATTGGCGGCCAGCGTCACGATGGCGGCCATCGTCGCCGCGATAAGCAGGGTGGAGAGCCAGCCCAGGAGGCGCAGACGGCTTGCCGCCGCCACCAGCGGTTCGCGCCAGCGGCTGTGATCGTCGAGCACCGCCCCCGGCACCTCGGCGGCGAGGCGCAGGCGCAACCCGGCGGCATCGAACCCTTCGGGCTCGGAAATCAGTTCGATCAGGCGCGGCACCGGCAGGCTGTCGAGCGCGAGTTCGGGCCCGAACCACGGCGCCAGCAGCGCCTGCTGTTCGGCATCCGTCAGCGCGCGGGCGGAGGCTACGCCGCGCCATGTTTCAAGCACCCGAAGGGCCGCGTCGGTCTGGGCCGCGCGCTGGTCCAGCGGCGCCACGATGCGGATGGTGGCCGACCGGGCAAGCTCATCCCCCCAGCGGGCAGCAAGCCGCCCCGAGGCGAGCGACAGGGCGAGTGCGAAAACGGCAAGGAAGGCCATCGCCGCCGCCGCGAACACGGTGAGCCGCGCGGTGAAGCCCGAGGGCGGCACCACGCGGTCGGCCTGGCTGTCGCCGGCGATCATTGCCCTGACGTTGGAAAGGCCGAGGTTCACAGGTCTGCCCCCGCCAGCTGCAGCCTGCGGTTTGCGATGCGCAGCACGCGGGCCTGGACATGCGCCTTCGTCGCACGGATGAGCGACAGGTCATGGGTCGCGATCAGCACCGTCTTGCCCATGCGGTTCAGTTCGATCAGCAGCCGCAACAGCCGCTGCGACATCTCCCAGTCGATGTTGCCGGTGGGCTCATCCGCCAGCACCACATCCGGCGACATGATGACCGCACGCGCCAGCGCCGCCCGCTGCCGTTCCCCGCCCGACAATTCCGGCGGCAACGCCTGCATGCGGGAGGTCAGCCCGACCCATGACATCAACTCGTCAAGGTCGGCTCCCGCGGCTTCGGCATGCCGGCCTGAGACCGTGAGCGGCAGCGAGACATTGTCCGACAGCGGCATATGATCGAGGAATTTGACATCCTGATGCACCACGCCAATGCGACGCCGCATCATCGCGATATCGTCCCGTTCGAGGCCGCGTACGTCCCGGTCGAACAGGCGGACGTGACCGGCGGTGGGCAACAGCGCCCCGTAGCAAAGCTTCAGCAGTGTCGTCTTGCCGGTGCCGGAAGGGCCGGTGAGGAAATGAAAGGAACCGGCGGCGAGTTTCAGCGATATGTCGGACAGCAGTTCGCCGCCCCCATAGCTGTAGGCCACATTTTCCAGCTCGATCACGCGACTTCCCCGCCAAATTCAACCTGTTGTGCCTCAGCATCGTTCGACATTCAATGCGCCAGATCGCGGCCACCAGCCCAGATTGCACTTTTCCTGAAGTATTCCTGCCCATATGCTGGCGCGCAGCGATCTAACTTTGGTGAACCATGCGTCAGGCAACAAAATGCGGCTGATCTGTCCGAACTGCGACGCGCAATACGAGGTTCCGGACGAGGTGATCCCGGCATCCGGACGGGATGTGCAATGCTCCAACTGCGGGCAGACGTGGTTCCAGCACCATCCCGATCACGCGCCCGACGAAGCCGAAACCGAGGCCCGGCAGGAGCCGGACCCCGACGAGGAGGTCGTGCAGCCGTCCGAAGCCGCGCCGATGCCCCAGCCCCAGCCTCAGCGGCGCGAACTGGATCCCGCCGTGGCGGACATCCTGCGGCAGGAGGCCGAAGCCGAACAGGCGGCCCGTGGCCGCTCCCGCCATTCCGATCCGTTGGAGAGCCAGCCCGACCTCGGCCTCGACGACGGGCAGCCCGCGCTGGGTGGCCACCTGCGCCGCATGGTCTCCTCCCCCCGGGGCGAGGAAGACGAAGACGATACGGACGGCACAGCCGATCACGGGCCGGTGCATGCGCCCTTCGATTCCGACCGGGCGGACGCGGAGGCCCGCACGCGCGCCGCGCGCGAGCGTATGGCGCGGATGCGGGGCGAGCCGGCCGCGGAC
>NZ_LWEX01000065.1 GCF_001634885.1 Sulfitobacter sp. HI0040 | reverse complement strand
ACGTCGTGGCATTCGATATAGCCGAACTCCGGCGTCTTGTCCGCAATCGCCTTGCGCAGATAGTCGGAATCGTATGCCGTCCATGCCCCGGCGGAAACGAGGTAATATTCATCCTGCGCCAGACGGACGATGGTATATTCCGTGCGGGTGGTGCCCGCGCCGGTCAGCGCATAGGTCAGGTTGATCCGCCCGACCGAGGGCAGCTTATTGCAGGTAAACCAGTCAAGAAACTGCGTAGCACCCGGCCCCTTCACGAGGTGTTTGGTAAAGGCGGTGGCATCGATCAGGCCCACGCCCTCGCGGATCGCCTTGGCTTCTTCCACCGCGTATTGCCACCATTTGCCGCGCCGGAAGCTGCGGCTGTCGTGGTCGGAAAACCCTTCGGGCGCGAAATAATTGGGGCGTTCCCAACCGTTGACCCAGCCGAACTGCGCGCCTCGGGCGGCCTGACGGTCATAGGCGGGCGATGTGCGCAAGGGCCGGCACGCGGGGCGCTCTTCGTCGGGGTGGTGGAGGATATAGACGTGTTCGTAGGCCTCCTCGTTCTTGCGGGCGGCGAATTCGGTGGTCATCCAGTCGCCGTAGCGCTTGGGGTCGAGCGATGCCATATCGATCTCCGCCTCACCGTCGACCATGAGCTGCGCGAGATAATAGCCGGTGCCGCCCGCTGCGGTGATCCCGAAAGAGAAGCCTTCGGCCAGCCACATGTTGCGCAGGCCGGGCGCAGGACCCACCAGCGGGTTGCCATCGGGCGTGTAGCAGATCGGCCCGTTGAAATCGTCCTTCAGACCGCAGTCTTCCGCCGAGGGGATGCGGTGGTTCATGGCCATGTACTGATCCTCGATCCGGTCGAGATCGAGCTGGAACAGATCGGCGCGGAAGCTGTCGGGCACGCCATATTCAAAGCGGGCGGGCGCGCCCTTTTCATAGACGCCGAGGATCCAGCCGCCGCGTTCCTCCCGCACGTAGCTTTGCGCATCGGCGTCGCGGATCACGGGATGTTCGACATTGCCCTCTTCGCGGCGGAACTTCACCAGTTCGGGGTCCTGATCCATTACGATGAACTGATGTTCGACCGGGATCGCCGGCATCTTGATACCCAGCATCTTCGCGGTGCGCTGCGCGTGGTTGCCGCTGGCGGTGACCACATGTTCCGCGGTGATGACGATCTGTTCGTCGGAGGGCACGAGGTTCCCGCCCTTTTCGATCATCTTGGAACAGGTGACCTCCCAGGCCTCGCCGTTCCAGTGGAAGGCATCGGCCTGCCACTTCCGCTCGATCGCCACGCCGCGCTGGCGCGCGCCCTTGGCCATCGCCATGGTCACATCCGCCGGGTTAATGTAGCCGTCGGTCTGGTGGTAGAGCGCACCCTTGAGGTCTTCGGTCCGGATCAGCGGCCATTTCGCCTTGATCTGTTCGGGCGTAAGCCATTCGTAGGGCACGCCGCATGTCTCGGCGGTGGAGGCATAGAGCATGTATTCATCCATGCGCTCATCCGTCTGGGCCATGCGCAGGTTGCCCACCACGGCAAAGCCCGCGTTCAGCCCGGTTTCTTCCTCGAGGGTCTTGTAGAACTTGATGGAATAGTCGTGGATATGCGTCGTGGCATAGGACATGTTGAAATAGGGCAGCAGACCCGCCGCGTGCCATGTGGAGCCGGAGGTGAGTTCGTCCCGCTCCAGCAGCATGACATCTTCCCAGCCCGCGCGCGCCAGATGATAGGCGATCGACGTACCGACCGCGCCCCCGCCCACGACGAGCGCCTTGACCTGCGTTTTCATTTCCCGACTCCCTGCAAGCAACTTGCCCCCTTTTAGAGGCGCGGCGGGAAAACCGCGCCCAACCGCCGACTTGTCATGGCTGAAAACCGACTTCGGACAATCGGTGCAAGCTCATGTTCATGCTCGCTTCGTCGGCGCAGGGGGTCAGGCTATGCAGTCACGGGCCGCGGCGCGTGATCCGCCGCCCATGCGCGGTACAGCCCGTGGAAATGGCGCATCGCAAGTTCGGAAATGCCATGATCCTCCGGGTCGGTCACGTACCATCCGTGCTGAAACCCCCGCTGTGCCATGCCGCGCTGCACGTTCTCGCATAGTGCCCTGTCTTCCTGCGAAACGACTTTGGTGGTCCAGACCGACCGCAGGCGATCGCGCTCCTCCGCACCTGCGTCGGTAGGCCGGGCAGGTTTCAGCGAGAGGGTATAGCGCGATGTCCGCCCCGGCCCCAATGGATCGAACCGAGAGACATAAAAGTTCTGCGTGCCGGGAAATCGCCCCAGCGTAATGTTGGGGAAGAGCCACCAGAAGGTTCCCACCAGAACGTCGTGGTCGAGGTCGAGCGGAAAAGCCCGGTTATCGGCTTTCCGCTTGGTGGGTGCCTCCTGATAGGTAAAGTTCGGGAACAGTGAAAAGCGGCTGTCCGGGATGGCCATCATCTCGTTGAAATCGGGATGCGCCGTCTGGCAGTGGTAACATTCGAGGTAATTGTCCAACATGACCTTCCAGTTGGACTCGCATATGTACGTATGGCCGAATTCCGCGCCCTCCCGGTTCGGGACATAGCGCGCGAGTTCTGGACAGGCCCGCAGAAGCTGCCCTTCCAACCCCGGGGCATATTCCCGCAATGGCGCCGCATTATTCCCCGGGTTGATGAACAGCAGCCCCGCCAGATTGTCGAGCGCGATCGGGATCAGTTTGAACCTGTCGAAATCCCCAGAGCGACGGGACAGTCCGCGCGCCCCGCGCAACGCTCCGTCAAGGCCGAACGTCCAGGCATGATACGGGCAGGTTATGCGGCTCTTGTTACCATGCCCTTCAACAAGACGATGGCCCCGGTGCGGGCAGACATTGGCGAAACATCTCAACTCTCCGTCCTGTGTACGGACAATGAAATAATCCTGATCCTGAATGGTGAAGCTGTAGAAGTCCCCCGGTGCCGAAGCATCGCTTTCGTGGCAAGCAAATTGCCATGTCTCATGAAGCAGGTGACGTTTTTCGGCCTCCGTCACCGCGGGATCGAGGTAATAATGCGCTTCCAGCGTGCCTTCCTGCCGGTCCTGTCCCTCCGCGATGCCCGAAACGATCTCAGCCTTCATGCGTTTCTCCCCCCAATTTCAACTGTGAGGTTATCGAGCCGAGCAACAAGACGACTGCCGAAAAACGACGTCAGGTCGCGGATGAAAGGATCTTGCCCGGATTCATGATGTTCTGCGGATCGAGCGCATGTTTGATCTTGCCCATCACATCGACTGCATCGCCAAGCTCGCGGCTCAGATAGGCCTGCTTGCCCTGCCCTATGCCATGTTCGCCGGTGCAGGTGCCCTCCATCGAAATCGCCAGGTCGGCCAGCCAACTGACGTAATCCTCGGCATGCCGCACCTCCTGCTCGTCTTCCATGTCCAACAGCAAGGAGGCATGGAAATTCCCGTCACCCGCATGGCCCACGATAGGGGCGATGAGCCCGAGTTCCGTTGCCTTGTCCTGCGCGGCCACCACCGCCTCAGCAAGGCGCGAGATGGGCACGCAAACGTCCGTGGCCACCGCCTTGCAGCCGGGGCGAAGCGCCAGCATCGCCCAATAGGCATCGTGCCGGGCCTGCCACAGGCGGTTGCGGTCCTCCGCCCGGGTCACGGCTTCGAACCCGGTGCCGCCGACCTCCGATGCGAGGTCACCGAAGATCTCTGCCTGTTCGACGACGCCCGCCTCGGTGCCATGAAATTCCAGCAGCAACAGCGGTGTGGCAGGCAGATCGAGGCCAGAGTGGGCGTTGATCGCGCCCACTGTCTGCGCATCCAGAAGCTCGATCCGTGCGACCGGCAACCCATACTGCACCACGGCCATCACCGCTTCGCAGGCGGCCCGGACACTGGGAAAGGAACACCGCGCGGAAGAGATGGATTCCGGTATCCCCTGAAGCCGCAGGGTCAGTTCCGTGATCACGCCCAGCGTGCCTTCGGCCCCCACCAGCAATCGGGTCAGATCGTAGCCCGCCGATGATTTTCGCGCCCGTTGGCCGGTGCGCACGACGCTGCCGTCCGGCATCACCGCCTCGACGCTCAGCACATTGTCCTTCATCGTGCCGTATCGCACCGCGTTGGTGCCCGACGCCCGCGTTGCCGCCATTCCGCCGAGCGAGGCATTGGCGCCGGGATCGATGGGAAAGAACAGCCCCATGTCCCGCAGATGCGTGTTCAACTCCTGCCGCGTGACCCCGGGCTGGACCCGGCAATCAAGATCGCCTGCGTTGACCGCGACAACGGCGTTCATCTCCGAAAGGTCGATGCAGATGCCGCCCGCCGGGGCGTTCACATGACCTTCGAGCGAGGTGCCCGTGCCGAAGGGAATGACCGGCACCCGGTGCTCGGCACAGGTCCGAACGATCTCGGCCACCTCCTCGGTGGAGCGTGCAAAGATCACCGCGTCGGGCGCCTGCGTGGGGATCCATGTGGTGGTATGGCCATGCTGCGAGCGAATCGCCTCGCCCGTCTGGAACCGTTCACCGAACCGCTGCTTCAGCACCCCCGAAGCGCTCGCGATGCCGCTCTCGTTGCGTTTCACTTCCGCCTCTCCCATAGCGGCCGTCACGGCCTGTCCCCCATCGCGATGCCTTCGCGGCGCGGATCGGCGCCGCCCCGCAGGTCATCGCCGATGGATATGATATGCAACCCCGACGTCAGCGCCCTCAGGTTCGTCTCGAACCCCATGGCGGCCAGCGGTTCGGCAAGCTCTGCCGCGGCTGTGCCCTCCTCCAGATCATAGGCGCCGAAGCGGTTGACCGCATGGGGCTGGGCGGAGGCCTCTTGCACGTCGTAGCCCCAGTCGACTCCTCCCATGATCGCCTCGGCCACGTAGCCGATGATGCGGCTCCCGCCGGGGCT
>NZ_LWEX01000064.1 GCF_001634885.1 Sulfitobacter sp. HI0040 | reverse complement strand
GCGACTTCACTGGTGGAGCGGGAGGGGAGCGAGGCCGCACCCGATGCAGTGCCCGCCGAGACTGAAACCGCACCGTCCGAGGCAGCGGCAGATCCGCGCCCCATCACCCGCTATGCTGTCGACTTCGAACCGGAGCCGGACAAGCCGCTGATGTCCATCGTGCTGATCGACGACGGCCAATCCCTGACCGGCGGCGAAGCCGGTCTGGCGGCGCTGCGCAGCTTTCCCTATCCAGTGACCTTCGCCGTGGACGCCACGCTGGAGGATGCCGAAGAGCGGATGCGCGCCTTCCGCGACGAAGGCTTCGAGGTGCTGGCCATGGTCGACCTGCCCGAAGGGGCGGACGCACGCGATGCGGAGACGACCTTTGCCACCGCGCTGACGCGGGTTCCCGAAGCGGTCGGCGTGCTGGAAGGCACCGAAGGCGGGTTTCAGGGCAGCCGCGAAACCTCCGACCAGGTATCGCAAATCCTTGCCGATACCGGCCACGGGCTGGTGACGCAGGACCGCGGCCTGAACACGATGCCCAAGCTCGCGCGTAAGCAGGGGGTGCCCGCGTACCCGATCTTCCGCGATTTCGATTCGAAGGATCAGACCCCGACCGTGATCCGCCGGTTTCTCGACGGGGCCGCCTTCAAGGCGCGGCAGGAAGGCGGGGTGATCATGCTGGGAAGGCTGCGCCCCGATACGATATCCGCATTGCTGCTCTGGGGGCTTCAGGACCGGGCCAGCAAGGTATCGCTGGCCCCGGTCTCCGCCGTGCTCTTGCAGGAACCGTAAGTGGCGCGACGGGCGGCGGACCGCCCCGGGGGCTCAGATGATCTCATCCTCGTCGAAAAGGGGATCGGTCTCGAGCTGGGTGGTCAGATGGCCCACGGTCGTGTTCGCGACCTTCGGCTCCAGCCGGGCAAGGTGAAAGATCGCATCGCCCTCGTTCACCACCGGCAGGATGGCGCGCCCGATCAGGATGCCTGCTTCGGGGGCGCGCAAATCGGTCTCCACATTGCCGAAGGGGTCGGAGACGCTGGCCAGCAGATCGCCCTCGGCGACCGTTTCGCCCTCGGCCCGGAAGGTGCGCAGCAGCCCGCCTGCCGGGGCCCGCAACCAGATCGATGAGGTGCAGACATAGGGGCTGACCCGGGCGGTCGAAATGCCCTTGGCGGGCAGCATGTCCTGCCCGCGCATCACCCGCAGGATCCCGGCGAGGCCCGCCCGCACCGCCATTTCGTCAAACCGCAGACCTTCGCCCGCCTCATAGAGCAGGATCGGCGTGCCGAGCTTCGCCGCGACGGCCCGCAGCGAACCGTCCCGCAGGGGCGAGGTGAGCACGACAGGCGCGCCGAAATCCATCGCCATGCGGTTCGTCAGCTTGTCCGAGGGCGAGACCCGTACCTGCGGCAGGTTCGTCCGGTGGATCGCCGCCGAATGCAGGTCGATTCCGAAATCGCAGCGCAGCACGACTTCCTGCATGAAGATGAAAGCCAGCCGCGAGCCGAGCGAGCCCGAGGGCGAGCCGGGGAAACAACGGTTGAGGTCACGCCTGTCCGGCAGGTAGCGAGAGCGGTTCAGGAAGCCGAAAGAATTCACCACCGGCACCACCAGCAGCGTGCCACGCAGGGACTTGAGCTGCGGCGCGCGCAGCAGCCGGCGCACGATCTCGACGCCGATCACCTCGTCGCCGTGAACCGCCGCGCTTACGAACATGGTGGGACCGGGCCGCTTGCCGTGAAAGACCTCTACCGAAAGATGCACCGGCGTGTGGTCGGGCAGGATGGAAACCGGCAGATCGATCTCCACGCTGTCACCCGGCGCGACGACATGCCCCGCGATTTCGAAGGGTTTGCGCGCCACTGTCAGCCATTGCCCCCTTTTCCGAAGCGCGCCGCATCCGCGGCGGCCCGGCGGATGGCATTGGATTTATGCACCGTCTCCATATACTCGGCTTCGGGGTCGCTGTCGTAGACCACGCCGCCCCCGGCCTGGATATAAAGCGTTTCATCCTTGATGACGGCGGTGCGCAGGGCGATGCACATGTCCATGTCGCCGCCCGCGCTGAAATAGCCCACACCCCCGCCGTAGACCCCGCGCTTTTCGGGCTCCAGCTCGTCGATGATCTCCATCGCGCGCACCTTCGGGGCGCCCGAAACCGTGCCGGCGGGCATGCCCGCAAAGAAGGCGTCAAGCGCGTCGCGCCCCGGGTCCAGCTCCCCCACCACGTTGGAGACGATGTGCATCACGTGGCTGTAGCGTTCGACGATGAACTCCTCGGTGGGGCGCACGGTGCCAATCTTTGCCACCCGGCCCACGTCATTGCGACCCAGATCCAGCAGCATGAGATGTTCGGCCAATTCCTTTTCATCGGCCATCAGATCGGCTTCGAGCGCGCGGTCCTCCTCCGGCGTGGCACCCCGGGGGCGGGTCCCGGCGATGGGGCGGATGGTGACCTCGTTCCCGAAGACGCGCACAAGGATCTCGGGCGATGCGCCGACCACGTGGAAGCCGCCGAAGTTGAAATAGAACATGAAGGGCGAAGGGTTCGTCCGCCGCAGCGAACGGTAGAGCGCGAAGGGCGGCTGGCGGAATTCCTGCGCCCAGCGTTGGCTGGGCACGACCTGAAAGATGTCGCCCGCCACGATGTAATCGCGCGCCTTTTCCACCGCTGCCTTGTAACCATCGCGGGTGAAGTTGCTGACGGGTTCGGGGGCCTCCGCCGCATCGCCCATCTCGCGCGAGGTGCCGGGCAGGGCGCGTTCCAGATCGCGCACGGCGTCCATCACCCGTTCGGCGGCCTGCGCATAGGCGGCGCGGGCGGAATGGCCGTCCGATACCCAGGCGGGGGAGACGATGGTCACCTCACCCTTCACGCCATCCAGCACGGCAATGACCGAGGGGCGCAGCATCACGGCATCCGGCAGGCCCATCGGGTCGGGGTTCACATCGGGCAGATGTTCCACCAGCCGGATCATGTCATAGCCAAGATAGCCGAAAAGACCCGCCGCGGCCTGCGGTAGATCCTCGGGCAGATCGATCCGCGATTCCGCGATCAGGCTGCGCAGCGCATCGAGCGGCGGCGCGTCCATCTCTTCGAAAGCGTCCGCATCGTAGCGGGCCATCCGGTTCACCGCGGATCCGGTCCCCCGGCAGCGCCAGATCAGGTCAGGCTTCATCCCGATGATCGAATAGCGCCCGCGCACCTCGCCCCCGGTAACGGATTCCAGCACGAAGGCATTCTCGGCCCCGCCCGAGAGCTTGAGCATGAGCGACACGGGCGTGTCGAGATCGGCGGCAAGACGGGTATAGACGATCTGGTTCCGACCTGCCGAATAAGCCTCGGCGAAGGCGTCGAACTCCGGGGTCAGGGCCATCTGCGTACCTTACGGGAAATTCACATGTACGGCGTTGATCGCCTGCTGGTCGATCTGCGCACGGGCCCGTTGCATCACCTCGGAGGCATAGACGGCAAAGATGTCATCCGCCAGCGCCTGATCGAGCTGCTCGCCGATGCGCTCCACCAGCGCGGTGTCGGCCTCGCCTTCAGCGGCGGGCGTGATCGCGTCCAGCCGCAGCAGGACGACGGTACCACCGTCGCCTTCCATCGCGACGACCTCACCGGGTTCGAGCGTGAAGACACGTTCCATGAAGTCCTCGGGCGTGCCTTCGATAAAGGCCGACCGGGTCTGGTCGACCTCGGAGACCGCATCGAATCCGGCCGCCGCAAAGGCGCCTTCTTCGCCCAGCTCGGGCAGCAGCGCCTCGGCTTGGGCCATCAGGGCCTCGCTGGTGCGGGCGTCACGCAGCGCGGCGGTAACAGCCGCGCGGGCATCCTCGAAGGGTTCGGGGCGCTCGGGCAGGGTGGCATCGACGCGCATGGCATAGATGCCGCCATCATCCAGTTGCAGGATACGGGGGAAATCACCCTCGGCCTGTGCCGCGGCCTCCTGACGGAATCCGGCATAGGCGGCGATGCCGCCGCTGCTGTCTTCGGTCCAGTCGATCTGACCCAGTTCCATCTCTGTGTTCTCGGCCAGTTCTTCGAGCGAGATGCCGCCCGCCAGCTGGTCATCCAGTTCCTGCGCCCGGCTTTCCACGGCCCGGACCGCCCGGGCGGAGGCAAGCTCGGCCCGTAGCGCCGGTTCGGCATCCTCGAAAGAGGTGTTCTGGGCGGGAAGAACGCCGTTCACCCGGAAAAGGGCGGGCCCCAGCGGCGTGGTGATCGGGCCGACGACATCGCCCGCCTCCGCGGCAAAGACCTGCTCGCCCGCGGCGGCAAGATCCTGCAGGCTCACGTCGCCCAGATCCACGTCAGCCAGCTGCAACCCGCGCTCTTCCACGAGTTGCTCGAAGGTGGTGCCGGACACTTCCAGCGCCGCGGTGGCGCGGTCTGCGGCATCCTGATCCGCAAAGACGAGCCGCTCCACCAACCGACGTTCGGGCTGGTTGAACTGCGCCTCGCGTGCTTCGTATTCTGCACGCAATTCCTCTTCGGGGACTTCCACTTCCTCAAGCAGGGCATCGGGCGACAGCAGCGCATAGGTGATCTGCTTGGTCACCGGCAGCATGAAGGCGTCCTGATTTTCTTCGTAATAGGCGCGCAGTTCCTCGTCACTGGGCTGGGGCAGGGGCTCTGCCAGATCGTCGGCATCGAGCAGCGTCCATGTGAAGCTGC
>NZ_LWEX01000063.1 GCF_001634885.1 Sulfitobacter sp. HI0040 | reverse complement strand
AAAGGATGATGCCCGCGATGACGATCCAAAGCACGATGGCTATGGCTGTCGTCCACAGTGCCTTCCGTTTCAGGTGATGCTGTTCCGGCGCGCCCGAATGGGTCCCGGGAATGATCTTTCCCGCATCGCCCTGCGTCTGCACCCGGATCGGCAGCGCGATGAGGAAGACCATCGACCAGATGACAGCGAAAAGAACCAGCCCCGAGGTGATACCCATGTTCAGACCTGTTCAAGCTCGACGAGCGCGCCGTTGAAATCCTTGGGATGCAGGAACAGCACGGGTTTGCCGTGGGCGCCGATCTTGGGCTCCCCATTGCCCAGAACCCGGGCCCCCGTCGATTTCAGGTGGTCGCGGGCCGCGATGATGTCATCGACCTCGTAGCAGATGTGGTGAATGCCGCCTGAGGGGTTCTTGTCGAGAAACCCCTTGATCGGGCTGTCGTCACCCAGCGGATAGAGCAGTTCGATCTTGGTGTTCGGCAATTCGATGAAAATCACGGTAACGCCGTGGTCCGGTTCGTCCTGCGGGGCCCCTACATTCGCGCCCAGCGCATTGCGGTACTGATCCGCCGCGGCGTCCAGATCCGGCACTGCAATGGCTACGTGATTCAGTCGTCCGATCATGGCGGCTCTCCTCTGGCTCTGTCGCACCGGGTTATGACGCCCGGCGGGGCCCAGCGCAATGCGTCAGATTAACGTGCCGTTAGGTATCGGGGCATAATCATTTCCCCCAGACACAAGCAGGAGGTGAAGATGGACAAGAACGATCCGACGACAGTCACGATCCCGACCCCGACCGCCATGCGACCGCTGTTGGGGCTGACCGTGCTCGCCGTGGAAGACAGCCGTTTCGCCTGCGAGGCGATGCGCCTGCTCTGCCTGCGCTCAGGCGCGCGCATCCGGCGGGCGGACAGCCTGCGCGCCGCCCGGCGCCATCTGGAGGTGTACCGGCCCACGGTCGCGATCGTCGACCTTGGCCTGCCGGACGGGAACGGGCTTGACCTGATTTACGAACTCGCTCAAGCCCGGCCCCGGGTAGAGGCGCTGCTGGGTATCTCCGGCGATCCCGGTACCGAAACGCCCGCCATGGCGGCGGGGGCGGATGGTTACCTCTGCAAGCCGATCACGGGGATTTCGGCCTTTCAACAATCCGTCCTTTCCGCCCTGCCCCCGGAACGTCACCCGCGCGGGGCAAGGATTATCACCGATGAATGCGTCGTGCCGGACAAGATCGCATACAAGGATGACATGGCGCATATCGCCGACATGCTGGACAATGAGCCCGAAGACGGTGCGCTTGACTACGTGGCGCAGTTCCTCGCCGGGGTTGCCCGCAGTGCGGAAGACGCAGGCATGGAACGGGCCGCTACGGCGCTCGCGGAAAAGCGCGCGGGCGGCGAATGTGCGACAACCGAAGTCGCGACGATAGCTGGGATGATCCAGGACAGGCTTACCGAACGATTGGCGATATGAAGCGTGCGGGGGAGGATCAGCTCTGCCGCAACGCGGGATCCTCTGCCACACGGACGAGCGCCGTCAGATCGCGCAGGGATTCCCGCTGGTGCCCGGCGTCGTCAAAATTCGACGGGGCAAGCCAGGCCTCGAAAGCTTCTTTCAGGGCGGGCCATTCACTGTCGATGGCCGCGAACCACGCGGTATCGCGGTTGCGGCCCTTTACGACCGCTGCCTGACGGAAGACGCCTTCGTAGCTGAGGCCGAGCCGCTGTGCCGCGCGGCGGGACACGAGGTTGAGTGCATTGCACTTCCATTCGTAACGCCGATACCCGAGTTCGAAGGCCGTCCTCATCATGAGGTACATCGCCTCGGTCGCCGCGCGCGTACGTTGTAGAGCGGGTGCATAATTGATATGCCCCACTTCGATCGTGCCTGCCTCGGGGGTGATCCGAAGATAGCTCGCGACCCCGGCCCACTGGCCCGTTTCCCGATCAAGAATGGCATAGAAGAAGGGATCGTCCAGCGCTGCCACATCGCGCACCCAGCGGTGATATTGCGCCGCCGACGAAAACGGGCCATAGGGCAGATAATCCCAGACCTGATCCTGCCCCGCATAGGCCCGGTACAACAGCGCCGCATGGGATTCCGCAGTCAGCGGTTCCAAAGCGGCGTAACGCCCCTGAAGTACCAAGCCGGATGGGGGCGGCGGCGGCGTCCATCCGGGGACTTCCGCACCTAGCGGAACCTGCAATTGTTCTTTGCTGCTCATCGCCAAAGCGTATCCCCGTTGCGGGAGCCCGCCAAGGGGATTGCAACCGGGATCAGGCCCGAAATGCGGCCCCTCGGTTTGTAATGCCCGGCTCCTGGCATTCTGCCACCGTAAAACTGTCATATTGATCGGTGAGGATGGTTCCAGAAATATGGACCAGTACGGACGGTTACGACATGACGCAGAGAACACCCAAGACTTTGAGATCCTCTTCGATTGACTGGATCGTCATGACGGCCGCGCTCATCGGGATTGCCATGGTCTTTGCCGCTTCCATGCGGTCGGAGAGCGGGCTCGCAGCGAATGTACGCCCCTACCTTTCGGAACGCGGATTTTTTTGAGTGGCCCCAGATCTAGAGGCGCTCGTACAATGAACTCAACGCTGTTGACCTGACAGAGGCCGTGCAGGAACGCGAACTCGACTTTGCGAACCGCATCCGTACCTGCCGCCCGGGCCAGCAGCTTCTCACAGGCTAAATCCCTCACGACGATTACCATGGACGCATACATCAGGCTGCTTAGTCACCACATTCCCGCAAGAGTTGAACGAGATTCAACCGCTCCTTTGGGAACCGGCCCTCAGCACCGGCGTTGAAATCACATTCAACGAAAGGAAAATTTATGCCCTCTATCTACGATGCCATAAAGGCTGACCATGATGATCACCGCCAATTGCTTGAGAAAATCGCCGATACGGAGGGTGACAGCAAAGCCCGGCAGGAGGCATGGAATACGTTCTATCGTGACGTCAAATCCCACGCCGCCGCAGAAGAGGAGACGTTCTACTCCAAGCTGATCTCGGAAACCTGGGGGCAGGACGCCGCGCGCCATTCGGTGCATGAGCATCAACAACTCGATGATCTGCTGGAGGAGCTAAACGAAAAGGACATGTCCTCTTCGGGTTGGATGACCCGCTTCAAGACCTTGCGCCACGACTATGAACACCACATCGACGAAGAAGAGGACGAAGTCTTTACCCGCGCCAAGAAGGTGATCGGCGAAGAGCACAACGAAGACTTCGGCAAGCGCTTTGAAGAGCGCAAGAAGGAAGAGCGCAAGCTGATCGACGAAAAGCGCGAGGATTCGCTGGAAGACTAGGAGCGAAGAAGGGGCGCCCCTATGAACTGGTCACGGGGGCGCAGATGCCTTGCCTATTTCTCCTGCGGAATGACCCGCAGACCCAGTTCCATAAGCTGATCGGGCATCGGCTCGCTCGGCGCGTTCATCATCAGGTCTTCCGCCCGCTGGTTCATCGGGAAGAGGATGACTTCGCGGATGTTCTGTTCGTCCGCCAGCAGCATGACGATACGGTCGATACCGGCAGCGCATCCACCGTGCGGCGGGGCACCGTATTGGAAGGCATTGACCAGCCCGCCGAACCGCTTGCGCACTTCGTCCTCGCCATAGCCGGCGATTTCAAAGGCCTTGAACATGATTTCCGGCTTGTGGTTCCGGATGGCGCCGGAAACCAGTTCATAGCCGTTGCACGACAGGTCATACTGATACCCGAGCACGTCGAGCGGATCGCCTTGCAGGGCCTCCATCCCGCCCTGCGGCATTGAGAAAGGGTTGTGCTCGAAATCAATCGCGCCGGTTTCCTCATCCTTTTCGTAGATCGGGAAATCGACGATCCAGGCAAAGGCGAAACGGTCCTTGTCGGTCAGGTTCAGCTCTTCACCAATGACATTGCGCGCGCGCCCCGCGACCGCCTCGAAGGACTTTGGCTTACCCCCGAGGAAGAAGGCCGCATCGCCGACCTCAAGCCCCAGTTGCTGACGAATCGCTTCGGTCCGCTCCGGTCCGATGTTCTTGGCAAGCGGTCCCGCCGCTTCCATGCCCTCACCCTGATCACGCCAGAAGATATAGCCCATGCCGGGCAATCCTTCCTTCTGGGCGAAGGCGTTCATCCGGTCGCAGAACTTGCGTGAACCGCCGCCCGGCGCGGGTATGGCCCGGATCTCGGTCCCGTCCTGTTCCAGCAGCTTTGCGAAGATCGCAAAACCCGAGCCGCGGAAATGGTCGCTGACGACCTGCATCTTGATGGGGTTGCGCAGGTCCGGCTTGTCGCTGCCGTACCAAAGCGCCGCGTCCTTGTAGGAGATCTGCTCCCACTCGCTGTCCACTTTCCGCCCGCCGCCGAACTCTTCGAAAATGCCCGCGATGACCGGCTGGATCGTGTCGAAGACGTCCTGCTGGGTGACAAAGGACATTTCCATGTCGAGCTGGTAGAAATCGGTGGGGGAACGGTCCGCGCGGGGGTCCTCATCCCGGAAGCAGGGTGCGATCTGGAAATAACGGTCGAACCCCGAGACCATCAACAGCTGTTTGAATTGCTGCGGAGCCTGCGGCAATGCGTAGAACTTGCCCGGATGCAGGCGCGAGGGCACCAGAAAGTCACGCGCGCCTTCGGGCGAAGAGGCCGTGATGATCGGCGTCTGGAATTCGCGGAAGTTCTGATCCCACATCCGTTTCCGGATGGAGGCCACCACGTCCGAACGCAGCTTCATGTTGGCCTGCATCTTCTCGCGCCGCAGGTCCAGATAACGATAGCGCAGGCGCGTCTCCTCGGGGTATTCCTGATCGCCGAAAACCATCAGCGGCAGTTCCGCCGCGGCGCCCAATACCTCCAGGTCGCGAATGTAGACCTCGATCTCCCCTGTGGGGATCTTGGGGTTCACCAATTCCTCGGCGCGGGCCTTCACCACACCGTCAATGCGGATGCACCATTCGGCCCGCACCTTTTCGACCTTTTTGAAAACCGGGCTGTCCGGATCGCAGAGAACCTGCGTGATGCCATAGTGGTCACGAAGGTCTATGAACAGCACGCCGCCGTGGTCACGCACCCGGTGCACCCAACCGGCAAGCCGGACGGTCTCGCCTACGTTTTCCTTGCTCAGTCCGGCGCAAGTATGTGTGCGGTAAGCGTGCATATGACGTCCCCTTCTGGGCTGCAATTCATTCGGCGCAGGTACACCGTTTGAAGGTCCGGAAGTCAAGGGCAAGCGCACTGGGGGCGGCATCTCGGACGCGTGGCGAACCGAATCGCCGGGTGGTGCGTTTGACAGGCAGGAGGGCCCCGTTATGGCATCACGTGCATTGTGGAAAGGGCAGCTTCGGTTGTCCCTCGTATCGATCCCGGTGGAGATTCATTCGGCCACCAAGTCGGGCGCGCGCGTGTCCTTCCGCCAGATCCACGGCCCCTCGGGCCAGCGGGTGAAATACGAAAAGACGGTGCCCGGCATCGGCCCGGTGGATACCGCCGAGATCATGAAGGGGTACGAGATAGGAGACGATGAGTACCTCCTGCTCGAAAAGGACGAGATCGACGCCATCAAGCTCGAAACCAAGAAGACACTCGAACTGGTGCAGTTCGTCGGCGCCTGTGAAATCCCCCCGCTTTATTTCGACAAGCCCTATTACATCGTGCCCACCGATGAACTCGCCGAAGACGCCTATCGCGTGGTGCGCGACGCCCTGCGCGACGCGGAAAAGACGGGGCTCGGACAACTGACGATGCGGGGCAAGGAGTACCTTTGCGCGATACGGCCCTGTGGTGACGGCCTGTTGCTGGAAACGCTGCACTACGCGGATGAAATACGGAACGCCGAACCGTTGTTTTCCACCGTCGAAGAAAAGCCTGCGGAAGAAGACCTGCTTTCGGTGGCCACCGAATTGATCACCCGCAAGACCGCCCCCTTCGATGCCGCCGCCTTCGAGGATCGATATGATATCGCCCTGCGCGAGTTGATCGAATCCAAGCGCCGCAGCAAGAAGACCCCGCGCGCCAAGACAGGCTCCCACTCCGGGACATCGAGCACAGGCGGTGAGAATGTCGTCGACCTGATGGCGGCGTTGAAGGAAAGCCTGAAGGCCGACAAGGGATCGACCCGCAAGACCAAGAGCACCGCGAAAAAGAGCAGCACCACGAAGAAGAGCGGTTCTGCAAAGAAGTCAGCCTGACATGTCGCGGCTGGCGCCCTACCTCGCCAAGAGGGATTTCGACCAGACCCCGGAGCCGACGGGGGGTGTGGCGAACGGGCTCGCACCGCGTTATTCGATCCAGAACCACGCGGCGACCCGGCTGCACTGGGATCTCAGGCTGGAATGGGACGGTGTATTGCTCAGCTGGGCGATCACAAGGGGGCCGTCATTCGATCCGTCGGAAAAACGCCTTGCCGTGCGCACCGAAGATCACCCGCTCGACTATCTGACATTCGAAGGCACCATCCCCAAGGGCAACTACGGGGCCGGGACGGTCATGCTGTGGGACATCGGATATTGGCAGCCCACCATTGATGTGGAGAAGGGGCTGAAGAAAGGCCACCTGAAATTCACGCTCCACGGGGAACGCCTGACCGGGGCGTGGAACCTCATCCGGATGCAGCGAAAGGAAAAGCGCGAGAACTGGCTGCTGATCAAGGAGGACGACGAAGCCGCCGATGAACCCGACCCCGTGAAGAGATACACAACCAGCGTCAGCACCCGGCGAAAGATGAAAGCGATCACCGAGGACGCTGAACTAGGCAAGGGGCACGAACGTCGCGGCGCCCTGCCCCGCTGGCGCAAACCGCAGCTTGCCACGTTGACCGATACATTGGGAAACCCCGAAACCCGCTGGCATGAATTGAAGTTCGACGGCTATCGGGCCGAAGTCGCCTTGGGTAAGGGCGGCGTTCGGATCTACACCCGGAACGGCCATGACTGGACCGAAAAATTCGCACAGCTTGCCCCCGCTTTCGATGCCCTGCCCTGCGACAGCGCCCTGATCGACGGGGAGATCACGGTGGGTGCCGGGCTTTACGGTTTCGGCGCGCTGCAAAAAGCGATCAAGCTGGGCGGACCCTTTCAGTTTCACGCCTTCGACCTGATGTATTGCGATGGCGAGACACTGTCAGACGAGCCGCTTACCGAACGGCGGGCCCGGCTGGAAAAGCTTTTTGACAGCGTGCCACCTTTGGGTCTTTTGCAGCTTTCCCCCGTGCTGGAAGGGGATCCCACAGCCGCGTTCGAGGCGATTTGCGGCAACGGCGGCGAAGGGCTCATCTCCAAACAGAAGGACGCACCCTATCGCGGCGGCCGGAGCGCCGCATGGCAAAAGATCAAATGTGTCAAACGAGCCGAATTCGTCATCCTCGGCTGGCAGGCTTCGGGCAGCAAGGGCCGCCCCTTTGCCTCCCTCGCGCTGGGCGTCGAGGAGAACGGCAGCTTTCGCTACGTCGGCAAGGTCGGCACCGGGTGGGACGAGGCCACGCAAGATGAAATCGCCGCCCGCATGGCCCCTCTTTCCCGAAAGACACCGCCCGCGGACGTTCCGAAGGAAGACGTCCGGGGGATGCGCTGGCTTACCCCGCGGCTGGTGGCGGAGGTGCGGTTTGCCGAGTTCACCGAAGACGGGCGGCTTCGCCATGCCGTTTTCCTT
>NZ_LWEX01000062.1 GCF_001634885.1 Sulfitobacter sp. HI0040 | reverse complement strand
CCGTCCGCCCCCGAACCAGCCCGCGTCGTACCCAAGCGCGTCGGGCCAATGAAACACCCGCCCTGCCTCGGCCGTCTCGATGACCCGTTCGACGGAAAAATCAGCTTTCGTCAAATCCACACGGCAGGCTGCATCCCCCAACACCGCGCTGCAGGATTTCTGGTAAACCCGCCCCATCTCCCGGTTGAGCGCCGTGGTCAGCCCGCGCAGTTCCGCCCGAAACTCCCCCCCGGCCCTGCGCACCTCTCCCAGTGTGCCCCGAAACCGGAGCCAGCGCTGCGATGGATCCGCCCAATTGACGCGCCAGCACAGAACCTCCGCATCGTCGAAGCGGCCCTGCTCCAGATCGGCCTCGGTGATCGACGCATCGGACAGCGCGCCAATCGCCTCGGTATTGTCGACCGAAAGGCCGGTGCCCTGCGACAGGGCGAGCGCACTCAACCCCGCATCCGCGCGATAGGTCACATTGTCGAAGCTCAGGGCAACGTCGTGGTCGGTAAAGGCGAATTGCCTGCCGTCCCGCCGCGTCAGCAGCCAAGCGTGGCACAATGTGGTGCAGCCGCTATCCTGAGGCTCCGGCGTATCCACTATCGATGCTCCGCTCATATCCGCACCTCGATCACCGGCACACTGGGCACCTGACCCGCCTGAAAGCTGGAAACGGACGTTAGGATACGGTCGGTGTCGAAGCGGACGGGAACGTCGAATTCATAACCCGCGAAAATCTCGCTCCCCGGATCGGGTGGATGCGCGAAACGGACGATCCCGGTGGCCGGATCGACCTCATATTCCACGCCCTCGCGCAATTCGTCCTGCTCGACCCCGACCCGCACGCTGCCCGCGACCGGTTTCGCGATGGGCCGCCTGTAGGTCTGCGCGCCCGAACGGTATTCCTTGTGCAACTGAAACTCCCGCCTCGTGCCATCCCCGAAACCGATGCTCTGATCGTCGAAAGCGATCGGGGCCGAGGCGCGACCGGACCGGTAATCGGACCAGTCCTTCCAGCGAAAGGCATACATCTGCCCAGCCCGCGCTTCGAAAAAGGCGATGAGCGTCTGGATATCGTCGATGGAGCGCATCCCAAGCCCCGCGTCATAGACCCGGCGCGCATGGCGCCACGGAGTGTTGCGCTCTTCATGTCCGTTCGCCAGCGTGACGATATCGGTCCGGCGTTGCGGCCCCCCCATGGACCCGAAGCTCAGCGAAGGCGGAAAGCGTACATCGTGAAAGTTCATCTGCGTCTCCGATCAGCGGTTGCGGTCGGCGAGCGACAGCGCCCGCCCCATCTGGGCTGCGATCTGGCTCTGACTGCGCTGGAAGCCCTGCACGTCCGGCGTGGTGATATGCATGACGATGGTAGGGGCCGCGCCGCCGCTCCTGACGCCCAGTTTCCCGTCAGGCCCGCGTGCCAGCGGCATGATCGCCTCCGGCCCCGCTTCTCCCATCAGGCCCGCACCGCCACGCATGGGAAAACTGACAGGCCCCGAGACGATCCCGCCCTGCGCAAAAGGCATCACGCGCCCCTGCGAAAACGGCGCGCCATTGGCAAAGGGCAGCAGACTTTCCACCGCCGCGCCCACGCCCTGACTGACCAGCCCGCCCACATGATCCGCCACCGGGCGGATCGCCGCGCGGTAGGCGGTGCGCGACAGGCTTTCCGCCACGCCCCGCAACGCATCCGACAGTTTGACACCGTCAAAGGTCATCCCTTCGAAAGCGCGCCGCAGCCCGCGGCTCAACCCCTTTTCCAGGGTCGCCACATCCTTGCCCGTCGCGGCAAGGGACGTCTGCATCCGCCGCAACTCGCTGTCGAACCCCGCGACCAGCGTTCCCGTCTGCGCCAAGGTACGGTTCAGCGCCTCCGCCTCGCTCTCCAGATCCTGCGTCTCGTCGAAATCGGCCATTCAGCCCTCCTCCTTGTCATCCGGGAACGCGGCCATCAGCGCGGTCAGCCCGTCCCGCGTCATCGCGGGCAGACCGGCCCCCTCGCCCAGCAGCATCCGCAACTCTGCCGGCGTCAGCTTCCAGAACCGGTCCGGCTCCAGCCCCAACCGTCCGAAGGCCATGCGCATCAGCGCGCCCCAGTCGAACGCGGGCGCGGTGGTCATTCAGGCACCGTGAAGGCGCGGGCGAGCAGTTCGGCCGCCGCACGGGCCGCCGCCATCGGTCCGCCGTCGAACTCGGCCCGGTGCAGCGCGTCGGCCTCCACCGGGTTGCCCCCCGCCGCAAGTGCCGCCTGCAACAGCGCCAGCACGTCACCGCCCGAAAAGCGCCGGGTCTCGAACCTTTCGACCAAAGCCACCAGCGATGGCTCGCCCAGCGCCTGCTCCAGTTCCGCCAGCGCCCCAAGGGTCAGCCGCGCCCTGTAGGGCCTGCCGTCCAGCACCACCTCGACCTCTCCGCGCCATGGGTTGGCCATCCTCAGACCCCCGTGTGAGGCGTGAATACCAGCGGCCCCGCCGACTGAAGCGCCAACTCGAACGTCGCCTCGCCATTGTGGTTTCCGGCATATTCGATGGCCGAAACCTGAAACGGTCCTTCGATGAGCCCGAAATCCGGGATGATGATCTGGAAATCCGGCGTCAGCCCATCAAAGAAAAGCTGGCGCGCGCGCTCATCCGTATCGGCATCGCGAAACACACCCGATCCGCTGATCGCCGCCGAGCGGACGCCGCCCCCCGCCAGCAATTCGCGCCAACCGCCTTCGCTGTCCAGCGAAGTGACATCGACGGTCTCCGCGTTGAAACTGACCCGCGTGGCCCGCAGCCCCGCGATTGTCACGAACTGCCCGTCGCTCGTCATGTCCACCTTGACCAGAAGGTCCTTGCCTGCTTGCACGGCCATCGTCATTCTCCTGCAGCTAATGTTTGCGGCACCCCGGTGCCCTTGGTTCAGTCGTCTGCGACCCGCGCGTGGAACCGCAGAACGATCTGGCGCGTCTCGCCCCTGTCCCGCCGCCGCGCCGTGGCCCGGTCAAAGCGCAGGGTCACGAGCCTGCCGCGTGACAAACTCGGCCGGGCATCCTGCAGCGCGTCGCAGACCGCGCCCGCCGCCTGCTTGGCTCGGCGAAAACCGGCGCTGTCTGTCGTTACCTCAACCGTCAGCAGATGCCGGCTGCCGGTTCCGCTCCGGTCAGACGCATCGCGCACGCTTTCTTCCCCGAGCGTGACGTATAGGTTGGGCAGCGGCCCGGCGGGCGCCTGGTCGAAAATCGCCTCCCCCGCGAAAGCGGCCAGCCCCGGATCGTTCCGCAGCAGGTCGAAGATCGCCTCCTGCAGGGCACTGGAAACGGCATAGCTCATGCGCTCACCTCTTCCGTGGTGATACAGGTCAGATAGCGCCCATCCGGACTGCGCTCATGGACCGAAAGGATACGGAACACCCGGCTGCCCTGCCGGAACCGCTGAACCGGCGTGGGCCGATCCGGCGCTCCGATCGGGCGGGCCCGCACCACGATCCGGTAGGACTGCCTGCTTACCGCGGCGCCGCCCTTCTCGGCGGTGCGGCTCGACCGGGCGGAAACCTCTGCCCAGAGAACGCCCAGCGCCGTCCAGACCTGGGTGTAGCCCCCTGCACCGTCAGCGGTGCGCTCCGGCGTCTCCAGCGTCAGCGGGCGCGACAGGACGGGCGCGATCATCGTACCGCCCCCATGCCTAACCGGAACGACCGGTAGCGTTCGATCAGGCTGCTCACACCAAAAGGCATGCAGCCCCCGCTCAACCCGGTATCGTTCCGGTATTCATAGTAATGCGCCGCCAGCAGCATCACCGCCTGCCGCAGATCGGGCGGCACCTCGTCCCAGGCTGCGCCGAACCCGGCTTCCAGCTCGATCTGTGCCGTACCCCCCGCGGGGATGCGCGGCAGGCCGGGGCCGGTGCTGCGCAGACGCGGGCGCTGGCGATCCTGTTCCAGCCAATAGACCTCCGGCGCCACCAGGGTCTGTGCCCCATCCTGCCCGACCAGCACCAGCGACAGCACCTCCCGCACCGGGGCCACGGGCAATGCCTGCGCCGCCCGGTCCGCCCAATACGCAGCTGACCACGTAAACCGGCGCGCCAGCAGAACCTTTCCGGTCCGCCCCTCGACCGCGCAGATGGCAGCGCGCAGGAACTCGGTCAGTACTTCCGCCTGCAGGTCCTCCTGCCCGAAACCTGTGCCCAGCCGAAGATGCGCGGCAAAGGCCGCCGTCGGCAGGGCGGTGTCCGGCACCGGGGTTTCGTCGATCAACATCATGGAACGTCTCCAAATCTTTGGCTTTCGCAAAAGCCGGGCGCACATCGGCCAGCCCTGCTCGGTCGGAGGGAGCAGCTAGACAGGGCATGACCAGAGCGATGCACGCCCGGACCGGAAGCGGCAGGGCCGCTTCCGAATTCGACCGCGCTCAGACGAGGCCGAATTTCAGCAACTTGATGGCGGCGAAATCGCTCACGTCGCCGCCGACGCGCTTGGTGGCGTAGAACAGCACATGCGGCTTGGCGCTGAACGGATCGCGCAGAATGCGCAGGTCAGGACGTTCCGCCACGGTATAGCCAGCGGCGAAATCCCCGAATGCCACGGCCATCGAATCCGTTGCGACATCGGGCATGTCCTCGGCAATCAGTATGGGATACCCCATCAGGCGCGCGGGTTCGGCGGCGGCAAGG
>NZ_LWEX01000061.1 GCF_001634885.1 Sulfitobacter sp. HI0040 | reverse complement strand
TCGGGAAAACGGATTGTTTATCAATCGCTTACCCAAAAGTCCTCTGATTTTCCGTTAAAATGCGCAGGTCGACATCGTGGCGACCGGTTGCAGCGACCAGATTGCCGCAAAAAGCCCGACCCAGCCGCTGATCAGGCTCACCCGATAGACGAAGGGGGAGGGGGAGGCGAAGCGGGAACTACGCAGTGCCAGCAGCACCAGACCCTGCGCCGCAATCACCCCGCCCCAGGCTGACAGCAAGGCCAGCCGCTGGGGGGAGAGATAGGTCCCATCTTCTGCCCAGCCCGCAGCGCAACCGATGCCGTGCAGGCCATAGAGCGCGCTGAAACCGGCAAGCCAAAGCAGCGGTGGAAGCAGAATGCGCAGCAGATCCTTCATGCAATCAACCCCGGCAAATGGATCGCCAGCAATGCCAGCGTGGCGACCACGGCAAGGTAATCGGACCAGAGCGCCACGATATGCACCTCCGCCCTACGCCGGGACGACAGATAGCCGCGCCATGCACGGGCGATCAAAAAGCCCTGCATCACCGCGACCAACCCCGCATGCAGCAGCGTGTACCCGGCCAGCACCAGCAGCGTCGCGGCATAGGCATGGCCTGTGGGATCGGGCAGGCGGGTGAGCAGGATCACCAGAACGACCATCAGGGCCAGGGTGGCCCCAAGGGCCAGGGCAAGCGTCAGCCACGCGCGGCCATGCCGGGCCATCCGGCGCGCGGCCAGCCGTTGCAGGACAGCGCCGATGACGACGGCCCCGATGCCCGCGCCCAGTTCATTGACCGACGGGCTGAACCATTCCGACGGGGGCCAGCCCGGCGCGACGGTCCAGAGGAACGCGTAGCCGAAGAGGAGCGAGCCGAAAAAGGTGCCGTTCGCCGTCAGCAAAAAGACCGAACCCCACCAGCCGGGGGGGCGTGACGTCTCGAACGTGGGGGGCAGGGACGTGTCATGCCCCACAGTCTGCGGGCCGAGGTCCTGCTTTCGGCCCAGTTGCCAGACCCAGTGCAGTGCCAGCGCCAGAACGCCCAGCATCCCCACGGGCACCAGCCAGTAGAGCTTGAGCAGCATGGACAGGAAGGCAAGCCCCGTCACCCCGGCCATGACGATCGGCAGGCGGGTGTTCCCGGGATAGATCACCAGTTGATCCGGCCGCCCGCTGGCGATGTCCACCGTCATCGTTTCGCGCCAATCGTGCCGGGGCTGGCCAAGGTAGCCTTCGCCCATTGCGAGCCTGTTGGCCAGTTCAGGGTCTTGCGCATAGGGCTCGCGGCTCTCCACATGGGGCA
>NZ_LWEX01000060.1 GCF_001634885.1 Sulfitobacter sp. HI0040 | reverse complement strand
GGGCAGGGCAGCGAAGCGGTGGAGACGGGGCGCGTCGACAGGTTCCGCCTGACGGGTGCCGGGGAGGGGGCGGCGATTGCGCAGCTGCGCGGGCGCATGCGGCTGGGTGGTCATGTGATCTGGGCGTCGGACTTTACCGAAACAGTGACGGAAAGCGGCGGTGGCAAGGGCCAGCCTGCCGCGCCCCGGCAGCGCAGTTACGGCTACAGCGTCAGCCTTGCGATTGCGCTCTGCGAGGGTGAGATCGCGGGCATCGGCCGGGTCTGGGCCGATGGGACGGAAATTGCGGCCAGCGATCTCAACATGCGCGTTTACACAGGATCGGCGGACCAATTGCCCGACCCCGCGATGGAGGCCGTAGAGGGGGCGGGACTGGTGCCCGCCTATCGCGGCACGGCCTATGTGGTGGTGGAGGACCTGTCGCTTGAACGTTTCGGCAACCGGGTGCCGCAGTTTTCCTTTGAAGTGATCCGGCCCGAGCAGCGCGGCGCGCCGGGTTCGGCGTTCACCCCCACCTACGGCCTTCGCGGTGTGGCCCTGATCCCCGGAACCGGGGAATATGCGCTTGCTACCACGCCGGTGAATTATCTGGAGGGGCCGGGCGTTCGGCGGAGCGCCAATGTCGCCACCCCACGGGGGGAGACTGATTTTGCCGTCTCTTTGGGCGAGCTTACGCGGGATCTGCCGGAGTTGGAGGCGGTTTCGCTGGTGGTTTCGTGGTTCGGCGACGATCTGCGCTGCGGGCGGTGCCGGGTCCGGCCCAAGGTGGAGGATGTGCGTATAGACGGGGAAACGATGCCTTGGCAGGTTTCGGGCCTATCCCGTGCAGAGGCCGAGCAGATCGCCCGGCAGGATGGCCGCCCGGTCTATGGCGGCACCCCCTGCGATGCCGCTGTGATGGAGGCCATCGCCGCCATGCAGGCGGTGGGGAAAAAGGTGATGTTCTATCCCTTCATCCTGATGGAGCAGCTGGCCGGAAACATGCTGCCCGATCCCTATAGCGACGCGCAAAGCCAGCCTGTCTTGCCGTGGCGCGGGCGGATCACGCTGGAACATGCGCCGGGCCGCCCCCTCAGCAGTGATGGGACGGACGATGCCACTGCGCAGGTCGATGCCTTTTTCGGGGCGGCGAAAGCAGATGATTTCACGGTGAGCGCGGAGGGGGTGAGGTATTCGGGACCGGCAGAATGGGGCTTTGCCCGGTTTATCCTTCACTATGCGGCGCTCTGCAAGGCGGCGGGCGGGGTGGACGCGTTCTGCATCGGCTCCGAAATGCGGGGGTTGACCCAGATACGGGGTGCGGGCGGTGTCTTTGCCGCGGTGGAACGGTTGCGGCAACTTGCGCGGGAGGTTCGCGCCATCCTCGGGCCGGAAGTAAAGATCAGCTATGCCGCGGATTGGTCCGAATACTTCGGCTATGCACCGCAGGATGGCAGCGGGGATCGGTTCTTTCACCTCGATCCCCTCTGGTCGGACGAGACCATCGATTTCATCGGCATCGACAACTACATGCCGCTGTCCGACTGGCGCGAGGGGGACGACCACCTCGACCGGGGGCGGTGGAACAGCATCTATGATGCGGATTACCTGCGGGCGAATATCGAAGGGGGCGAAGGCTACGACTGGTATTACCGTTCGCAAGAGGCGCGCGATCTGCAGATCAGAACGCCCATTACCGACGGCGCGCATGGGGAGCCCTGGGTCCATCGCTACAAGGACCTGCGCGGCTGGTGGTCCAATGCCCATCATGAGCGGATCGGCGGTGTTCGCGAGGCCGAGCCGACGGCATGGCAGCCGGGGTCGAAACCCATATGGTTCACCGAATATGGCTGTGCGGCCATCGACAAGGGGACGAACCAGCCCAACAAGTTCCTCGACCCGAAGAGTTCCGAGAGCCGTCTGCCGCATTATTCGGACGGGGGGCGCGACGATTACCTGCAGATGCAATACCTGCGCGCGGTAACGAGCTATTGGGCGCAACCTGCGCATAATCCGGTATCCGCCGACTACGGCGGCCCGATGATCGACATGACGCGCGCCTTTGCCTGGGCCTGGGACGCGCGGCCCTTTCCCGCCTTTCCGAACGATCGCGCCCGCTGGAGCGATGGGGAGAACTACGGACGGGGCCACTGGCTGAACGGGCGCACGTCGAACTGGGCGCTTTCCGCCGTGGTGCGTGACATCTGCGATGAAGCCGGGGTGCAAGATGTGGAGACCGGCAGGACGCATGGCGCGGTGCGCGGTTATCTGGTGGACCGGGTCGGGACGGGTCGGGCCGCGCTGCAACCGCTGATGCTACGCCATGCTTTCGACGCGGTGGAGCGGGAGGGGCAGTTGCAGTTTCGCCAACGGGATGGCGAGAAGCCCGTGCCGCTCGACCCCGAACGCCTTGCACAGACCGATGATCTGGGTGCGACCCTGATCCGGACCCGCGCGGCGGAGAGCGAGCTTTCGGGCCGGGTGCGGGTGCAGTTCGTTGAAGCGGACGGAAGTTTCGAGGCCATCACAGAAGAGGCGACACTTTCGGACGATAAAACCCTCAGCGTATCGGGGGCGGAGGTGAACCTGTTGATGACCCGGGGCGAGGGGCGGCAGGTCGCCCTCCGCTGGCTGATGGAGGCGCGGGTGGGGCGGGACAGGGCGCGCTTTGCGCTTCCACCGTCACGCTCTGATCTGGGCCCCGGGGATGTCGTCGCACTGCCGGGGCCTGACGGGAGCGGAGCGCAGCGATACCGGATCGACCGTGTGGATCAAGGCGATGCGCAGATCGTCAATGCGTTGCGTATCGAACTCGAGGTTTATCGCACGGGCCCGGCGGAGGAGTTGCCTGCCACCATGCGCAGTTTCGCGGCGCCGGCGCCGGTTACCGCGCTGCTTCTGGACCTGCCGTTGCTGCGGGGGGATGAGGTGCCTCATGCACCGCGGGTCGCGGCCTTTTCGCGGCCTTGGCCCGAGCGGGTATCTGTCTACCGGTCGTCGCGCGACGAGGGGTATCGCCCCGATACCCTGCTGGACCGGCCCGCCACCATCGGCTTGACGCGCACGCCGTTTTGGCGGGCACGCTCGGGCGTCTTTGACCGGGGGCCCGTGCTGGAGGTCGAACTGCTGGGCGGAGCGCTACAGTCGGTTTCGCCGGATGACCTGCTGGGCGGCGCCAATCTTGCGGCGATCGGGGATGGCAGCCCCGGCGGGTGGGAGGTTTTTCAATTTGCCGAGGCGCGGCTCATTGCGCCGCAAACCTATCAGCTTTCACTGCGGCTGCGGGGGCAGGCCGGCACGGATGGCGTGGTGCCCCTTGTTCGCCCGCCGGGCGCTTGGTTCGTCCTGCTGGACGGTGCGGCGGAGCAGATCGATCTGCCGCCGAACCTGCGCGGCGTGATGCAGCATCTGCGCATCGGCCCCGCCGCGAAGGGTTATGACGATCCGTCCTATACGCATATCGAGGCCAGCTTCGAAGGTGTCGGGCTGCGGCCCTATGCGCCCTGCCATTTGCGCCACGTCGCGGGAACGGGCGGGACCACGCGACTGGAATGGATCAGGCGCACGCGGGTAGACGGCGACCCATGGGGCGTAGGCGAGGTGCCGCTGGGCGAGGAGAGCGAACAATATCTGTTGCAGGTTCTCAAGGATGGGAGCCTTTTGCGGGAAGAGAGCCTGAACGCGCCGTTCTGGGAGTATACGCAGCCGATGCGCGATGCGGACGGCGCTGGTGGCCTGTGTGAGGTAACGGTGCAGCAGGTCTCCGCCCGGTACGGGCCAGGCCCGGCGGCGCGGCTCGTTGCCGCTCTTTGATGCGGGCGGTGTTCTATAGTGATCTGATCGCGGCGGCCCGGGCACTGGGCGGTTGCCCGCCGGGGGACCGCCTGCGCCTTTGTCACCGCATGCTGCGCGAAGCCGACTGGGCGGACCGCTATGCCCGCAGGCTCGGCAAGGTGCATCCCCGCTGGGGCAACGGCACGCTTGCAGCGGCAGCGGGCCAGTATCCGCAGGCCCGGGCGGCGGCCGTCAACGAGGCGGATCACCTTGCCTGCCTGCTCGTGATCCTGCGCGCGCTGGAGGCAAAATCCGCCGCTTCCACTTGTCACGCCCGCCCCACTGCATAGGTTGAGAGGGAATCAACAGCCGTTTGCCTTTGATCGGGCGATGCGGCATGGGGTATACTGGCATCAGCAAGGGACGTGCGACATGGCCGAACTCAAGCCCAAACTGGCGGAAGTCGATCCCGTCTGGGACAGGATCACCGAAGAGGCGCAGACCGCTGTGGCCAAGGAGCCGCTGGTAGGCGGTTTCATCCACGCCTGCATCCTGCACCACAAATCCATCGAAAAGGCGCTGTCCTACCGGATTGCGGCAAAGCTTGCCTCCAACGAGATGTCGATGATGGTGGTGCGCGAGGTGGTCGAACAGGCCTATGAGGCGGAGCCGGACCTGCTTCAGGCCGCACGGGCGGACCTTGTGGCGATCTACGAACGCGACCCGGCCTGCCATCGCCTCTTGCAGCCGATCCTTTATTTCAAGGGGTATCAGGCGATACAGGCGTACCGGATCGGGCACCACCTGTGGACCCAGGGGCATTTCGATCTGGCCTATTTCTTCCAGATGCGCATCAGCGAGATCTTTGGGGTGGATATCCACCCGGCGGCGCGGATGGGCAAGGGCATCATGATCGACCACGCCCATTCCATCGTGATCGGCGAAACCGCTGTCGTGGGCGACAATGTCTCCATGCTGCATTCGGTGACGCTGGGCGGGACCGGCAAGGAAGAAGAGGACCGGCACCCCAAGATCGGGGATGGCGTGCTGATCGGCGCGGGGGCGAAAGTGCTGGGCAATATTTCCGTCGGGTATTGCAGCCGCATCGCGGCAGGCTCCGTCGTGCTGGAGGACGTGCCGCCCTGCAAGACCGTCGCGGGGATACCTGCCCGGATCGTGGGCGAGGCCGGCTGCGAGCAGCCTTCGGTTTCGATGAACCACATGCTGGGCCCGCACGAGACCTGATACACACCTTATTTGGTCAATTTTGCGCGGGCATGCCGCACAATACGGAGCGTTCCCGCGGGATAAATCCCCCGGGGAACAGACACGGGCCAGCTAGGGCTGTTCCTTTATCGTGCCCAACAGCCAGTCCCTGACCTGCAGGGAGGCATCAGATGCGGCTTGCCGGGGCATCAGCAGATAGAAATCCAGTTCGCCGGCAAGAACGCTGTCGATCGGTTGCACGAGCCGCCCGGCCTCCAGATCCCGTTGCACCAGAAAACGGCTGGCCAATGCGATGCCCTGACCGGCAAGTGCCGAGTCGAGCGTCAGTGTTGTCTGGTTGAACCGGAGGTCGCGCGCCGGTTCGACGGTACGCTTGAACGCCGTTTCGATGAATGCGGGCCAAAGATCGTGCGTATCATGCAGGAGCGTCATGCGGGAGAGTGACGCCCCATCGAGGGGCAGATCCTCTTCCGCCACCAGACCGGGCGCGCAGACTGCCACAACGTCCTGACGAAACAAGAGGTTTGCACGCAGGCTCGCGCCGAATGGTGGCCGCGCCTGACGGACCGCCATGTCGATCCCGTCGGCATGGAAGCTGGCGATCCGCTCCGTCGCGGTGATGCGCAGGTCGATCCCGGGGCAGGCTTCGGTAAACTCCGAAAGTCGAGGGATAAGCCATTTCGACGCGAATGTAGGGGTCACGCTGATCGTCACCCGGGAGGGGGCTGATCGAAGCGCCGCCGTCGCCTCCGACAGTTGAGCGAAAGCGCGTGAAACAGCGACATGGTAGGCGCGTCCTTCCTCTGTAAATGCCAAGCCGCGGGGTTCTCGCAGGAACAGGCGTAGGCCCAGATGATCTTCAAGGCCGCGCACTTGCTGCGCCACCGCCCCTTGGGTCACGCGCAAATCGTCTGCCGCCGCGCGGAAGGTCATGTACCTGCCCGCGGCCACGAATGCCCGCAGCCCGTTCAACGGCGGAAGGTCGGTTTCATCATTCACCATAGATTATCTACACTCAAACCTCAGTGCATCTGGCTGGTCGGATACACCCTATTCCATATATGTTGATGTATACAGTGATTTTACATCTCTTCCGCAAGCGAGGAATTATATCATGACAGCAGAAAAAGTAGCGATTATCACCGCAGGTGGCAGCGGGATGGGTGCGGGCGCGGCGAAACGCCTTGCCTCCGACGGCTTCCAGGTCGGCATCCTGTCGTCTTCCGGGAAGGGAGAGGCGTTGGCCAAGGACCTCGGCGGCTTTGGCGTCACCGGGTCGAACCAGTCGGCAGAGGATCTGGCGCAGCTTGTTGAGGGTGCGATGGACCGGTGGGGCCGCATCGATGTTCTGGTGAATTCTGCCGGGCATGGCCCCAAGGGCGATGTTCTCGAAATGACGGATGCGGATTGGCACGCAGGCCTCGACGTTTATCTTCTGAATGTGATCCGTCCTACGCGGCTCGTTACGCCGATCATGGCTGCCCAAGGCGGCGGTGCGATCATCAACATCTCGACCTTCGCGACCTTCGAGCCCGATCCGCTTTTTCCCACATCCGGCATCTTCCGGGCGGGGTTGGCCGGATTCACCAAGCTTTTCGCGGACAAGCATGCGGCGCAGAACATTCGCATGAACAATGTGCTGCCGGGGTTCATCGACAGCTTGCCGGAAACCGAAGAACGACGCGCCCGTATCCCCTTGGGTCGCTACGGCAGGGAAGCCGAAGTCTCATCGCTCATCGCGTGGCTTGCTTCAGAAGAGGGCGGTTACGTCACCGGCCAGAACTGGCGGATAGACGGAGGGCTGACGCGTGGCGTCTGAATGCACCAACCTTCGACCGCATAGCCAGACCGCATTTGTCGTGAAATGGGCGGCCTCTGTGATCCAGATGCTGGGCTATGCTGGTACCGGCTTCGGCTGGACGCCCTGGAACCTCTACCTGTTCCTTGCGGGCGTCCTTGGCTGGCTGGTCGTCGGGGTGCTCTGGAACGATAGGGCAATCATGCTGATCCACTTCGTCGCTCTTGGGGCGATGTTGTTGGGCATGGCCAGCCAATAACGCGCGCCCGGCGCATCCCCGCGCCGGGCAACTTCATGCAATGGGCCTTCCATGGCTGCGGGTCATACCCGCCGTCAGGCGAGCATGATCATCGGATTTTCGAGGTTGTCCTTGATCGCGTTGAGCAGCTCTGCCCCCAACGCGCCGTCGATCACACGGTGATCGACCGAAAGCGTGACGGACATCACCGTGGCCACCTTTACCTCGCCTGCGTCGTCCACCACCGGTTTGCGGACCCCGGCACCCACGGCGAGGATCGCACCATGGGGCGGATTGATCACCGCGTCGAAGTTTTCCACACCGAACATGCCCAGGTTGGAGATCGCGAAGCTGCCGCCCTGATATTCCTGCGGGGCGAGCTTGCGGTTGCGCGCGCGGGTGGCGAGGTCTTTCATCTCTGCCGAGAGGGCGGAGAGCGACTTGGCATCCGCATCGCGCAGGACGGGAGTGAAGAGCCCGCCTTCGATGGCCACGGCCACCGCCACGTCCGACGGGGTCAGCTTCAGGATGCGGTCGCCGGCCCAGACGGCGTTGGCCTCGGGCACCGATTGCAGGGCCAGCGCGCAGGCCTTGATGATGAAGTCGTTGACCGACAGTTTCACACCGCGCGCTTCGAGCTTCTTGTTCAGATCGCTGCGGAACGCCATGAGCGCGTCGAGCTGGATATCCCGGCGCAGATAGAAATGCGGGATCGATTGTTTCGCTTCCGTCAGGCGGCTGGCGATGGTCTTGCGCATCCCGTCGAGGCTCACTTCCTCGAAATCGCGGCCTTCGTACATCTTGATGATGGACTCGGCGGTCGGGCCTGCCTTTGCGGGTGCAACGACCGGGGCCGCCTTTTCGTCCGCCGCCTTGCCGCTGTCTTTCGCGGGCGCGCCTTCCTTGCGGGGTTCGGCATTTTCCACGTCGGACTTGACGATGCGCCCGTGCGGGCCGGAGCCTTCGATGTCCTTCAGGTCAAGCCCGCGGTCCGCCGCGATGCGCCGGGCGAGGGGGGAGGCGAAGATGCGTTCGCCCTTGTCCGCGGATTTGCCTTCGGAGCCGGAGGTGCCGCCACTGCCTTGCTTGGGTGTCGCGTCAGTTTCGCCGCGGCCGTATCCGGCGGTGGGTTCGGTCTTGTCGGATGCCCCTGCCGGTTCGGCATGGCTGGATTTGTCTGCGGCATCATCCTTGGGCTTCGCATCATCTCCGCCCGATGCGATGTCATCGGCGCTTTCGCCTTCTTCCAGCAGCACGGCGATGGGGGTGTTCACCTTCACGCCTTCGGTGCCTTCGGCCACGAGGATCTTGCCGACGGTGCCTTCATCCACGGCTTCGAATTCCATGGTGGCCTTGTCGGTCTCGATCTCCGCCAGCAGGTCGCCGGAGGATACGGTATCGCCTTCCTTCACCAGCCATTTGGCCAGCGTGCCTTCTTCCATGGTGGGGGAGAGGGCGGGCATGAGAATTTCGGTCGGCATCAGTCAGTCTCCTCTACCAGCACGCGGTCCCATGGGGCCTTGACCCAGCCGCCTTCGACGCGGGCGGTATAGGCCGCGAGGATTTGCGGCAGGTTGGCGCGCAACCATTCGAGGCGCGCGTCGGCGTCCGCCCCGGCCCCGGCTTCTTCCTGTACAAAATCCTCGGGCACCACGATGCGGTAGCGGGTGTCACCGCCCGGCCCGGCGAGGATGTAGGCTCCGCGATCGTCATCGAACTGGAATGCGGCACTCATTTATAGGTCACCTTCTTGACGGCCTCGATCACTTCGTCGGTCGTGACCAGCGCGTGTTTTTCGAGATTGGCGGCATAGGGCATGGGGACATCCTTGCCGGTGCAGTTGATCACCGGCGCGTCGAGGTAATCGAACGCTTCCTGCATGATCACCGAAGAGATGTAGTTGCCCACGGAGCCTTGGGGCCAGCCTTCTTCCACGGTCACGCAGCGGTTGGTCTTGCGGACGGATTTGAGGATGCTGTCCGTGTCCATCGGGCGCAGGGTGCGCAGGTCGATCACCTCGGCTTCGATCCCGTCTTCGGCCAGTTTGTCAGCCGCCTGCAGGGCATAGCTCATACCGATGCCGAAGCTGACGATGGTGACGTCCGAGCCTTCGCGCCAGATGCGCGCCTTGCCGAAGGGTACGGTGTAATCGTCGATCTCCGGCACGTCGAAGGACCGGCCATAGAGGATTTCGTTTTCAAGGAAGACCACCGGGTTGGGATCGCGGATCGCCGTTTTCATCAGGCCTTTGTAGTCCGATGCGGAATAGGGCATCGCGACCTTGAGGCCGGGGATCTGCATGTACCAGGCGGCATAATCTTGGCTGTGCTGGGCACCCACGCGGGCGGCGGCGCCGTTGGGGCCGCGGAAGACCATAGGCGCGCCCATCTGGCCGCCGGACATATAGAGCGTCTTGGCCGCGGAGTTGATGATCTGGTCGATGGCCTGCATGGCGAAGTTCCAGGTCATGAATTCGACGATGGGCTTGAGTCCGCCGAAAGCCGCGCCGACGCCGATACCGGCAAAGCCATGTTCGGTGATCGGCGTGTCGATCACGCGCTTGGCGCCGAATTCGTCCAGCAGGCCCTGGCTGATCTTGTAGGCGCCCTGATATTCGGCCACTTCCTCGCCCATCAGGAAGACATCTTCGTCGCGGCGCATTTCCTCGGCCATGGCATCGCGCAGGGCTTCGCGCACGGTCTGTTGCTTGAGCTTGGTGTCGGCGGGCCAGTCCGGGGTCTCGTCGGGCTTGGGGGCTTCGGGTTCGGGCTTTGAATGGCCCGCGGCAGGCTCGTCCTTGCCGCTGTCCTGCTTGGCCTGCTTCCCGTCGGAGGACTCATCGGTCTTTTTCGCATCTTCGTCAGAGGCGCCATTGCCCGACGCGGCGCTGTCGATGTCGTCGGCGCTTTCGCCTTCCTCGAGCAGCACGGCGATGGGGGTGTTCACCTTCACGCCCTCGGTGCCTTCGGCCACGAGGATCTTGCCGATGGTGCCTTCATCCACGGCCTCGAATTCCATCGTGGCCTTGTCGGTTTCGATCTCGGCCATGATATCGCCGGAGGATACGGTATCGCCTTCCTTCACCAGCCATTTGGCGAGGGTGCCTTCCTCCATCGTGGGGGAGAGGGCGGGCATGAGAATTTCGGTGGCCATATCAGTTGCCCTCCATAGAAGTGATCATTCCGACGACATTGCCCTGGCCGTCTTCCACATAGGCGCAGCGGCCCACGCCGGGATAGTCCACGGGCGGGAGCGCTTCGGCCCCGCCGTTTTCCAGTGCCCAGGCATAGGAGGCATCGCAATCCTCGACCGCAAAGGTCATGGTGCCGCCCCGGATCGCGGAACCCGCGGCAGGCGCGTCGCCCATGCGGGCCATGATGCCGGCGGTCACGCCCTTGTCCTGCCCGATATCGCGGCCTTCGATCAGGTGATAGCTTGCAGCTTCACCGCCCTTCATCGGCTCGAACCGCCAACCGAAGAGGCCGCCGTAAAAGCTTTTCGCGGCGTCCACGTCGGCCGCGTGAATCTCGAAATGCGGCATCAGGCGCTGGCCTCCTGTGGGGCGTCGCCTTCGGCGTAGATATCCGTCCAGAGTTCTTCCAGCGCGGGTTCGGGGCTGTCCTTGGCGAATTCGGCGCTTTCGTTGACGATCTTCTTGATTTCCTTGTCGATGGCTTTCAGATCGTCCTCGCTGGCGTGTTTGCCTTCCAGCAGCATGCTGCGCACCGCATCAATGGGGTCACGCTCATCACGCATCTTCTGGACCTCTTCGCGGGTGCGGTACTTGGCCGGGTCCGACATGGAATGGCCGCGATAGCGGTATGTCTTGATCTCGAGGATATAGGGCCCCTTGCCCGCGCGGCAGTGGGCCACGGCCTTTTCGCCCGCATCCTTCACGGCGAGCACATCCATCCCGTCGACCGCTTCGCCGGGGATGCCGAAGGCCTCGCCCCGGGTGTAGATATCGGGGGTGGAGGTGGAGCGTTTCTGCGAGGTTCCCATGGCGTACTGGTTGTTCTCGATCACGAAGATCACCGGCAGCTTCCACAGCGAGGCCATGTTGAACGTCTCATAGACCTGGCCCTGGTTGGCCGCACCGTCGCCGAAATAGGTAAAGGTGACGCGGTCGTTTTCGCGGTACTTGTCAGCAAAGGCGAGGCCCGCGCCCAGCGGCACGTTGGCGCCCACGATGCCATGACCGCCGTAAAAGCGTTTCTCTTTCGAGAACATGTGCATGGAGCCGCCCTTGCCCTTGGAATAGCCCCCTTCGCGCCCCGTCAGTTCGGCCATCACGCCGTTGGGGTCCATGCCGCAGGCCAGCATATGGCCGTGGTCGCGGTAGGTGGTGATGCGGCTGTCGCCTTCCTCTGCCGCGGCTTCCAGCCCGACGACGACCGCCTCC
>NZ_LWEX01000059.1 GCF_001634885.1 Sulfitobacter sp. HI0040 | reverse complement strand
CCACTGCATCCGCACGTAGTCTTTTGCATGGCCCCAATCGCGCAGCGCGTCGATATTGCCCATGTGGAGGCAGGGCTCCAACCCCTGCGCGATATTGGCCAGACCGCGGGTGATCTTGCGGGTCACGAAAGTCTCTCCGCGACGGGGGCTTTCGTGGTTAAAGAGGATGCCGTTACAGGCATACATGCCATAGGCCTCGCGGTAGTTCACGGTGATCCAATAGGCATACATCTTGGCCACCGCATAGGGGCTGCGCGGGTGGAAAGGTGTTGACTCGGTCTGGGGAATTTCCTGCACGAGGCCGTAGAGTTCAGAGGTTGATGCCTGGTAGAAGCGGGTCTTCTTTTCGAGCCCCAGAAAACGGATCGCTTCGAGTAAGCGCAGCGTGCCAATCGCATCGACATCAGCGGTGTACTCAGGCGACTCGAAACTCACTGCCACATGGGATTGCGCGCCCAAATTATACACCTCATCGGGCTCCACCTCCCGCAGGATGCGTGTAAGGTTCGAAGTGTCCGTCAGATCCCCGTAGTGCATTTTGAACCTTTGGTGCGTGGCATGTGGATCCTGATAGATGTGATCCACCCGAGCCGTGTTGAACAAAGACGCACGACGTTTGATTCCGTGAACATCGTAGCCCTTCTCAAGCAAAAACTCGGCGAGGTAGGAGCCATCCTGCCCCGTAATCCCAGTAATTAGTGCGCGTTTCGTCATTGTGGGTTTCCTTTTTTCGAAAAAATGGCTCTAATCACGTGCCCCCCCAGACGGCATCGATGTGCCAAGGTAGTTTTGCGATCATCTACAGAGGAGGAGGGTCATGTCGGAGATTATCGCGTTCGGGCTCGACCTGACGAAAAACGTATTCCAAGTTCGCGGGGCAGATGGCGCGGGCAGTGCAGTGCAGGGCAAAAAGCCGAAACGGGATCAAGTCCTTGATTTTTTCGGGCGACTGTCTTCCTGTATCGTTGTCACGGAAACCGGTAGCAGCGCGCATTTCTGGAGTCGAGATCGGCAAGTTGGGCCATGACGTGCGGCTCATTCCGTCGGGATACGTCAAGCCCTTCGTGAAACGGCAGAAAAACGATGCAGCCGATGCCGAGGCGACCTTCGAGGCCGCGATGCGTCCGACATTGAGGTTTGTAAACATGTTGCAAAAATCGTACTAACTGTAGTGGATCCGGTGTGATCTGGCAGTTGGCCGTTTTTCCGGCGGCGTCTGTCAGGTCAAGTCGGTTTAGGAACTTTTCCTTCCAAGTCTTTTTACCCTGGATCATGGTCTGGTACGGGGTTCTGCCGCAACACATTTTGCCCTAATGCGTGCTCTCGTGGTTATAGTGGTGCGGCCACCCGCGCCTAGTACAAGCGCACATTTAGTCATGTAGCTTAATCCTTTGAAACCTAGATTGTCCCGCTAATGCGACTGACACTGCACCTTTGCAGAGCCGGAACACGCATAGCGATTTGGCCCGCAAAAGCCAATTGGGAAGAGC
>NZ_LWEX01000058.1 GCF_001634885.1 Sulfitobacter sp. HI0040 | reverse complement strand
TTGGGTCAACCTCGCCACCTGTATCGGTGCCCCGGTCTCCACCACCGAATGGGTGGTGGAGACCGGGGCACCGATACAGGTGGCGAGGTTGACCCAAAGCGCGGAAGAGATGAGCGCCGACATCATCGCCCAGATGAAGACCTGCGCATCGGCAAAGGAGGCGGGATCGATGATCCCCTTGGAAATTGTCGACACGACGTCGCCCCCGGCCAGAAGTGCACCTGCACTTTCGCTGAGCGCGGCGATGGCGATGGCACCGCCCATGGTCAGCGCGTTCGCACCCACGGCGGGCCCCATATTGTTCGCGACGTCATTGGCCCCGATATTCACCGCCATGTAGGCGCCAAAAACCGCAGCCGCGATCACGACGAAGCCGCCCGGGGTTCCGCCGAAGAAGACGGCGCCCAGTATCCCGGCAAACAGCATGAAGATCAGCGCGATGCCCGGCGCCACGAGCGAACGCGACAGATGCGTCGTTGCCAGTTCCACCTTGGATATCCGGTCGAGATCGCTGTCCAGCGTCTTCCACTGGCTGCCGCGCGGCGTTCTGGCCATTGAGCGTCCTGTCCTGCGTCGGGGTTCGGGTCGGGGTTTGGGGTCAGAACGGGGTGGCACAGCCGCCGGGGTCATTCAAGCCCGGCCCGTTACTGACGGGTTGGCAGGGTGGTCCGGTAAAAGGCGCCGCTCAAAGCGCCCGCAGCAGATCAGCCAGTTCGGGTTCGTCCACGCGGCTGGCGGCCTCTTCGGGGGAGAACCACGCCCGTTCGCGTTCATCCACTTCGGGATAATCCACTTCGAGGTCGGAGACTTCCGCCAGATAGACCTGAACTTCGACCGGCAGGGAATGTCCGCCCGTCATTCTCTTGTCGTAGTGATAGATGCCGTAGGGTTCCGTGCGGACGCTCGCATTTTTCACGCCAGCTTCCTCCCATGCTTCCTGAAGCGCGGCACCCGGGCCGTCCAGCCCGTCGATGGGCCAGCCCTTCGGGACGATCCAGCGCCCGGTATCGCGGCTGGTGATCAGCAGAACCCTGCGGCCTTCCGGCGTGTTGCGATAACACAGCGCGGCAACCTGCAGACGCCGGGGGCGTTGCAGGATGGGAAGGACCAGATCGGTCCAGGCGCGCTTGAAGACATGCATCATACCGGTTGAAACGGACTCTCGTTACATCTGTTACTGAATGAGACCTGTGTATAACTCGTTTTGCGGGTAGATTCAAATCCTTGTGGTGCACTTGTCATGTGCCCTGTGGCAGGACACTCTGGCCAAAAGGCAAGGAGGGACGATATGCCCAGAGAGCAGAAGATGGCGGATATCGGGGTCTACGGGCTGGGGACGATGGGCAGCGCGCTCGCGCTCAACCTTGCCGACAACGGGTTCACCGTGGCCGTCACCAACCGGGAAGCTGAATGGATCGACCGCTTTATGGAGCAGGCAGGTCCGCTCGCTCCCTCTTTCCGGCCCCATGCGGAGCTGGAGGGGTTCGTGGCTGCGCTGTCGCGCCCTCGCAGTATCCTTTTCATGATCCCTTCGGGTGCTCCGATGGATGACATGATCGCCGCCGTGACGCCGCTTCTGGATGAAGGCGATACGCTGATCGACGGCGGCAACGCCGATTTCAACGACACGCGTCGGCGGGCTGCAGCCATGGAAGGATCGGGGCTTCATTATGTCGGTATGGGCGTATCGGGCGGGGAGGAGGGCGCGCGGCACGGACCATCGCTGATGGTTGGCGGCAGTGCTCACAGTTGGGACCAGTTGCGCCCGATGGCCGAAGCGATCGCCGCGCGGTACGAAGGCGACCCCTGTGTCGCCCACCTTGGCCCCGATGGCGCCGGCCATTTCGTCAAGACCGTTCACAACGGCATCGAATATGCCGACATGCAGATGATCGCGGAGATCTACGGCCTGCTGCGCGATACCGGCGGCTGGCCCCCGCAGCGGATCGGAGAGGTTTTCGAAGGCTGGAAGGACGGCGCACTCAGTTCCTACCTGATCGAGGTTTCCGCCGCCGTGCTGCTGACGCGTGACGACAAGACGGGCGGCGCGCTCGTCGACAGCATATTGGATCGGGCAGGCCAGAAGGGCACGGGCCGCTGGACACTGGTCGAGGCGCTCACGCTGGGCCAGTCCGCCAGCGCGATCGAGGCTGCGGTGGGCGCGCGGGCGTGGTCCTCCGAAAAGGATACCCGCGTCATGGCGGAGCCTTTGTTGCCTGCCGCTGCCCAAGAAGCTCCGCTGCCCGAGTTGTCTGACCTGCATGATGCGCTGCTGGCCGGGCGCATCCTTGCTCATGCGCAGGGGTTCAGGGTGCTCTGGGCGGCCTCGGCAGAATTCGAATGGTCGCTCGACTTCGCGCGGATCGCAGAGATCTGGCGCGCGGGCTGCATCATCCGCTCGGCCTTGCTGGATGAATTTGCCGCTGCCTTCCGCAGCGAGTTACCCGCGGAACACCTCATCCTCGCCCCGGCGATGCGGGAACGTCTGGAGGCCTCGCTCGGGGGATTGCGCCGGGTGCTGGCCTGCGCGGTGACGCGAGGGGTGCCGATGCCTGCGCTTTCCGCTGCGCTGGCGTGGTACGATACCATGCGCCACGCACGGGGGACGGCCAACCTGATACAGGCGCAACGCGATTTCTTCGGGGCCCACGGGTTCGAGCGGATAGATGAGCCGGGATCGTTCCACGGAGACTGGATCGAACTTGGGCCCGAGGCGCTGAATGAAGACTGAGGCCGGGTGCTGCGCCGCCCCTTTCGCCAGACGTCTAGTCGGAAGCAAACGGATCGTCAGGATAGCTGACATGAGCCAGGTACAGGCCCTGCGGCGGGCAGACGGTGCCACAGGCAGCGCGGTCACGTGCAGCCAGCGCGGCCGAGACCTGATCGGGCGTCCATGACCCGGCACCTACGTGTTCCAGCGTCCCCACGAGGCTGCGCACCTGATTGTGCAGGAAGGACCGGGCGCGAACGTCGAAATGCACCTCTGGCCCCGCGGGGGTTTCCACCCTTTCGATATCCAGCCGGTCGAGCGTGCGCAGGGGGCTGTCCGCCTGACAGACGGTGGAGCGGAAGGTGGTGAAATCGTGCCGCCCCAGAAGGCGCCCGGCGGCGGCACGCATGGCGTCGATGTCCAGCTGGTGCCTCACCTGCCACACCAGCCCGGCCTGATGTGTCGCGGGGGCACGCCGGCAGAGGATACGGAATAGGTAGCGGCGTTCCAGCGCGGAGAAACGCGCATGAAAATCGTCGTCCACAGCGGCGCAGGCGGTAATCGCCACGGGAAGCGGTTTCAGGTGGTAATTCAGCGCCTCCGACAGGCGAAAGGGCGACCAGTCCCGGGTGAGGTCGCAATGGGCGACCTGCGCCAAAGCGTGCACCCCCGCATCCGTGCGCCCGGCGGCGGCGATGCGGTGTTCCCCCGGTTCGAGCCGGGCAAGCGCCGTCTCGATCGCGCCCTGTACCGAAGACTGGCCGTTCTGGCGCTGCCAGCCCACGAAGGGCGCCCCGTGGTATTCGATTTTCAGCGCATAGCGTGGCATGGCGCGCGTCTAGCTTGCGGGTCCGGTTCTGGCAATCCCCGGACCGCGCCCCTATGTTGCGCCGCAGGCCAGATCGCTGGCCAGAACGCATGGATAGACGGGACAGACAGTGAGCATCGCGGGATTTGCAGACAGCCTCTGGCGGCAGGTGGAAAACGTGGGCGACACCCTGTCGGAAACCCTGCTGGAACCTGTCGTGCGTCTGGGTGTCACCGGGCTCGCGCGGTCTGGCAAGACGGTATTCATCACCTCTCTCGTGGCCAATCTGCTGGACCGTGGGCGCATGCCCGGCCTGCTGGCGGCGCAGTCGGGCCGGATCGAGGCGGCCTTTCTGCAGCCGCAACCGGACGACGCCGTGCCCCGGTTCGACTATGAAAGCCACCTCGGCGCGCTGACCGCGCCCGATCCGCATTGGCCCGAAAGCACCCGTGCCATTTCCGAATTGCGTCTGTCATTCAGGGTTCGGCCCGAGGGCATGTTGGCGGGTTTGCAGGGGCCGCGGACGGTCCACCTCGATATCGTGGATTATCCGGGCGAATGGCTTTTGGACCTCGCCCTGCTGGATACAGACTATGGCACATGGTCCGCCCGTGTGCTGGAGCGGATTGCCGAGCGCGATGAGGCGGAGGATTTTCGCAGCCTCGTGAACAACACGGACCCCGCGGCACCCTTTGAGGAGGTGGAGGCCAAGCGGCTGGCGGAAAGTTTCAGCAGCTACCTTCAGCGTGCGCGGGCAAACGGCTATTCGGACTGTACGCCCGGGCGTTTCCTGCTGCCGGGGGATCTTGCCGGATCGCCGGTTCTGACCTTCGCGCCGCTGCCCACTGACGGGACCGCCCCGCGCAAGGCGCTGGTGCGGGAAATGGCGCGGCGTTTCGAGGCCTACAAAAAGCTCGTGGTGCAACCCTTCTTTCGGGATCATTTTTCGCGGATCGACCGGCAAGTTGTGCTGGTGGATGCGCTGGGCGCCATTCATCAGGGCCCCCGCGCGGTGGAGGATCTGCGCCGTGCGATGGCGGAAATCCTTTCAGCGTTCCGCCCCGGCCAGAATGGGCTTCTCTCCACCCTGCTGCGCGGCAAACGTGTGGAAAAGGTGCTTTTCGCCGCGACAAAGGCGGATCACCTGCATCATTCGCAGCATCCCCGGCTGACCGCCATCATGGAGGCTTTGGTGCGGGATGCCCGCGACCGGGCGCAATACGCGGGTGCCAGTACCGCGGCCATGGCCATTGCCTCGTTGCGGGCCACGACAGAGGCGCAGATGCCCCATGAGGGGCGTCAGCTTGACGTGGTGCGGGGCCGTCTGCTGGAAACGGGCCGGCAGGCGGCCTTCTACCCCGGTGAGCTGCCCGAGGATCCCGCCCGCCTTTTGACCCCTGCGCGGCAGGGGGCGGAGCGCTGGCTTGACGGCGACTACAGCGTGATGAAATTCGCGCCCGCCCCGCTCAACCTGCGCCCGGGGGATGGGCCGCCGCATATCAGGCTGGACCGCGCTGCGGAGTTCCTGATCGGGGACAGGTTGTGAGCATGCCAGCCGATATCGAAATCGGCCCGGCCCGCGTGCTGGACGCGGGACGGCTGGGCGCGCTGATGAGCGGTGCCATCGCCCGGCTGGGCTGGATGCCGCATCCGCATAGCCGCGCGGAGGACATCCATTTCGTCGGCCAGATGATCGATGCGGGCTGGGTCCGCGTGGCCCGGTGGGAAGACGAACCCCTGGGGTTTCTCGCCATACGAGAAGAGGAGGTTCAGGCGCTTTACCTGCTGCCGGAAGTGCAGGGCAGGGGCATCGCCCGCGCGCTGATGGAAGATGCAAAAAAGGGGCGCGAACGGCTCGGTCTCTGGTGCATGCAGCGCAATGCCCGGGCTGTGCGTTTCTACCGCAAGGCGGGCTTTGTCGAAGCGCGCCGTACCGACGGTGTGGCCAACGACGCGGGGCTGCCCGACTTGCGTTTTGAATGGCAGCGGAAGGCAGGATAATGGCGAAGGGACCGGTTCTGTTCGATCTGGAGGATGACGAGGGGCCGCAGCCCAGGGTGGCGGAAGCGCCGCCGGTGCCTGATATTGACGGCCCCGCCCCGCAGGGGCAGGCGATGCAGATTGCCGCCCATCTTGCGGCGCGTCGGCCGTCGCGCCTGGTGCGGTTGTTCTGGATCCTCGCCGGTATGCTTGTCGGCGCGCTCGTTTCCATCGCCGCATGGGATTTCGTGACCACCCTGCTGGCGCGGTATCCGCTGCTGGGATGGGGGGTGACCGCACTATTGCTTGCATTCGTTGCCGTGGCGTTACTGCTCGGGCTGCGGGAACTCGCGGCCTTTGGCCGTCTCGCGCGGCTCGACCGGCTGCAGCACGATGCGCAGGAGGCGCTGTCGAACGCGGACCTTCGGTCGGCGCGCGCCGTGACTGATCGCCTCGTCGCGCTCTATGCCGGGCGGGAGGATACGCGCTGGGGCCGCGAGCGGTTTGCCGAACTTTCCGGCGACCAGCTTGAAGCGGCGGGCCTGCTGTATCTGGCGGAAGCGGAATTGCTGGCACCGCTCGATGCCGCTGCCCGAAGGGAGGTCGAGGCGGCGGCGCGGCAGGTGGCAACGGTGACAGCGCTCGTACCGTTGGCTCTGGCGGATGTGGCCGCCGCCATGCTGAGCAACCTGCGGATGATACGCCGGGTGGCCGAGGTCTATGGGGGGCGGTCCGGCTTCCTGGGCTCTTGGCGGCTGACGCGGGCCGTGTTGTCGCATCTGGTGGCGACCGGAGCCGTAGCGGTAGGTGACGACCTGCTAGAGCCTGTCCTCGGGGGCACTGTTTTGGCGCGGTTGAGCCGCCGGTTCGGTGAAGGCCTCGTGAACGGTGCGCTCACCGCCCGCGTGGGCGTGGCCGCGATGGAGGTCTGCCGCCCGGTTCCCTTCTCTGCCGGGCGCCGGCCAAGCGTGCGCGGCATTGTCGGGCGCGCTCTGACAGGGCTGCTGGGGCGCGGCAAGGGCGGTTGAACGATAGCCTGCGCGAGGTTGCACAGCGGGCCGGGGGGCCAGCCCCCC
>NZ_LWEX01000057.1 GCF_001634885.1 Sulfitobacter sp. HI0040 | reverse complement strand
TCCGCTGCCTTCAGGGCCTTTTCCGGCTCGGGCGACATTTCCATCAGGTGGATATAGAGATGCAGCAACCCGGGGTGGGACATGCCCCCGGGGCGGGCCAGATGCCGTTCCAGCACCCGCTGACATTCGAGCGTTTCCGCCTGCCGGGGCACACCGCCCGCGTCGATGTCCCACATCTTCCACGGGCTGAGGTTCATCAGCGCCTCGGCGAAGATCGTGGCGACCTCCGCGTCATCGGGAAATGCCGCGTGAACCTGCCGCATCGCATCGGCGAAGTCCCGGTCCCAGCCGGATTGATCCTCGATCGGGGTGGCTTGGGGATAGCGCGCGGGCAGGGCGCGGATCAGCGCCGCTTCGACGGGGCTGACATTGTCCAGACCGGCAAGCGCGGCCTGCGTGGCGTCCCATGCGAGCGACAGCGCCTTGGCCTTTGTCCGTGCATCGAAAAGCGACCACGGCATGTTGTAGTTGGGCCCCGCCGCATAGGCGATGCCCCAATGCGCCATCGTGCAGTCCGGCGCTTCATCCAGCGCACGGCGATAGCAGACGATGGCCTCTTCGTGGTTGTAACCGTAGGTCCAGTTCAGCCCGCGATCGAACCAGACCTGCGCCCCGGCGGAGGCACCCGAAACGGGGCGGCTGTGGAGGCCGAGGTCATAGGGATACGCCATCTCGGCTCCTTCGCCAGTCAGTCCTTGAATCAGTCAGTCCTTGAAGTTGCGGCTGCCCTTGATCTGATCCCATGCCCAGACCACCTGCTGCAGCTGCTCTTCCTGGCTGCGGTCGCCGCCGTTCATGTCGGGGTGAAGGATCTTGATCAGCGCCTTGTAGGCTTTGCGCACCTCGGGCTTGGTCCAGCTGTCCTTCGCTTCAAGAATTTCCAGCGCGCGCCGTTCGGTGGGGGGCAGGCGGCGGCCCGCCTGCTGCCCGCGCCCGGGGTTCTGCGTCGCGTTCTTGCCCAGCACCTGATGCGGATCCTCGATGCCGAGCCGCGCCCAGGCCCGCGCCTCCGGATCGCCCAGCGGCTTGGTCGAGCGTTCCCAGACCTTGTCCTTGGACATCTGGGCATTCAATTCCGCTTCGGTCGTGCCGTCGAAGAAGTTCCACTTCAGATTGTATTCCCGTACGTGCTGCTGACAGAACCAATAATAATCATCCAGCACATCGGGTGCTTTGGGCGCGCGGTACTTTCCCGGTTCCTGACAATCGGGGTGATCGCAGACCCGCGTGGACGTCTCCGAAGCGCCCGACATGCCGCGACGGCCACGGGGGTTTTTCTTTTTCGACGACGACACGGACATGTCGAATCCGAAGGGATCAGCTTTGGGCATACAGGGTACCTTTCCGACTCAGGCGGGTGAGTTTAGACGGATGGGACAGAGATTGAAGGGGCGGCGGCAAAAAAATGTCAGTAACAGCAGAGATCACGGACCGGTTGGAGCAAGCGTTCGAACCGCGCGAATTGCAGGTGGTGGACGATAGCGAAAGCCACCGGGGACACGGCGGTTATCGCGAGGGCGGGGAGAGCCATTTCAACGTGCGCATCCGGTCGGCGCGCTTCAAGGGGATGAGCCGGATCGCCCGTCACCGGGCCGTGCATGATGCGCTGGGTCGCGACCTCATGGGGCGCATCCATGCACTGGCGCTGGATCTCGGCGACTGAGCAGGCTCAATCCGATTTTTTCGAATTGCCCTCGGGGTCGGGTTTCAGGGAGGCGGCGACCCCTTTGAACCGCGCGGTAACGGTATCGGGATCCTCATCTTCCGCCGCGGGTTTGTCGTGACCGTCGAGTGGGGCGGAGTGATCGTGGCCATCGGCGCCATCTGCCTTTTTGGCGTCGCCGCCAGGCTTTTCGGCGTCAGTGGAGGCGGCCGCCCCATCGGTCTTTTCGGCCCGTGGTTCCGCAGGCGGGTCTTCCATCATGTCGGCGGGCATCGCCCGGGGGGAGGGCAGCAGCTCGGGGGCGAAAGCATCGGCGTCATTCTCGCGCAGGCGACGGAAGATCAGCACGTTGCGCCATTCGGTGGTGGACGAAGCGATGCCGCTGCGTTCGATGCTGGGCAAGGTCTCGGCGCGCTGATATTCCCAGCCGTAACATGAAAGGCTGTTCATAAGCTCTTGCAAGGCATGGGAAAATCGCGCTTCCGCCCCCTTTACTCCCTTGGCCTTGACGCCCTTGTTCGGGGCAGGAACAACTTTGTATTCGTAACGGGGCATGGGGTAACCTCAGCAACAGACGCCCGCTTTTATAGGCGAGTGATGCGATGATTGGAACTGCCGGAACGGTACCGAAACGTAAAATTCGCGCCCGATTGTGCGGCTTGGGCCTGATGCTGGTCGGGCGCTTCAGCCCGCCTTGCGACGGCGGATCCCGATGCTGCGCCCGGCCCTTTCGGGGCGTGGCAGCTTTGCGTGATCCTCTGCCATCCGGCCAAGGTTGGCCCGGATATGCGGGGGCATCTCGGCGACGCGGGGGCCGGACTGGTCCACATGCAGCGTCAGCCCTTCGGCGGTTGCGGCAAGCCAGCCATCGGCGTGGTAAAGCTCCTGATAGGTGTGGAACCGCTTCGCGTCATGGTCGAGGATTTGGAGCGTGACGAAAACTTCATCGTTTTCATGAAGTTCCCGGACGTAGCAGACATGAAATTCGGCGACATATGTGGTGCAGCCGGTCTTTTGATAGTCCGGTCCGAAGCCCAGAAGCTCATAGGCCTGATCGACGGAAGTATCGAACAGGACGTTGTAATACGCCATGTTGAGATGACCGTTGAAATCGATCCACTCTGGGCGCACCCGCATCATTGACGAACGGAAAGGCGCTGACATCAGGAGGCGCGTTCCGCGATCCGGTGACCTGCCCGCAAATCAGCCTTCATTCGCTGCGCGATCCGTCAGCGGCATCGCGTTCAAGCCGGTGCGCCGAATGGCGGGCCAGCAGAACCCCCACCCCGGCGAGGCCGAGAGCGAAGAGGGGTACGAAAATTTCATAGGCCGTCATCGCCGACCTCCCTTTCCAGATACCTCAGAATATAGTGCGCCGCGCCGTGAAGTGCCAGCCCCGTCGCGATCCAGACCACGAGGAACGGATCGCTCACCACCCTGCCTTCGACCAGCGGGCGCAGCAAGGCCACCCCCAGAAAGCCGAGGCCCAGCGTGTTGAAGAACCCGGCAAAGAGCTTCACCCGTTCGTTATGGATGGACAGCCTGTCGCGCCGCCGCTTCATCCGTTCAGCTTGGCCGCCACGATTTCATTGACCGCCTTGGGGTTCGCTTTGCCACCGGTCGCCTTCATGACCTGCCCCACGAACCAGCCCGCCAGCTTGGGGTTCTGCTTGGCCTTTTCGACCTGCGCAGGGTTGGCGGCGATGATGTCATCCACGGCCTGTTCGATGGCGCCCGTGTCCGTCACCTGCTTCATGCCCCGATCCTCGACGATCTGCGCCGGGTCGCCGCCTTCGGTATAGACGATTTCGAACAGGTCCTTGCCGATCTTGCCGGAAATGTCGCCCTTGGCGATTAACAGAAGAATTCCAGCTAATTGTTCGGGGCTGACGGGGCTCTCGCTGATGTCATGATCTTCCTTTTTGAGCCGTCCAAATAGATCATTAATGACCCAATTGGCGGCGTATTTCGCTTCGACCATTGGTAATTTCGGAAGGGGATTGTCAGTATCCATTCGTTCTGCTGTCTTGACCAATACCTCACCGGATTGGTCAATCGCCGACAGCACATTCTTAAAATAGTCTGCCGAAGCAACTTCGGCCGTCAGCACGGATGCGTCATAGTCCGACAGGCCGAAATCGGCGATGAAGCGCGCCTTTTTCGCGTCGGGCAATTCGGGCAGGTTGGCGGCGATGTCATCCACCCATCCCTGTTCGATCTCTAACGGCAACAGGTCGGGGTCGGGGAAGTAGCGGTAGTCATGCGCCTCTTCCTTCGACCGCATGGAACGGGTTTCCTGCTTGTCCGGATCGAAGAGCCGCGTTTCCTGCACCACTTCGCCGCCTGCCTCGACGATGGCGATCTGGCGCTTCGCCTCGACTTCGATGGCTTGCTGTATGAACCGCATGGAGTTCATGTTCTTGATCTCGCACCGTGTGCCGAGATGCGAAAAGTCCTGCGTTTCCTGATATTTCTCATAGGCGCCCGGGCGGCAGATCGACACGTTCACATCGGCCCGCATGGCGCCTGACTGCATGTCGCCGTTACAGGTGCCCAGATAACGCAGGATCTGGCGCAGCTTGCCCAGATAGGCGGCGGCTTCTTCGGGGCCGCGAATGTCCGGGCGGCTGACGATTTCCATCAGCGCCACGCCGGTTCGGTTGAGATCCACGAATGACATGTTGGGGTCCATGTCGTGGATGGATTTACCGGCGTCCTGTTCGATGTGGATGCGTTCCACCCGCACCAGACGTGCCGTGCCGTCGCCCATTTCGACCAGCACTTCGCCTTCGCCCACGATGGGTTCGTAAAGCTGGCTAATCTGGTAGCCCTGCGGCAGGTCGGGATAGAAGTAGTTCTTCCGGTCGAAGGCGGACTTCAGGTTGATCTTGGCCTTGAGACCCAGCCCGGTGCGCACCGCCTGTTCGACACAGAATTCGTTGATCACCGGCAGCATCCCCGGCATCGCGGCATCCACGAAGGCCACATTGGAATTGGGCTCTGCGCCGAATTTCGTGGAAGCACCGGAAAAGAGCTTTGCCTGCGAAGATATCTGGGCATGGACCTCCATGCCGATGACCAGTTCCCAGTCGTGCTTGGCACCCGCGATGGTGCGCGCCTTGGGCGTGTCATATGTCAGGTCGAGCATGGGAACCTCGTGCGTCAGGGATCGCTGGAGGTCATAGGACAGGGGGCCGAGTGCTGCAAGGGGCGGCGGCGTGGCCCGATCAGGCGGCGCGGGTTTCCGGCCCGGTTTCGGTGAAGACGACGCGTTTGCCCGCCGCGATTTCGCCCTGGAAGAGCGAGGTGATGATGCGCATGGCGTCATCCCGGCCCGAGGCGGCAAAGCGCGTCGGGCACTGGACCCGCAGGTTGTTGTCGAATCCGCGCGCGGCGTGGGCCCAGATCATCGGATGCAGTTCCGTCAGATGCTCGCGCACGATCCAGCCCGCGCAATCGGCGATCTGGGCGCGTACATGGTCTGCATGATCGTTGCCGGAAAAGGCCTGACCGATGCTGTTGGCGCAATAGGCGGCCAGCAGGTTGGTGGTATAGGGATCGGGGCGGCGGTTCAGGATGTCGTGCAACCCTTCGACAAAGAACGGCAGATCGAGCCGCGCGCAGGCTTCGTCATCGCAGGAGATGGCGTCGAACTGCACCCATGTATAGCCCCCGGCACCCCAGACCGCCTGCGTACGTGATGCGGTGCGGCGGGCTTCCAGCTCCAGCTCTGCATAGCTGCCGTACCAGCGTGGCAGCAGGTGGTTGCCCATGGCGCGCATGGGGCGCGGGTTTTCGGGGTTGAGGTCGATGAGCCGTTCGTAGCGGTCGGCCACGGCGCGCCCGTCCGTAGCGCTGCCGCCCAAGAGGGCGCATTGCGTCGCGGCCAGCAGGGGGGAGGTCGCGGCTTCGTCCGCGAAGGGGGCGAGGATTTCCTCGGCCCGTTCGAAATGGGCGGCAAAGGCGGCACGGTTGCGGGCGGGGACCTCCACGTCCCAGCCGGTGCCGCGCCATGCCCAGCCAAGATCCATATGGGCCTGGGCCACGATGGCGGCGACGACGTAATCCTCGGGGCTGTCTTCGAGCACAAGTTCGAGATCCTCGATCCCGGCCAGAAGGGGCGCGTTGCGGTCAGGCCGACCGTCGATCAACGCATGTTCGGCGGCAAGCACCACATCCGCGCGCGCGCCATAGGCCATGAGTTCGGCGATGGACATGGCTCCCGGCGTCAGGCTGCGCTTGGCGTCGGCTGCACGGATAGTCCGGGAGAGCTCGGCCCAGCGTTCCTGCCGCACGAGGCGCAGCGCCACGGCCTGATGATGATCACGGGCTTCGTCCTCCGCCGTCGGATCGGGGCAGGCGATCTGCAGAATGCTGCCCCCGCCGGCGCGTACCGCTGCCACCGCCTGCTGCGCGAGGACGGGATGCACCTCTTGCTCCACCGCGCGCACAGGTCGGGCGCCCCGCGGCGCTCTGAACGCGGCGAAACACTGGTGCAGACGATCGGCGATCTGGCGGCTTGGGAACATCGGACACGTACCTGTACTTCAACTGCTGGCCTTTGGGCGGCCTTTGCAACAGGCTAGGTTCGGTTTGGGGCGCGAACATGGCGCCCGCAGGACGTAATCGCGGTTTCACAGGGGCGTTCCCCTCGCGGGCAGACGCGCGCATTTCCGCCGCCCGGCGGATGCGCGAGATTCCATGAGCTTGCATTCATCGCGGGCCGGGCCGCATATTGCCCCGATGAAAAACCTATTCATCGCAGGGATGCTGGCGCTGTTGCCGGTTCAGGTGCTGGCGGAGGCCAAGGGCGTGCTGCGACCGCAGCTTCGCCCCGACAGGAACCTTGAGCGGGCGATCGATACGCCGCCCGTTGTGGGACCGGCGCCCGTGGCGCTGGAACCCCGACCGGCCTTTCCGGGAGAGGCGGAAAAACCGCAACTCGCCACGGCGGCGCCCATCGCGATCAGCGCGCTGCGCCCCCCTGCGCGGCCCGGTCACATCCCGCGAACCCGCTGGCAGCACAAACGCGGCCATGCGCTCTGGACCCGGGCGGCGCTGGCCGCGCTCAAGAATCATGGCCGCCCGCTGGTGGACATGGTGCCGGCGGATGTCGAGTTCTGGTGCCCGGCCTATCCGATGCAATCCCACGGCAACCGCCGTGCCTTCTGGGTCGGTTTCATGTCGGCGCTGGCCAAGCATGAAAGCACTTACAAGGCGGCCGCTGTCGGGGGCGGGGGGCGCTGGTACGGGCTGCTGCAGATACTGCCCGCCACCGCGCGGGGCTACAAATGCAACGTAGGCACCGGCGATGCCCTGAAAAACGGCGCGGCAAATCTGAGCTGTGCGGTCCGGATCCTTGCCGTGACGGTACCGCGCGACGGCGTGATCTATGGTCGGGGCGGGCGCGGCGTCGCGGCGGACTGGGGCCCCATGCGCAATGCCCGCAAACGGGTCGACATGGCGAACTGGCTGAAACGCCAAAGTTACTGCATGCCGCTCAATGCGACGCGGCCCCGCGCCCGGCCCTGAGGGCGGGCCTATTGCATCAGCGAGAAATGATGCCGCTCCGTGGTGATCCCGGCGTCGGTAAGCGCGTCTTCGAACTTTCGGTGCGGGGGCGTGCATTGCGGCGGAATACGTAGCCGCAAACCGTTCTTCAGCCGCACCGTCATCCGCACGCTGAGGTCAAGCCTCGTGTCCATCCGCATCCGATCGATGTCCCGCAGCGGAACCTCCACCTCCCGCGTCTCCGTGCGCCAGGATAGCGCCTCGCGGGTGAGGGTGAGGCTGCTCTGCGTATTCCGCCACAGATCCCACAAGGCCGGTAGCGTGAAGAGGGCGGGCAGCGCCAGCACCAGCGAGGATGCGTCCCAGAAGACCCATGCGAAACCCATCGCCGCCCAGACCCCCGCGACCGCCAGTGCCGTCGCGCGGTTGCGCGCCTGCCGCCGATAGGTCAGCAGCGGGGCTTCAGCCACCCCGGATCCGGGTCAGCATCTCCGTCGTGTCGCGGCTGAGGTCGGGCGTGGCAAGGATGCGGGCGACTTCAGCACGGATCATGTTGCGCCGGTCGGCGTCATAGCGGCGCCATGTCTGGAAGGCGGCGCACATCCGCGCGGTCGTCTGCGGGTTTACGGGATCGAGCTTGATCAGCCAGTCCGCCAGCAGCCGGTAGCCCGCGCCGCTGGCATGGTGAAAGCCCGCGTGATTTGCAGCAAGGCTTCCCATGACGGCACGGAAGCGGTTCGGGTTCTTCCACGCGAAAGCCGGGTGGCGGGTCAGCGCCTCGGCGACCTGTGCGGCATCGTCGGGATGCGCTTCGATCACCTGCAGGCCGAACCACTTGTCCATGACCAGCCGGTCGTCCCGCCACTGGTTTTCGAACGCTTCGAGCGCCTCTGCGCCGTGGTCCCGCCGCAGCAGGATGGCGAGCGCCGCCAGTTGCTGCGTCATGTTGTCAGCGCTGCGGAACTGCTCCTGCGCGAGCGCCCCGTCATCCTGCCGGGCGATCAGGGACAGCATCGCGTTGCCAAGGCTGCGCATGCCCGATTGTTCGGCATCCGGGCGATAGGGCGCGGTGATCTGGTTCGCGTCGTAGATTGCGCGCGCCTCATCCGCGAAACGGTCGGAAAGCGCGCCGCGCAGCGCCTCGCTCGCGGCATAGATGGCAGCCGGGTTGGGGGTATCGCCCGCCTCGGCCAAGGCCGCCGCCATTTCAGAGGCGGCAGGCAGTTCCAGCATCAGCGCGCGATAGGCCGCGTCAAAGCCACCCTTTATCACCACCGCGTGGATACCGTCCAGATAGGCCGCGTCGGGTGCCGCCGCCTCGTTGATCATGCGCGTCAGCGTCCGCCGGGCGAGGGTCCGGCCCGCTTCCCACCGGTTGAAGGGATCGGTATCATGCGCCAAGAGCAGCGCGCGCTCCTCGTCCGACAGATCGTGGTTCAGCACCACGGGGGCGGAAAATCCCCGCAGGATGGAGGCTGTGGGCCGCTCATCCAGCCCTTCGAAGGTAAAGGCTTGTTCCGCTTCCGTCATCTCCAGCAGACGCGTCGGCACAACCTCTTCCCCCGTGGGCGACAGCAGGCCCACGGCGATGGGCAGCACAAGGGGCTCCGGGCTCGGCGTTGCCTCCGACGGTGGGGTCTTTTGCGCGAAGGTCAGGGTGAAAACGCCGCCCTCCCAGCTTTCCTCTACCGAAAGTCGGGGCGTGCCGGCCTGGGAGTACCAGCGCTTGAACTGCGAAAGGTCGCGCCCGGTCGCATCCCCGAACACCGTCAGCCAGTCTTCGATCGTGCAGGCCTGCCCGTCGTGCCGGTCGAAATAAAGACCGACCGCCTTGTAATAGGCCTTATCCCCCACCAGCCGCTTGAGCATGCCGATCACCTCGGCGCCCTTTTCGTAGACCGTGGCGGTATAGAAGTTGTTGATCTCCTGAAAGCTCTCTGGCCGGACGGGATGGGCGAGGGGGCCCTGATCCTCGGCGAACTGGCGCCCGCGCAGATCAATCACGTCGCGGATACGCTTCACGGCGGCGGAGCGCAGGTCGGACGTGAACTGGCTGTCGCGGAAGACGGTCAGACCTTCCTTGAGGCACAGCTGGAACCAGTCGCGGCAAGTGATGCGGTTGCCGGTCCAGTTGTGGAAATATTCATGTGCGATGATGGCTTCGATCCGCTCGAAGTTCATGTCGGTCGAGGTTTCGGGGCTGGCCAGCACGGCGGAGGAGTTGAAGATGTTCAGCCCCTTGTTCTCCATCGCGCCCATGTTGAAATCGTCGACCGCCACGATGTTGAAGAGATCGAGATCGTATTCACGGCCGTAAACCTCTTCGTCCCAGCGCATCGACGCCTTCAGCGCCTCCATTCCGAAAGCGCATTTTCCCTCATCCCCGGGGCGGACATAGAGGTTCAGCGCGACCTGTTTGCCCGAGGCGGTGGTGAACTGATCCGCATGGGCGACCAGATCCCCCGCGACCAGCGCGAAAAGATAGGCGGGCTTGGGCCAGGGATCGTGCCACTCGGCATGATGATGCGATTGGGCCACCGGATTGCCGTTGCTCAGCAGCACGGGGTGGGGGCCGTCGATCTTAACGGTGAAGACGGCCATAACATCCGGGCGGTCGGGGTAGTAGGTGATCTTGCGGAAACCTTCCGCCTCGCATTGGGTGCAATACATGCCGTTCGACATGTAGAGCCCTTCGAGCGCGGTGTTGCCTGCCGGATCAATCTCCACTTCCGCTTCCCAGAGGAAGGGCGCATCCGGCACTTGGCAGGTCAGCCCCTGCTCCGTCACGCTGGGGGTCACTTCCTTGCCGTCGATGCGCGCCGCGATCAGGGTGAGCCCTTCGCCATGCAGGAAAAACCTGCGGTCCTGCGCCGCCGGATTGGGCCGGAAAGCGATCCGGCTCTTGACCCGGGTCTTGTGAGGATCGAGCGCAAAGTCGAGTTCGACACTGTCGACCAGATACCCGAAGGGGGCATAATCCGAAAGGTGAATGGTCTGGGGGGCGGCATCGCGCATCGGGAATCCTCGTGCGGGGGAGGGAACAAACAGGCTCCGCATACGTTATGTAGCCAACGAGGGGGCCGCAAGACGGGCCCCCGGAATATTAAGGAGACGCTACATGTCTGCACCCGACACAAATACCGAAAAGCAGGAAAAGCGGCACAAGCCGGCCCTGCTTGGCATTCGCGGAGCAATGATTTTCGGCGGTCTGATGATCGTTCTCTTGATCTTCTACGTCATCATCAACGGGGGCGATCCCACTGCGGATGACGTGACCAATACCGATCAGGCGACCGAGCCGGAGGCTTCGGTGCCCGCGGTGGACCCGGTCGTGCCGGGTACGAACGAATCGAACTAGGCATCCTTGCGATGCATCGGCACTGCACCGGCGGGAAAGTGTCGAGAAAAAGGGCGGTCACCCGAAAACGGGGGCCGTTCTTTTCATGTGCGGGGGTCCGATAACCCGATGAGGAGGCGTCATCATGGCCAAGATGGTTCGCAAAGCCGATCTGCCCAGGAAGGACTGTGCCGCCTGCGGGCGGGAAATGGTCTGGCGCCGCAAATGGTCAGATGACTGGGACGAGGTCCGCTATTGCTCCCACCGATGCCGGCGCGCGGCGAAGGCCGGAAGGGCAGCGGCGAATTCCTCCGAAAGCACCGCAAACTGGTAAAAAGACTTTACCGCATCCGGGGGTGAAGTTATCCCCGGGGGAAATCAGCATGAGCGGGCCAGGCCCGCGGACCGAGATCGAAGAGGGAGAAGGCGCATGACCGACAGGGTGAACAAGCACGGATTGCAGGTGGACCGTCAGCTGGCGGATTTTGTCGAGGACAGGGCGCTTCCGGGAACCGGGATCGAAGCCGATGCATTCTGGAAAGGGTTCTCCGACATTCTGCACGATCTGGGGCCGCGCAATCGCGAATTGCTGGATACCCGGGCCGAGATGCAGTCCCGCATTGATGCCTGGCACAAGGAACGCGCCGGGCAGGAGCATGACAGCGAGGCCTATCAGTCCTTTCTGCGCGAAATCGGCTACCTCGTGCCCGAAGGCGACGATTTCACCGTGGAGACGCAAAACGTCGATCCCGAGATCGCGAAGGTCCCGGGGCCGCAGCTCGTGGTGCCGATCACCAATGCCCGCTTCGCGCTGAACGCCGCGAACGCCCGCTGGGGCAGCCTTTACGATGCATTCTACGGCACCGATGCGCTGGGCGAAGGCCCGCGAGGCGGCGGATATGACCCCGAGCGCGGCCAGCAAGTCGTGGCCCGCGCCAAGGCGTTTCTGGACGAGACAGTGCCGCTCGTCTCGGGCAGTCACGCGCAATTGGTGGGCTACCGCGTCGAAGATGGCGCGCTGCAGGGCATGTTGCTGAATGACGAGGATTTCCGCGGTACCCAGACTACTCAGAGCGCCGTTCCCTCCGCCGGCGAAGCGCCCCATGTCATGCACGGACTGGGGCTGGCGGAACCGGAGCTTTTCGTCGGCTATCAGGGCGCGCCCGACAGCCCGACCGCGCTGCTGTTCCGCCACAACGGGCTGCACATCATCCTGCGCATCGATCCCGAACATGAAATCGGCCGCGCCGACGCGGCGCATGTCTCTGACATCGAACTGGAATCCGCCGTTTCCACCATCATGGACTGCGAAGACAGCGTTGCCGCCGTCGATGCCGAAGACAAGGTGCTGGCATATGGCAACTGGCTCGGCCTGATGAAGGGCGATCTGGCGGAACGCTTCGAAAAGGGTGGCGCGAGTGTCGAACGCGTTCTGAACGCCGACCGGACCTTTACCGCGCCTGACGGGGGCGAGATCACGCTCAAGGGCCGCTCGCTTATGCTGGTGCGTAACGTGGGCCACCTGATGACCAATCCCGCCATCCTCGACCGCGACGGCAACGAGGTCGGCGAAGGGCTGATGGACGCCATGATGACGACGCTCATCGCCATGCACGACCTGAAGCGGGACGGGGGCAATTCCGTCACCGGATCGGTCTATGTGGTGAAGCCGAAGATGCACGGGCCCGCCGAAGTCGCCTTTTCGGACGAGATTTTCGACCGGGTGGAGGATGCCCTCGGCCTGCCGCGGCATACCGTGAAGCTCGGCATCATGGACGAAGAGCGCCGGACCAGCGCGAACCTCAAGGAATGCATCCGCGCGGCCAAGCACCGTGTGGCCTTCATCAACACCGGCTTTCTGGACCGGACCGGCGACGAGATCCACACCAGCATGGAAGCCGGTCCCATGGTGCCCAAGGGCGACATGAAGAACGCCACGTGGATTGAAGCCTATGAGGATCGTAACGTCGATATCGGTCTGGCCTGCGGGCTGAAGGGCCGCGCGCAGATCGGCAAGGGCATGTGGGCCATGCCCGACCGCATGGGCGAGATGCTGGAGGCAAAGATCGGCCATCCGCAATCAGGTGCGACCTGCGCCTGGGTTCCCTCGCCGACGGCGGCGACCCTGCACGCCATGCATTACCACAAGGTCGATGTGCTGGCGCGGCAGGATGAACTGGCCGCCGCGGGCCCGCGCGCTTCGCTCGATGCGCTGCTGACGATCCCGGTGCTGGAAGGGCGCAACCTGTCGGACGAGGAGATCACCCGCGAGATCGAGAACAACGCGCAGGGCATCCTTGGCTATGTCGTGCGCTGGGTCGATCAGGGAGTGGGTTGTTCCAAGGTGCCCAACATCGACGACGTGGGTCTGATGGAGGACCGCGCCACCTGCCGGATCTCGGCCCAGGCGCTGGCGAACTGGCTACACCACGGCATCATCGACGAAGATCGCGTGATGGAAGGGCTGCGCAAGATGGCGCAGGTCGTCGACCGGCAGAACGAAGGCGATCCGGGCTATACCCCGATGGGCCCCGATTTCGACGGTATCGCCTTTTCCGCCGCGCGCGACCTTGTGCTGAAGGGTCGCGAGCAGCCTTCGGGCTATACCGAGCCGGTGCTGCACGCGCGCCGTCTGGAATGGAAAGCGGCACAGCAGTAGGCACGTCGCGGACCGGGGGGGCTGGCCCCCCGGACCCCCCAGGATTTGACCCCATTTGGAAGGACCCACGAATATGACGATATCGCTGCGCAAGGCACGGACAATTGTGCGCAAGACCCTTGAAAAGGGGCGTGAAATGGAACTGAAGCCGCTTTCGGTCATCGTACTGGACGCCGGCGGCCATGTTCAGGCCTTCGAGCGGGAAGACGGCGCAGCGCCGGGGCGTTTCGCCATCGCGCAGGGCAAAGCCTACGGTGCCGTGATGCTTGGCATGGCCGGTACCGCGCAGATGAAGCGGGCGGAGGATCAGGCCTATTTCATGGCGGCGGTCAACGGCGTCTTCGGCGGCCAGGTCGTGCCGGTGCCGGGCGGGGTGCTGCTGCGCGATCGCAAGGGCGCGGTACTGGGTGCCGTCGGGGTCACCGGCGATACGTCGGACAATGATGCCGAGGCGGCCATGGCCGGGATCAGCGCGGCGGGGCTGGAAGGCGAGATCTGAGGCGGGTTGAAGGCCGCCGAGGCTTGCGGCTATGCTGAGTGCGTAGCAGCAGAGGCACAGACATGGCGCGACCCGTTGTCGGCATCATCGGCAATTCCTACCTCATGAACGATCAGTACCCGGTGCATGCCGGGGGGCAGATGAATTCGGATGCGGTGGCCTTCGTCTCCGACTGCGTGCCGCTGATCGTTCCCGCCGACCCCCGGCTTCTGCGGGTGTCGGAGCTGATGGAGGTCTGCGACGGTTTCCTCTTCACCGGCGGGCGGCCCAATGTGCATCCGGAAGAATACGGCGAGGAAGAGACCGAGGCCCATGGCGCCTTTGACCGGGCGCGCGATGCCATCACCCTGCCGCTGATCCGGGCCTGCGTCGAACGCGGCCAGCCCTTTTTCGGCATCTGCCGGGGGTTTCAGGAGGTGAACGTCGCCATGGGCGGTACGCTCTACCCTGAAATTCGCGATCTGCCGGGACGGATGAACCACCGTATGCCCCCCGACGGCACCCTGCATGAGAAGTTCGAACTGCGCCACGACATCACCTTTACCGAAGGGGGCGTGTTCCACGGCGTGCTGGGGTCCGCCAAGGTGCGCACGAACACCCTGCACGGGCAGGGGATCAAGCGACCGGGGGAGCGGATCGTCGTCGACGGTGTGGCGGAGGACGGCACGCCCGAGGCGATCTATGTAAAGGGCGCCCCCGGTTTCACCCTTTCGGTCCAGTGGCATCCCGAATGGGACGCGGCGAACGATCCTGTGTCGCGCCCGTTGTTCCGTGCCTTCGGCGAGGCCGCGCGCGAGTGGGCCGCGCGGGAAACGCGCCCCAAGCTCAAGGCTGTCTGAGCCGCCTCCGGGGCAGGCACAGTCAGGGCGGGGGCAGATCACCCCGGGCGGCGCCGATCTTGCGCCGGGTGAACCAGACGAAATCATCCGTTCCACGCGATACCGGGGTCAGCGAGGCGAGGGCACGGCCGCGCAAATCATCGGCCTGTTGAGGAAAGAGCTCGCCCGGATCGGTACCTTGGCCGGTATCGAGGGCGCGCGCGGTGCGGCGGGGGAGGAGGGTCAGCGGTATCATGCACCGACCCTGCCTGTTTTTGGTAAACGAGTCGTTATCTCCTGCGGATGGGCGCGGTGCCCATTCGCATAGCCGCGCTACATCTGACCGCCCGCGATTTCGATGCACTGGCCGTTGATGCTGCCGGAGTTGGGGCCCATGAGCCAGAGCGCGGCTTCGGTCACTTCAGCCGGGGTCACCAGCCGTTTGTGGCGGTTCGCTTTCACCATGACGTCCCGCGCCTGTTCGCTGCTGAGCCCGGCGCGTTCGGCGATGGTCGCGGTATTGCGGGTCACGATCTCCGTATCGACATAGCCGGGGCAGAGCGCGTTGAACGTATAGGGTTTGCCCATGTAATCCTCCGACAGGGATCGTATCAGCCCGATCATCCCGTGTTTGGAAGCGGAGTAGGCCGCCGCCCCCGGCAGGCCGCGCAGACCGGCCATGGACGACACGGCGATCACGCGCCCCCAATCCGTGCCCCGCATGGATTTCAGCGATTCGCGGATGGTCATGAAGGCACCGTCGAGGTTGGTGGCCATCATGTCGCGCCAGAATTTCATATCGGTCTTCAGCACCGACCGGCCCTCGGCGATCCCGGCGTTGGGGATGCAGATCTGCACGGGGCCCCGTTCCTCCGTCGCCTTGGCGATGACGGAAACGACATCCTCTTCGTTGCGCACGTCCATGGCGACGCCGGTGATGCCATCGGTGGCGACCTCATCCAGCACGGATTGCCGCCGCCCGGTGATGGTGACGCGCGCGCCGTTCCGGGCCAGCGCGCGCGCGATATCGAGGCCGATACCCGTACCGCCGCCGGTGATGAATGCGTGTTTTCCTTCGAGGTCCATAAATCTCTCCCTTGGTTTGGCGGCATGCTGGCGCGTGCCATCGGCGGGCGCAACGACCTTCGCCCGCGATCCCCGCGGGGTGACGCGGCGTTCCTCGTGCCGCGTTGCGGCATCGGTTGGGGGGCGTCAGGTGCACAAATCCTGTCCGTTAGCGCTAGAAACAGGCAAATGACGGGGCGTTGGCGCTTGGTGTCGCTTGTACTATTGCTGCGCGCGTACTATCGAACCGGGCAACATTGTTGCGTCAATCGGGGCGTAGCGACCACGATGGGGAGATCCTGATTTGAAGATCGGAACGCCAAAAGAGATATTCGAGGGCGAACGCCGGGTAGCCATGACGCCCGACAGCGCCGCGCAGCTTCAGAAGCTTGGCCATGACTGCCTGATCCAGTCGGGAGCCGGCGAAGGCGCGGGGTTCGACGACGCGGCCTACAAATCCGCCGGGGTCGAGGTCGTGAAGGATGCCAAGGCGCTTTATGAGGCCGCCGATGTGGTTGCCAAGGTACGCCCCCCCTCCGAGGCGGAGGTGCAGATGCTGCGCGAGGGGCAGACGCTGATTTCCTTCTTCAATCCCGCGGGCAACAAGGATCTGATGGAGGCTGCCGCCGAGCGGGGCGCCACCGTCATCGCCATGGACATGGTGCCGCGCATTTCCCGCGCGCAGAAGATGGATGCGCTGTCCTCCATGGCCAATATCGCGGGCTACCGCGCGGTCATCGAGGCGGGCAACAACTTCGGGCGTTTCTTTACCGGGCAGATCACCGCCGCGGGCAAGGTGCCGCCCGCCAAGGTGCTGGTCGTGGGTGCGGGTGTGGCCGGTCTCGCGGCCATCGGCACATCGACCTCGCTGGGTGCGATCACCTATGCCTTCGACGTGCGCCCCGAAGTGGCCGAGCAGGTCGAATCCATGGGCGCCGAATTCGTCTATCTGGACTTCGAGGAAGAGCAGCAGGACGGCTCCGCCTCCGGCGGCTATGCCTCCGTCTCCTCGCCTGAATTCCGCGAAGCGCAGCTTGCCAAGTTCCGCGAACTGGCGCCCGATATGGACATCGTCATCACGACGGCGCTGATCCCCAACCGCGAGGCGCCGGAACTCTGGACGGAGGACATGGTCAAGGCCATGAAACCCGGATCGGTCATCGTCGACCTTGCGGCGGAGAAGGGCGGCAACTGCAAGCTGACCAAGGCGGACGAGAAGATCGTCACCGACAACGGCGTGACCATCATCGGCTATACCGACTTCCCCAGCCGGATGGCGGCGCAGGCCTCCACGCTCTATGCCACCAACATCCGTCACATGATGACCGACCTCACGCCCGAAAAGGACGGCGAGATCGATCACGACATGGAAGATGACGTGATCCGCGGGGCAACCATCGCCCACGCCAAGGAAGTCACCTTCCCGCCACCGCCGCCCAAGGTCGCCGCCATCGCGGCAGCACCGAAGAAGGAGCCGGCCAAGGAATTGACCGCCGAGGAGAAGGCGGCCAAGGAACTGGCGGCCTTCAAGCAGCAGACGAAGAACCAGGTCACACTGCTGGCCGTGGGCGGTGCGCTGTTGCTGGCCGTGGGGCTCGTGGCGCCCGCCAGCTTCATCCAGCACTTCATCGTCTTCGTGCTGTCGGTCTTCGTGGGCTTCCAGGTGATCTGGGGCGTGGCGCACAGCCTGCACACTCCGCTGATGGCCGTCACGAACGCCATTTCCTCCATCATCATCCTCGGCGCGCTGATGCAGATCGGCTCTGGCTCGTGGTTGGTGATGATACTTGCCGCCGCTTCGGTCTTCATGGCCGGGATCAACATTTTCGGTGGCTTCATGGTGACACGGCGCATGCTCGCCATGTTCCAGAAATCTTAAGGCGAGGGAAAGACAATGGAATTCGGATTTACTACCGCAGCCTACGTGGTTGCTGCCGTCCTCTTCATCTTTTCGCTGGGCGGATTGTCGGGACAGGAAAGCGCGAAACGCGCGGTCTGGTACGGGATCGTCGGCATGGCGTTGGCAGTCATCGCCACCCTGATCGGCCCGGGGGCGGGGCTTTGGCTGCTGTCGCTGATCCTCATCGCCGCCGGTGCGGTGATCGGGATGCAACTGGCGCAGCGCGTTCAGATGACCCAGATGCCCGAGCTTGTCGCGGCGATGCACAGCCTTGTGGGGCTGGCGGCGGTTTTCGTGGGCATCAACGCCCATATCGAGATCGGCCGCGTGGCGGAAGCCTTTGCCACCGCAGGTCTGCCCTTCCCGCAGGAAACCTACGGCTCCCTGATCGGCCCGGCCAAGGACGTCGCGGCGGAGTTCCGCGGTTTCGCGGCCATCGTGGCCAAGAAGACCGCGGTGGAGATCAACATCCTGCGCGTCGAACTGGTGTTGGGCGTCTGGATCGGTGCGGTCACCTTCACCGGCTCCATCATCGCCTACGGCAAACTTGCGGGCCGGGTGAAATCCACGGCCGAAAAGCTGCCGGGCGGCCACTGGCTCAACATCGCGGCGGCGGCCATTTCCGCCATCTGCCTGATCTGGTATCTCGCCTCCGGTGGGTTCCTGCCGCTGCTGCTGCTCACGCTGGCGGCGCTCTTCATCGGCTATCACCTGATCATGGGGATCGGCGGGGCGGACATGCCCGTCGTGGTTTCCATGCTGAACAGCTATTCCGGCTGGGCGGCGGCGGCCATCGGCTTCAGCCTCGGCAATGACCTGCTGATCGTCGTGGGTGCGCTGGTCGGCTCTTCCGGTGCGATCCTGTCCTACATCATGTGCAAGGCGATGAACCGGTCCTTCATCAGCGTCATCCTCGGCGGCTTCGGCGGCCCGGCGGGTGAACAGATGCAGGTCGAGGGCGAACAGGTCGCGATCGAGGCCGACGGCGTCGCCACCGCGCTGAACGAGGCCGACAGCGTCATCATTGTACCGGGTTACGGCATGGCCGTGGCGCAGGCGCAGGGTGCTGTCAGCGATCTCGTCAAGAAGCTGCGGGCCAAGGGCAAGAACGTCCGCTTTGCCATTCACCCCGTCGCGGGGCGTCTGCCGGGGCATATGAACGTGCTCTTGGCCGAGGCGAAGGTGCCCTATGACATCGTGATGGAGATGGACGAGATCAACGACGACTTCCCGGATACGGATGTTGTCATCGTCATCGGCTCCAACGACATCGTGAATCCGGCGGCGCAGGACGATCCCAACAGCCCCATCGCGGGCATGCCGGTGCTGGAAGTCTGGAAGTCCAAGCAGGTCTTCGTTTCCAAGCGCGGGCAGGGCACTGGCTATTCCGGTATCGAGAACCCGCTGTTCTTCAAGGACAACACGCGGATGTTCTATGGCGATGCGAAGCAAAGCCTCGACAAGCTGATCCCGCTGATCGACTGATCGGGCTGATGTGAGATGATCAAAGGCGGCGCCCCAGGTGCCGCCTTTTTTCTTTGCGGCGGGCGGGGTGGCGGCCGGCCCCCTTGAGAGCGGGCCGCGCTTGGCGCCAGATATCGCCCTCGTCAGCCCGCGTCGGCGGCAGGGGCGGGGCTTTTGCTCCGCTGCCCGGGCAGCAGGCTGACGGGCACGTCGATCAGCGGCGTTTCCAGCCCGAGCAGGCCGGTGGCGCGGGTCGCGATCAGACCGCCCCAGGCTGCCATCACATTGGCCATGACGGCGGCGGCCACGATGCCCCCGAAGCCGAAGGTCAAGGCTCCGAGCCACGCAAGGGGCAGATAGATCAGCAGAATGCGCACAAGGCTCAGCGTCATGGAATGAATGGGCTTGTCCCGGGCGTTCATCGCGGCATTGGCGGCGACAATGATGCCATAGCCGAAAAGCGATGCGCCGACGAAACGCAGGTACATCGCCGCATAGGCCGCGTCTTCCTCGGCAGAGGCGAAGAGACTGGCAATCGGAACCGCAAAAACCATGAGCAGGGCGGCCAGCAGGGCACCGTACCCGATGCAGAACCAGAAACCCGCATGGACGGCCCCCCGCGCACGATCCTGCCGTTCGGCGCCCCAGTTCTGACCCACCACCGGCCCGATGCCCGCTGACAGCGCCAGCAGCGGAACGAGCGCCATGGACTGCACCCGCGTCGCCGCGCCGAAGCCCGCCACGGCGGTTTCGCCCACGGTCGCGACCGCCGCCGTCACCAGAGCCATACCCGCGGGATTGATCGCATTGGAAAACGCGGCCGGCAGCCCGACCTTCAGAACGCGGCGCGCCGATGTCAGCGCCCCGTCCAGCATCCCGCCCGTCCAGCCCAGCAGGCCGCGGCGCCACGCGATAAAGAGCGCTATGGCCATGGCCGCCACACGGCCCGCCCATGTCGCGATGGCGGCGCCCTTCACCCCCAGTTCCGGCAGGCCCCACATGCCGAAAATCAGCAGCGGATCGAGGCCGACGTTGACCAGCGCTGCCAGCACCATCACAAGCGCGGCGGTCATCCCGTCGCCGTGCGACCGGAAAACAGCGTTGGTGACCATCATCACCACGAGGAAAGGAAAGCTCAGCGCCCAGACAGGCATATAGGCGGCGATATGCTCCGCGACGGCGCCCTTCGCCCCCAGCGCGGAGAACAGATAGGGATAGATGAGCCAGAGCAGCAGGGCCGCGACGGACGACAGCACAAGGCCAAGGCCGATGGCATGAAAGCCGAGCCGCCGGGTATCATCCGCCCGGTCGCCCCGGCCCACGCCCTGGCTGAGCGCGGCATTCGCCCCGGCGCTCAGCCCGATGGAAAGCGAGGTGATCGCCGTGGTGACCGGGTAGACGAAGCCCACGGTCGCCAGTTGCGCGCCGCCCAGCTGGCCAAGGAAATAGGCATCGGCGAGACCGACGCTCAGCACCCCGAAAATGCCCACGCTCATCGGGGCTGACATCGCGAGCAGCGCGCGCCAGATTGGCCCGCGCGTCAGATCGCGGGTGGCGCCCGGGGCCGGTTCGTCTTCGGATTGTGCGCGACGGTTCATGCAAGTCCCTTGGTTGCAGGCTAGGCCCATAGCTAGGGCCGGACCGGCGGTATGCAAGCGTGTACCGTAAGGTGTTGAAGATGCGCGAAAAGACCGTTTCCAGTCGCCCGGTTCCGGGTTATTGTGCCGCCTTATTCCGGCTGCAAGGATCGACCCATGGCCACTCTCGAAGATCATCCCGCCAGATATGCGCTCACCGGGGAGCTGCACGCGCGGCCCTTTCCGCGCCTTTCGACGCGGGGAACGGCTGTCTTTCTGGTGTTGCGCCCGGCGGGCGACGCATCGGACCGGGACCGGGCCGCCGACCTTGCGCATCTGCGGCGGCTGCTCGATCACTACGGCGCGCCGCGCCCGGACCCAGACGCGACCCATTATCACGGTCCGCTCGGTCGTTATCAGATCAAATGGGAACAGCATACCGAGATCGTGACCTACACGATCTTCTCCGACGCGCAGGGCGACAGGCCCTTCGCCCCGGCAGAGTTCGATGTCTTTCCCTCCGACTGGCTGGCGGAGACGCCGGGGGAGCGGATTACCTCAGCGCTCATCCGGGTGGTGCCGCATCCGGGGCCGGCCGAACAGGTCCATGACGCCCTGTCAGACTGGTTCGTCGGTGAAAGCCTCGCGGTGGCGCGGGTGCTGGACGATGCTGCCGTCATCGCCAGCGATTTCCGTATCGATCCGGCGGGCCATCTGCGGATGGCCGTCTTTGCCAGCCCGGAGACCGGCGAACGGCGCATCGGCAGGATCGTGCAGCGGCTGTGCGAGATCGAGACCTACAAGGCGATGTCCATGCTTGGTTTTGTCGAACTGCGCGCCGCGATGCCGCAGATCAACCAGTTGGACAAGCGGCTGACCGAGTTGATGACGGGGATGCAGGGGCCTGCGCAGGGGGCGGAAGATACGTTGCACGCGCTGCTCGATGTCTCCGTCGCGCTGGAGACGTTGCAGGCGCGGCTGGCATTCCGTTTTGGCGCGACCGATGCCTATGAGGCGATCGTCTACCAGCGCATCGGTGCTTTGAGGGAGGCGCGTTTCATGGGTCGGCAGGGCTTTGGCGAATTCATGATGCGCCGGTATGAGCCGGCCATGCGCACCGTCAAATCGACGGAGCGGCGGCTGGGCTCCATGGCGGCGCGGGCAATCCGTGCGAGCGAGCTCTTGCGGACGCGGGTGGACGTGGAACGTTCAGCGCAGAACCAGCAGATCCTCGCCAGCATGGACCGGCGCTCCGACCTGCAACTGCGGCTGCAACATACGGTCGAGGGCCTCTCCGTCGTGGCGATCAGCTATTACGCGGTCTCGCTCGCGACATATCTGCTCTATCCGTTGGCGGACACGCTCGGTCTGGCGAAGGGGGTCCTGACGGCGGTGATCACGCTGCCTGTCGTGGGGCTGGTCTGGCTGATGCTGCGGCGCCTGCGGAGCCGGCTCGGCTGAGCAGCGCCTGCGTCAGCACCCCGCCCACTCCGATGGAGGTGATGGCCAGAAGCGCCGCGACCGACAGCGTCGGCACGCCCGAAAGCCCCGCGCCCAGCGTGCAGCCGCCCGCCAGAACGCCCCCGGCCCCCATCAACACGCCGCCCGCCATGTAGCGGCCCGTCTGCCCGGGGGAGGTGAAGGTCTGCCAGGTGAAGCCGCCGAAGATGAGCGTACCCACGAGAGCGCCAAGCACGATGCCCCCCATGAAGCCGGTGCCGAAGCCCGCCGGGATCGAACTGCTGGCAATGGCGAAGAACAGCGCTTCGGAAGAGGCGGAGGTGGTGGAAAGGCTTTCCATCACGATCGGGTCGAAATCATCATAGAGCAGATAGCCCGTGCCGACCCATGCAATCGGGACCAGAAGGCCGATGCCTCCCGCCATGATCAAATGGCGCGCAGGGGTGCCAGAGAACGCAGCATAGGCCAGCAAGGGCGCGGCCATGACCGCTGCCCAGACCAGCGCGCCGCCGGGCAGGTTGCCGATGCTGGTGGCGGCACCCATGTCCACCGTGACGGACCCCAGCGCAACGCGCATCGGCGCCAGCACGCCCTTGAGCGTGGCGTGGGCCACAACGGCGAAGATGAGGATGACCATAAGCGCCCGCAGGTTGCCGGTGCCGGTCAGCACCGTGAGCCGCGAAATGCAGCCCCGGGTCAGGATCATTCCGGCTCCGAAGGCCAGACCGCCCGCGATGATGGCCATCGCGGGCATCTGGGAAACCATGAAGCGGTGATCGTCGAAAGAGATCCATCCCGCCGCGACGGTGGCCTGCGTGCCGAGGATCGCAACCGCCAGCGCGGTTACCCAGATCGCCGCGGCCTGGCGCCGGTCCTCCCCCACGAGCGCGCGGCGGAAACAGAAACGGGTGCGCTGCCCCAGAAAGCCGAAGGTCAGGCCCAGTATCAGGGCAAGGACGACAGACGCCTGACGCGCGTCCAGAAATTCGATACCGAGGGATTCGTACATGATGCGGCTTTCGGGTCGGACCAGAGGATGCCCATGATCTGCAGCGCCAGAAATTGTGCATCAAGACATTATGATGGATCTACAACCCCGGGTGCCCGGACAGGGTTCCGCCTAACAGCCTTGGCGGCGCGATAATGTTCCGGAAGCTATGACACGGTAGGGGTAAGGTCCACCCGCTGCCACTGCTTTCGGAACACTGTTCTTTTCGCCTCAACGCCCCCGGATGCGCGGGTCGAGTGCGTCCCGCAGACCGTCGCCCAGGTAATTGACGCTCAGCACGGTGAGCGAGATGGCGATGCCCGGCAGCAGCACGCGCTCGGGGAATTCCTGCATCCGCGGCACCGCGTCCGACAACAGCTTGCCCCAAGTCGGGAAATCGGACGGAAAGCCCACGCCAAGAAAGCTGAGCGCGCTTTCCGTGATGATCGCAGTGGCGAGACCCAGCGTGGCGGACACCATGATAGGCGAGATTACGTTGGGCAGAAGGTGACGGCGGATGATCTTACCGGGCCGCGTTCCGATACTGCGCGCTGCCAAAATGAACTCCCGCTCCTTCAGGGCCAGGATATCGCCGCGCACGATCCGCGCGGTCTGCATCCACGATGTCAGTCCGATGACGCCGACGATGAGGATGAACATGCCCCCCTCCGGCCCAAAGTTGGCGCGCAGCGGCTGGCGGAACAGCGTCACCGCGACCAGCAGCAGTGGCAGGATCGGCAGCGACAGGACAAGGTCGGTGAACCGCATCAGCCAGAAGTCGAGCTTCTTGAAATATCCAGACACCACACCGATGGCGGTGCCGATGATCAGCGCCAGCCCCATGGCCGTCCAGCCCACGGCCATGGACACCCGCCCGCCATAGATCAACTGGGCCATGATGTCCCGGCCAAGGTTGTCCGTCCCCATGGGGTGCAGCCAACCGGCCTTCGCGGAAGAGTCCCAAAGCAACGTGTAGATGGGGCGCCAGTCCTTATTGCGGATGTCCAGCTTCTTGGGGTCCACGTCCCAGAGCAGGGGGCCGAAAATGACCCCCAGCGTGATGAACAGCAGGAAAAAGCCGCCGAAGAGCGCGCCCTTGTGCTGGCGGAACTGGTCCCAGACATCGCGCCATTGGCTGCGCGGCGGCTTGGGCGGCTCCTTGTCCTGAAGCGCGCCGAAGGTTTCGATATCGGCCTCTATGGGGCTGGCGGGGACGGCCTGTTCAGTCATAGCGGATCCTCGGGTCGAGCAGGCCGTAGAGCACATCGGCGATGAGGTTGAAGAGCACGATCAGGATCGCGAAGATGAAGGTCAGCGTCATCACCATCGGGATATCATTGGCAAAGAGCGCCGTCAGCAGCAGCTGTCCGATGCCGTTCACCTTGAAGACGTTCTCGGTGATGATGGCCCCGCCGAAGATGGCGGGCATTCCCAGTGCGATGACGGTGACGACGGGGATCATCGAGTTGCGCAGCACGTGCACCATGACCACGACGCTTTCCTTCAGCCCCTTGGCGCGGGCCGTGCGCACGTAATCCTGATTGAGGTTGTCCAGCATGGCGCCGCGCATGTAGCGGCTGATCTGCGCGGTGGTCTGCAGTGCCAGCACCATCACGGGCATAATCATCTGCTGGAACTGCACCTTGAAGCTGGCCCAGTCGCGGACGACATGCGTGGTGTCATAGATCGACGGCAGCCAGCCCAGATAGACCGAAAAGATCACGATCAGCAGCGGGCCGGTGAAGAAGGGCGGGATCGAAAAGCCCACCATGGTGACGAAAGTACCCGCCTGATCGAAGATCGAATAATGCCGGTAGGCCGAATAGATCCCGATGGGAATGGCGATCAGGATGCCCACGATATAGGCCAGACCGACAACCCAGAGCGTCTGCGGCATCCGCTGCATCACGATGTCCATCACGGGGGAGCGCGTCTGCCATGAGATCACGCGCTGCTTGCCCTCGGCCAGGGCGGTATCGGGCAGCCATGAAAACCACGCGCTGCTGTTGGTCAGCCAGTCGATGAAGACCTGCGGCTCGATCCAGAAGAACTGGACCAACCATTTCCAGTATTGCACGTAGATCGGCTGCCCGAGGCCCAGTGCCTCGCGCATTTTCTGTTTCACTTCCGGCGGGACGGTCAGCGGGACCTGCGCCATGGGATCGCCGGGGGCGAGTTGCAGCAGCAGGAAGATCACTAGGCTGATGAACAAAAGCGTCGGAATCGACAGAACAAGTCGTCGGATGGTGAAAGTCAGCATGCGCGGCGCCTTTGCAGGTCAGTCTTCGGGTCTTGGGGGAGGGGACGCATCGGAGCGTAAACGAATGCCCGCCCCGCGCAAGCGGGGCAGGGCTTTCACGCAGAGGCTGCGTTACTCTTCTTTCTTGCGATACCAGTCAGCCACGTTCCAGAGCTCGGAGTCCCAAGTGTTCAGGACAACGCCACCCAGCGTGTTGGAGGCTGCGGAAACACGGCCACGGTCAACCAGCGGTACGATGGTCATCGATTCCTTGGTCAGCATGTCGTTCAGCTTCTTGGCGATCTCGCCGCGCTTCTCCAGCTCGCCGGTCTTGGCCAGTTCATCAAGCAGCGCGTCATACTCTTCGTCGCAGAAGCGGTTGATGTTCTCGCCCTGCCACTGGCTGGACGGCTTCGGCTCATTGCCGCAGCGATAGGCCGCCAGATAGGCCTGCGGGTCGGTGCCGTCGAAGTTGTTGGCGTACATTTCCACGTCCGCGTAGAACTTCTGGAAGGTGTCGGGCGAACCGGGGTCACCGCCGAAGAAGACCGACGCGTCGAGGTTGCGCAGTTCGACTTCCACACCGATCTGGTTCCACCAATCCTTGATCAGCGCCTGGAAATCCTGACGCACGGCGTTGGTGGAGGTCTGGTACAGCAGGCTCAGTTCCATGCCGTCCTTTTCACGGATGCCGTCACCGTCGGTATCGGTCCAGCCCGCTTCTTCCAGAAGCGCCTTGGCGCCTTCGAGGTCCTGCGTCAGGCACTCGGTATTGTCGGACGCATAGTTCGCCGGCGCGGGTACGAGGTTGCAGGTCGCGCGACCCGCCTGACCATAGCCGACTTCGACCAGCAGTTCGCGGTCAATGGCCATGGAAAGTGCACGGCGCACTTTTTCGTCCGACAGGATCGGGTGGGGATGTGCGACCGTCGCACGCTCGCCTTCCGGCAGGTCGGGGGAGGGATCGGTCAGGTTCATCTCCAGCCGCTCAACCAGTGTACCGAACGCGGAAATGGGCGTGCCCTTGCCGCCTTCAGCCATCTTGGCCAACACGTCGGGCGCAAGCTGCATGTTCCAGGCGTAGTCAAATTCGCCCGTTTCCATGACGGCGCGGCCCGCTGCCGTCGCATCGCCGCCGCCCTTGAAGGTCAGCTTGGCAAAGGCGGGCTTGCCTTCTTCACGGAAGTTTTCGTTGGCTTCCATGGTGATCACGTCATTGGGACGGAATTCCACCACCTTGAAGGGGCCGGTGCCGATCGGGTTGAAGTTGGCCTCGGTGCACTCGGGCGCCTTGGCACCCATGCACTCCTCGAACTGGGCCTTCTGGATGATGGGGGACTGGCCGCCCATGAAGGGCCCGTAGGGGTTGGGCTGCGCTTCGTTGAAGGTGACCTTGACGGTCAGGTCATCGACCGCTTCGACCGATGCGACGCCGTCGAACTTCGCGCCCTGTGCGCAGCCGCCTTCGGGGTGCATGCAATAATCGGCGGTGAAGACGACATCAGCGGAGGTGACCGGCGTGCCGTCGGACCAGACGAGGCCCTCTTTCAGCTTCCAGGTGATGGACTTGAGGTCTTCGCTCACGCCGCCGTTCTCGACGGTGGGAATCTCGGCGGCGAGGTAGGGCACCAGCGCGCCGGTCTCGTCGTAGCGACCCAGGGGTTCGATCACAAGCGATGCTGATTCGATGTCCTTGGTACCCCCCGAAAGGTAGGGGTTCAGAATCGAAGGCGCTTGCCAGTAGATGATCTTGACCTCTCCGTCACGACCGCGTTCGCCCGTATGGGCATCCGCGAAGGCCGCCGGGGCCAGCGCCACGGACGCGGCGGCCCCCAGCAATAATGTTTTCATTCGCATATTTCACTCCTTGTTGGACACGTTTGGTGCCACGTTTTTGTTGCGGGGCAGACCCCGCAGGTCTTTGTCGCCCAAAGGATGAGAGGGATCACCGAACCGCAAATTCATGCGCGATTTTCATCGGTTTTCGTCCATTTCTCCCCTGAACGCATGAGCGGTATCGAAACATGTTTCACCGGAATTGCAAGCCTCCTCCGGCGGTTTTGCGAAAACCGCTGTTCTGATGGCGCCTCACGCTCTGCGGGTGTTTGACACTGCCCCGGCCTTGGCCGTAGCGTCTGCCCGAGACAGCGAACAGCGAGGCGCGAACAGGATGCTCGACCAGCCCACATCGGATCCGATTGCCCAGATCAAGGGCCTCAGGGTCGAGTTCCAGACCAAGGATGGCCCGGTCGTCGGGGTCGAGAATGTCAGCTTCGACATCCACCCCGGAGAGACGGTTTGCGTCGTCGGTGAATCCGGTTCCGGCAAATCCGTATCCTCTCTGTCGCTGATGCGGCTGGTGGAATTTGGCGGCGGAGAGATCGCCGGCGGCGAACTGATGTTCGACCGCAAGGATCACGCTACCATCGATCTGGCCAATGCACCGCAGGACCAGATGCGCCACATTCGCGGCAATGAAATCGGTATGATCTTTCAGGAACCGATGACGGCGCTGAACCCGGTTTTCACGGTCGGCAAACAGTTGACCGAAGGGCTGCGCCTGCACCGGAACATGTCCCGCTCGCAGGCCGAGGCCCGCGCGCTGGAACTGCTGCGACAGGTCCGTATCCCCGAGCCGGAGCGCCGGCTGAAGCAATATCCCCATGAACTTTCGGGCGGCATGCGCCAGCGCGTTGTCATCGCCATGGCGCTGGCGTGCGAGCCGCGCCTGCTGATCGCGGACGAGCCCACGACGGCGCTCGATGTGACCATTCAGGCCGAAATTCTCGCCCTGATGGACCGGCTCAAGCGCGAAACCGGCACCGCCGTCATGTTCATCACACACGACATGGCCGTGGTGGCGCAAATGGCCGACCGCGTCGTCGTCATGTTCCGCGGCAACAAGGTCGAAGAGGGGCCGGTCGAGGAAATCTTCGAGAACCCCCAGCATCCCTATACCAAGGCGCTTCTGGCCGCCGTGCCCAAGCTGGGCGAGATGACCGGGAAACCCTATCCGGAGCCGATGAAGCTCCTGGGCACGCAGGACAAGGAAATCGTGCCCATCAAGGGAACGGACGATGTTCTGCTGAAGGTCAGCAATCTCACCACCCGGTTTCCCGTAACGGGGGGCTTTCTGCGCCGCACCGTGGCCAATGTTCACGCGGTGGAGGATCTGTCCTTTACCATCAACAAGGGCCGCACGCTCAGCCTCGTGGGGGAATCCGGCTGCGGAAAATCCACGGCGGGCCGGTCGATCCTGCGGCTGGTGGAGCCGCAATCGGGCGAGATCAATCTCGGCGGTACGGACATCATGGCGCTGAACCACAGCCAGTTGCGCACCGCGCGGCTGGACATGCAGATGATCTTTCAGGATCCCTTCGCCTCGCTCAATCCACAGATGCAACTGGCGGATCAGGTGGCCGAACCGATCCACAATTTCGGCACGCTCAAGGGCAAGGCCGTGACCGACAGGGTGGAAATGCTCTTCGACCGGGTGGAACTGCCCCGCAGCTTCATGCGCCGCTTTCCGCATGAACTCTCGGGCGGTCAGCGCCAGCGGGTGGCCATCGCGCGGGCGCTGGCGCTCAACCCCAAGCTCATCATCGCGGATGAAGCGGTCTCGGCGCTCGATGTCAGCGTTCAGGCGCAGGTGCTGAACCTGATGATGGAACTGCAACTGGAAATGGGGCTGTCATTCCTGTTCATCAGCCATGACATGGCGGTGGTGGAACGGGTCAGCCATCAGGTCGGCGTCATGTACCTCGGTCGGATCGTCGAACTCGGGTCGCGCCAGCGGGTGTTCGAAAACCCGCAGCACCCCTATACACAGGCGCTGATGAAAGCCGTTCCCATCGCCGATCCGCGCCAGCGCAAGGCGGAAAAGGACCTGAACTTCAAACCCATCCCGTCGCCCATCCACCCCGTCGACTACGAACCCGAACCTTCCGTCTACACCGAGGTCGAGCCGGGCCATTTCGTGCTCAAGACCGACAGCGGCTATTGAGGACCCCATGAGCGAGCGCCTTACCCCCCTTGAGCTGATGACCAAGCTCATCAGCTTTCCCACGGTCAGCCGCGATACCAATATCCCGCTCATCGACTGGGTGGCCGATTATCTCGACAGCCACGGGATCGAAAGCCACCGCTACATCGATCCCGAACAGCCCAAACATGCGCTCTTTGCTCATGTAGGGCCGTGGAAAGAGGGCGCGCTGGTGCTTTCGGGGCATACCGATGTGGTTCCGGTGGACGGTCAGCCGTGGGACAGCGATCCATTTACCGTCGTCGAAAGGGACGGGCGCTATTACGGGCGCGGCACCTGCGACATGAAGGGCTTCGACGCGCTGGCGATCTGGGCGCTGGTGGAGGCGAAATACGCCAATGTGACCCGCCCGCTGCAGATCGCCCTCAGCTTCGATGAGGAAGTGGGCTGCACCGGTGCGCCCCCGATGATTCAAGCGATGCAACCCGTTCTGCCCAAGGGGTCTGCCGTGATCGTGGGGGAGCCTTCGACGATGCAGGCGGTCACGGGGCACAAGGGCGGGATCGGGTTCAACACCCATGTGATCGGGTTTGAGGTCCATTCATCCCTGCTGCACACGGGCGTGAACGCAATCATGGCGGGTGCCAAGCTGATCGAATGGGCCAATGTCACCAATACGGAAAACATGGCCGCCCCGCCCACGGAACTGGCGGCAATGTTCGATCCGCCCTTCACGACGGCGCACGTTGGCATGATCAAGGGCGGCACCGCCCATAACATCACCGCCAAGGACTGCGAGTTCGCCATGGATTTCCGCGTCGTCCCGGGGGAGGACAAGACCCGCTGGGGCACCGCCTACCTCGAACGGGTGCGCGAGGTTGAGGCGCAGATGCAGGCCGTGGTGCCCGACACTCGGATCGAGGTGACGCCCCGCTTCGACGTCCCCGCCCTGCAACCCGAGGAGGAGGGGGAGGCAGAAACGCTGGTGCGCCAACTCACCGGCGACAATGCCAGTCACAAGGTCAGCTACGGCACCGAAGCCGGCCAGTTTCAGGAAGCGGGCTACAGCGCGGTCATCTGCGGCCCCGGTGACATTGCACAGGCCCATCAGCCCAACGAATTCATCGAAAAATCCCAGTTCGAGGCCGGGCATGACTTCATGCGCAAACTGCTCGAAAGGTTGCGCGCGGACTGACAGCCCTTCCAAATGGTAAAAAATCCCGGGGGGCCGTGCCTTGCACGGCGGGGCAGCGCCCCCTCGCGCCCGCAACGAGGCGACGACGATGCCCGCATTCCCCTTCACCCTCGACAAACCGGTCACCTACCCCGGCCCGCCGCCAGAGCGGGCGGATGTTGTGGTGATCGGGGGCGGGATCATCGGGGTATGCACCGCGCTGTTTCTGGTCCGCGCCGGGCGTTCGGTGGTTCTGCTGGAAAAGGGGCGCATCGCGGCGGAACAATCCAGCCGGAACTGGGGCTGGATCAGGCAGCAGGGCCGGGATCCGGACGAGATGCCGATCATGGCGCGGGCGAATGTCCTGTGGCAGGAACTGGCCGGGCAGACCAATATCGACATCGGGCTCGTGCAGGGCGGGATCACTTATCTCGCACGGACGGAAGCAGAAATCGCCGCCTACGAGAACTGGCTGCCCCATGCGCGCGCCAATGGGGTCGACAGCCGAATTTTATCCGCCCGCGAAACGGCGGAGGCGTTCCCCGGACTGACGGGCCGCTTCGCCGGGGCGCTGACGACCCCTTCGGACCTGCGGGCGGAGCCCTGGGTCGCGGTGCCCGCGCTGGCAGCCATAGCCGCGCGCGAGGGAGCCCAAATTGTCGAAGGCTGCGCCGTGCGGGGGCTCGACCTCGCGGCAGGTCGCGCGGCCGGCGTGGTGACGGAGGCCGGGCGCATCGCGGCGGATCGGGTGGTGCTCGCCGGCGGGGCGTGGTCGGCGCTTCTGCTGCGGCGCCACGGGGTCGCGATGCCCCAGCTTTCGGTGCGCGAGAACGTGGCCGCCACCGAGCCGCTGCCGGAGATCACCCGCGGGGCGGCGGCCACCCGGGCCGTTGCCTTCCGGCGCCGGGAGGACGGCGGCTATACGCTCGCTCCCCCCGGCGCGCCCGAGCTTTTCGTGGGGCCCGATGCGGTCCGCGCCTTCCCCCATTACCTGACGCAGCTGCGGGCCGATCCGCTGGGCCAGCGCCTGTTGCCCTTCGCCCCGCGCGGCTTTCCCGACGCATGGACCACCCGCCGCCGTTGGAGCGATGATGAACCCTCGCCCTTCGAACGGATCCGCATCCTCGATCCCGCGCCCAACATGCGCCGTATCCGGCGGTTGCTGCAGGATTTCGCCGCCCTCTATCCGGAATTGCCGCCCGTACGGCTCAAACGAGCATGGGCGGGGATGATCGACACGATGCCCGATATCGTCCCGGTGGTGGATCGCTGTGCCGATCTGCCGGGGCTCATCATCGGGACGGGCATGTCGGGGCATGGTTTCGGCATCGGGCCCGGCATGGGCGAAGTCCTGGCCGCTCTGGCAATGGACGACGATCCCGGTCATGATCTGACGAGATTCCGCCTGTCGCGGTTTCGCGACGGCAGCCCCATGCGTCTGGGGCCGAACGTCTGACCCGAATACCCAGTTCACAAAGGACACGTCATGCCGATCAAGAATCGTTTCGCCGATACACACGCTGAAATCACCGGCTGGCGGCGGCATCTGCACCAGCACCCCGAGTTGCAGTTCGACGTTCATGAAACGGCAAAATTCGTCGAAGAGAAGCTGCGCGGTTTCGGCATCACGGATATCACCACCGGGATCGGACGCACCGGGGTCGTGGCGGTGGTCGAAGGGCGGTCCAATACCTCTGGCCGCACCATCGGTCTGAGGGCGGATATGGACGCGCTGCCCATAGAGGAGGCGACAGGCCTTCCCCATGCCTCCACCGTGCCCGGGAAGATGCACGCCTGCGGGCATGACGGCCATACCGCCATGTTGCTGGGGGCCGCGCAATATCTTGCCGAGACCCGCAACTTCGACGGGCGCTGCGTGCTGATCTTCCAGCCCGCGGAAGAGGGCGGCGGCGGCGGAAACGAAATGGTCAAGGACGGGTTGATGGACCGCTGGGCCATCGACGAGGTCTACGGGATGCACAACATGCCGAACTACCCGGTCGGCGCATTCGCCATCCGGCCCGGCGCGCTGCTCGCCTCGGCCGATCAGTTCGATATCGTGGTGACGGGCAAGGGCGGCCATGCGGCCGCCCCGCATGAGGCGATCGACCCCAATCTTGCCGCGGCACATGTTCTCGTCGCCCTGCAGTCGGTCGCCAGCCGCAATGTCGATCCGCTGAAGCAGGTCGTCGTTTCCGTCTGTGCGCTGCGCAGCGACAGCGAGGTGCATAACGTCATCCCCCAGACCGTGCTGATGCGGGGGACCGTGCGCACGCTTGATGCAGGTGTGCGCGACCTGGCCGAGGAACGGGTGCGCGCCCTCGTTGAACACACCGCCGCCGCCTATGGCTGCACCGCCAAGATCGACTACGAACGTGGCTATCCCGTGATGGTGAATCACACCGATCACACCGGTTATGCCGCAGAGGCGGCGGAGGCGATCATGCCCGGCGTCGACCGCGACACGCCCCCCATCATGGCGGGGGAGGATTTCGCCTATATGCTGAACGCCCGGCCCGGTGCCTATATCATGATCGGCAACGGCGACGGGGCCACCGTCCACCACCCCGAATACGACTTCAACGACGAAGCAATCCCCGCCGGATGTTCCTGGTTCGCGGAGGTGGTTGAGACCCGCCTCCCGCTGGCGTAGAAGGATGCAAACGCATGTTTGGCGACACGCGCGCCATTCATGCGCCGACACCGGGGGAGGGGTAGGCGCCATCACGGCGCTTGCGGATCTCCGGCCCGGGAACCTCTGGGAGAGATGAGATGCCGGTCAAGAACCGCTTTGCCGAACTGCACGACGATATCACGGCCTGGCGCCGGGATATCCACGAGAATCCCGAAATCCTGTTCGAAACGCACCGGACCTCGGCGCTGGTGGCGGAAAAGCTGCGCGCCTTCGGTTGCGATGAAGTGGTCGAGGGGATCGGACGTACCGGCGTCGTCGGCGTCATCAAGGGGCGCGAGACGGGGTCGGGCAAGGTGATCGGCCTGCGTGCCGATATGGACGCGCTGCCGATCAACGAACAGACCGGCGTGGCCCATGCCTCCAAGACGCCCAATGCGATGCATGCCTGCGGCCATGACGGTCATACCGCGATGCTTCTGGGGGCCGCGCAATATCTGGCCGAGACGCGCAATTTCGACGGTACCGTGGTGGTCATCTTCCAGCCCGCCGAAGAAGGCGGCGGCGGAGGGCGCGAAATGTGTGCCGACGGGATGATGGAACGCTTCGGCGTGCAGGAGGTCTACGGCATGCACAACTGGCCGGGCCGTCCCACGGGCAGCTTTGCCATCCGGCCTGGCCCCTTCTTTGCCGCGACCGACCTGATCGAGATCGAGGTCGAGGGCCTCGGCGGTCATGCCGCCAAGCCGCAGGAGACGATCGACACCACCGTCGTGGCGAGCCACCTCGTTCTGGCGCTGCAGACCATCGTGAGCCGCAATGCGGACCCGGTGGAACAGATCGTCGTTTCCATCACCTCGTTCGAGACCTCGTCAAAGGCCTTCAACGTCATTCCGCAGCGGGTTTCGATCATGGGCACGGTGCGCACCATGTCGAACGAATTGCGCGACCTTGCCGAAAAGCGCATGGGCGAGATCTGCGAAGGCGTGGCGGCGACTTACGGCGCCACGGCAAAGCTGAACTACATCCGCAACTACCCCGTGATGGTCAACCATGAGGAGCAGACCGATTTCGCCGCCAAGGTCGCGCGCAGCGTGGCGGGCGATTGCGATGAGGCACCGCTGGTCATGGGCGGCGAGGATTTCGCCTTCATGCTGGAGGAACGCCCGGGCGCCTATATCCTCGTGGGGAACGGCGATACGGCGATGGTCCACCATCCGAAATACGACTTCAACGACGAGGCGATTCCGGCGGGATGCAGCTGGTGGGCGGAGATCGTCGAACAGCGGATGCCCGCGGCGGGCTGAGCGCGCTGCGTACCACCTGCGCCGGGTTGAACGGGGTTGGTGGTGCGCCGTGAGTATTTGAAAAAGGGTGAAGGGCGGAACGCAGTTTCCGCCCTTTTGCCGTCAGCGCGCCCAGAGTGATTGGTAGACGGCGTCGATCCCTTCCGCTTCTGCCCTTGCACTGAACCGCGTTTCCGCGAGCTTCCGGATCAGGGCGGAGCGGGCGGGCGGGGTATCTGACAGCAGGGTTTCGGCAGCGGCGGCAGCGGCTGCGGGATCGTCGGGCGGGACAATGCTGCCGGCGCGGCCTTCGTCCGCGAATACCCGGTAATAGCCCGCGTCGGTCGCCACGAAAGGCACCCCTGCCGCCATGCCTTCCAGCGGGGCCATGCCGTAGCCTTCGTATCGCGGCAGTTGCATGACGAGGGAGAGGCCCTGCACGAGCGCGGGGAGTTCAGAGGCCGGCAATTCACCCGGAAAAAGCAGCCGGTCGCCAAGGCCAGCGGACCTTGCCTGCGCCTTCAGCCCGTCGAGGAAGGACTGGTGCCGCCTGTCCGCCCTACCGATCACCAGCGCGACGGTATCGGGGTGATCCGGCAAGAGGCGCAGCATGGCGTCGACGAAGCGGTCGGTGCCCTTTTCGGGACGTATCCGGCCAATCGTGGCAATGCCCTGCTGTCCCCCGAAGCCGAGGGCCTGCCACGCGGCGGCGCGATCCTGCGGCGGGGTAAAGCGATCGGTGTCCACCCCGTGGGGGACCACGGCCCTGACATGGGGCACGAAGCGCGCGGCTTCTTCGGTGGTGGCGATGACCGCATCCATCCGCGAAATGAGCCATCGGGGGAAGGCCGAGTGCAGCCGTTGGGCCGCGGAGGTAAAGACGATCCGGACCGGGGCGCGGCGCACATCCCGGAGCCAGAGCGCGCTGTGCATTTCCGTATTCCGGCGCACGTGCCAAATGGCGAAAGGCCGGGTCTTGCCGTCAAATGCACGGCTTTGCGCATGGGCGGCTTGGCGGGACAGCGGCGCCGGGCAGCCGGGCAGGGGGTGGCCCACCAGCGCCAGTGGATAGTGCCCCACCTGCTGGCGGATGACATTGGCCGCAGTGGCGGAGACCCCGGTGAAGTTCGGGTTGTAGTTGGTGACGAAAAGGTCAGTCATGCCGCCGCAGGTCCAGGGCGGCGATGATCCGGTCGGACACCGCGTCGAGCTTGTGGGTCTGGTTGCCGATGAACCGCGCCCCGGCGGCCCTTGCCGACTCGAGAGCCTGCGGATCGTCGAGCCAGTCCGCGACCTTGGCTGCGAGGTCTTCGCCATCGGCCACGAGACGGGCGGCGGTTCCCATTTCCAGCGCGGCATAGGTCTCGGCAAACGCCGCGACATGCACACCGCTCAGAACCGCGGCGTCGGACTGGATGACCTCGAACGGATTATGCCCGCCCACCGGGTTGAGCGACCCGCCGAGGAACACGATGGGGGAAAGCGCGTACCAGTTGCCCAGTTCCCCCATCGTATCGGCCAGAAAGACCTGCCCCGCGGGCAGATCGCCCCGGCTGCGGCGGCTGAAGGACATGCCTTCGGCGGCGATCAGCGCCGTGACCTCGGCGCTTCGGTCCGGATGCCGGGGCGCGAGGATGAGGCAAAGGTCGGGCCGGTCCCGCAGGAGGATCTTGTGCGCCAGCAGCACTTCGCGTTCTTCGCCGGGATGGGTGGAGGAGGCGACCCAGACGGGCCTTTCCCCAAGTGCGGCGCGGGCGGCGTTCAGCGCCTCTTGGTCGATGGGCAGCGGGTCGGAAAGGCCCTTGAGGTTCATGCCCTCGGCAATGCGATCCGCAGGCGCGCCGAGGTCGCGCATGGTTTCGGCCATGGTGGCATTCTGCGTCAGGACCAGATCGAAAACCTCGAGCAGGTACCGCGCGAGATCGGGGCGGGCCTGCCAGCGCGCGACGGAGGTTTCCGACAGGCGCGCGTTGACCAGCGCCATGCGCGCCCCGCTTTCGCGGGTGCGGCGCAACATCTGGGGCCAAAGCTCGCTTTCAACAAAAATCGCCGCATCTGGGCGCCAGTGCCGCAGGAAGCGCCTGAGCGGGCCGGGCGCATCAAGGGGGGCGAACTGGTGCCGGGTGCGATCCGGCAGGCGCTTGGCGATAAGCTCTGCGGATGTCGCCGTGCCGGAGGTGAGCAGGAATTCTGCCCTAGGAAGGGCCACACCCATACGACCGATCAGGGCCAGAACGGAAAGACTTTCACCCACCGACGCGGCGTGAAACCAGATCAGCGGTTGGGCATCCGGACGCGGAAGGCTCGCCCGGCCCAGCTTTTCGCGGGCCCGCGCCCGGGAAACGCCTGCCTTGCGCAGCTTGCGTATCTCGGCCCCGCCCGCAATGGGCAACAGCGCCGAGCTTGCCGCAACCCAGGCCCGGTAGAGAAAGGGGGTGGACACGATGTGCCCTAGCCGCCGGTATGGCTCATGTGGCGGGTCATCTGGCCATCCGCGACCTGACGCGAATAGTCGAAATCATGGCCCTTCGGTTTGCGCAGGATCGCCGCCTCGATGGCGTCGCGCAGCGGGCCGTCATCCTCCGGATGGTCGCGGAGCGGCGCGCGTAGGTCGGCCACGTCTTCCTGCCCGAGGCACATGTAGATTTCGCCGGTGCAGGTGACGCGCACGCGGTTGCAGCTTTCGCAGAAATTATGGCTCAGCGGTGTGATGAAGCCGATCTTCTGGCCGGTTTCCTCCAGCCGGACGTAGCGCGCGGGACCGCCCGAACGCTCGGCCAGATCGGTGACGGTGTATTCCTCCGCGTAACGGGCACGCACGTCTTTCAGGGACCAATATTGATCGAGCCGATCCTCATTGCCCAGATCGCCCATGGGCATCACCTCGATCCATGTCAGGTCGATGTCCCGTTCGGCGCACCAGCGCGTGATGGATGGCAGTTCGTCCTCGTTGAAGCCCTTGAGTGCCACGGCATTGATCTTCACCCGAAGCCCCGCACGCTGGGCGGCGTCGATACCGCGCAGGACCTGCGGCAGGCGGCCCCAGCGGGTGACAGCGGCAAAGCGGTCCTCGTCCAGTGTATCGAGCGAAACGTTCACCCGCCGCACGCCCGCGGCATAGAGGTCATCCGCGAAACGTTCGAGCTGGCTGCCGTTGGTGGTAAGGGTCAACTCTTTCAGTGCACCGCTCTCGAGATGCCGCGACATGCTCTGGAAGAACGTCATGATGCCGCGCCGGACTAGGGGCTCGCCCCCCGTGATGCGCAGCTTTTCGACACCGAGGTTCACGAAGGTCGAACAGAGCCTGTCCAACTCTTCGAGCGTCAGCAATTCCTTCTTTGGCAGGAAGGTCATGTTTTCGGACATGCAATAGACACAGCGGAAATCGCAGCGGTCCGTGACAGAGACGCGCAGGTAGGTGATCGCGCGATGAAATGGGTCAATGAGACGTGGGGTCATGTCACGATAGGTAATGGTCCGCCCATCGCGGGGCAAGCCGCATTTCCGCGATTGAAGGGCGCAAGCCCCCGGCTTAAGACGAAAGCATGACACATTTTCGTATATTCGCCGCCCTCGGGGCGGGATTGTTCGCCCTTTCGGCCTGTGGTCTGGCGGAGCGTATCGGCGCGGGTAGGGGTATTTCCACCCCCGCGGGGCAGGCACAGGCATCGGCGGCCGGCACGCTCAGCGCGCCCGCGCCGGTGCGCGATGCCACGTTGAGCCCTGCCACAGCCGCGCCGCCCCCGTCGCCCGCGGCCCGCACCGCCGAGGCGCTGGATACCACGACGGCGGAACAGCGCGCCGCCGCCACCGCAAAGCCGACTGTTCCCAGCACGTCGCTGGGCACGACCGTTGTTTCCCTCGGTAGTCCGACGGAGCCGGGGCTCTGGCTCAAGACGCCGCTGGTGGATACGGAGACCGAAGGGCGCGTGACCAATACGCAGAACGGTAAATCGGCTGTTGTGACTCTTATCCCGATCGAGGGTGCCAATACCGCGGGCAGCCGCATGTCGCTGGCGGCGCTGCGGCTGATAGAGGCATCTCTTACCGATCTGACGAAAGTCGAGGTCGCGCTGAACAGCTAGGCTGAGGCGTCTCGCCGCAGGTGGCGCATCGCTTCCTTCACGGCGAAGGGTTTCATGCTGTCACCGTGGGTGGCGATGAACTGCCGCGTGCGGTCGGGGTCGTGACGTGATAGATCGCGCAGCCACCATCCGACCGCCTTCTGAATGAACCAGCGGTGGTCGGGTACGAGCCGCGCGGCCCAGCCGAGTATCCTGTCGCGGGCCTCAAGCTCTGCGGGTTTGGGGTGGTTTTGTTTTGTCCAGGGCAGCGTGCTGACCAGTGCGGCGCGTCTTCTCCACATATGATCGCTGTCGATCCAGGTCGCGACCTCATCGAGGCGCGAGGGGTCCGCCGTCAGCCGCTTTTGCGCGGCCATGCTGGCGTGATCCGCGATGGCCCAACTGTCAAAATCCGGGCACCACGACGCGATGAGCCGCCAAGCGGCCTCGTCATCAGGGCGCAGCCTCGCCTGTGTCAGCAACTTGGCCGCCGCCACCCGTGCTTCGAATATGTCGCTGCGCCACAGCCCCTCCGCCAAGGTGACGCGGGCCGGAACGTCCAGCGCGTTGCGCCAGGCTTTCGCGCAGTCGTCGATCTGCGGGTTGGACAGGCCCAGATAGGTCCGCTCGGCCTTGTGATAGCGGCGCATGCTTGCGGCGCGTTCGGGGTCGGCGCCCGCCGCGAGATCGGCAAGCGCCTCCTCCGGGGTCATTCCACCGTGACCGATTTCGCCAGATTGCGCGGCTGGTCCACATCCGTGCCTTTCGCGACGGCGGTGTGATAGGCCAGCAGTTGCGCCGGGACCGCGTAAAGAATGGGGGCGAGCATGTCGGGGCAGGAGGGCATCTCGATGCTGGACCAGACACCGTCGCCAGCTTCGTCCAGCCCTTTGCGGTCGGAAATCAGGATCACCTTGCCCTTGCGGGCCATCACTTCCTGCATGTTGCTGACCGTCTTGTCGAAAAGTCCGTCCCGCGGCGCCATGACCACCACGGGGACATGTTCATCCACCAATGCGATCGGCCCGTGCTTTAATTCGCCCGATGCATAAGCTTCGGCGTGTATATAGCTGATTTCCTTAAGCTTAAGCGCACCTTCGAGGGCGAGGGGATACATCGGTCCGCGGCCCAGAAACAGCACGTCACGCGCGTTGGACAGTTTCAGCGCGGCATCGCGAATGGTATCGTCGAGTTCAAGCGCCGCGTTGATCAGACCGGGCAGGCTGCGCAGTTCGGCCACCGCCTTGGCGAGACCGGCATCATCCAGCGTGCCCCGTGCATGGGCCGCTTCGAGAGCGAGGATAAGCAGAACCGAAAGTTGGCAGGTGAACGCCTTGGTCGAGGCCACGCCGACTTCGACCCCCGCGAGGATCGGCAGCGCCGTGTCGCTTTCCCGCGCGATGGACGATTCCGGCACGTTGACCACCGACAATATGCTGTCCACCTTACCCGCGCAGTAGCGCAGGGCGGCCAGTGTGTCCGCGGTTTCGCCCGACTGGCTGACGAAGAGCGCGAGCGTCCCCGGCGAGACCGGCGGCTCGCGATAGCGGAATTCCGACGCCACGTCGATCTCGACCGGGATACGGGCGATCTGTTCGAACCAGTATTTCGCCGTGAAACAGGCGTAGAATGCCGTGCCGCAGGCCACCATTGTGATGCGGTCGATCTTGCTGAAATCGATCCGGTCCCGAGGGATGCCGATGGTGCCGTCCGCGCCGAGATAGTGGTTCAGGGCCTCGGCGATCACGTTGGGCTGCTCGGCGATTTCCTTCGCCATGAAGTGCCGGTGGCCCTGTTTGTCAATCCGGGTGTTGGCGACCTGTATACGGCGCACCTCCCGCTCGACCGTATTGCCATTGGCATCGACGATCCCGACGGAGGTGCGGGTCAGAACGGCCCGGTCGCCTTCTTCGAGATAGCTGATCCGGTCAGTGGAGGGGGCGAGCGCGATGGCGTCGCTGCCCACGAACATCTCGCCGTCACCATAGCCGATGGCGAGGGGGGAGCCACGCCGCGCCGCGATCATCAGGTCTTCCTCGCCATGGAAAAGGAAGGCGAGTGCGAAGGCGCCCTGCAGCCGGGCCAATGTCTTGTCCGCGGCTTCCAGCGGAGACGCGCCTTTTTCCATGTAATGCTGCGTCAGCAGCGCCACGGTTTCGGTGTCGGTTTCGCTATGGAACTGCATCCCGTTGGATTCCAGCTCGCTGCGCAGCTCGCGAAAGTTTTCGATGATCCCGTTATGCACGACGGCAACCGGACCCGCCTGATGCGGATGGGCATTGGCGACCGAAGGGGCGCCGTGTGTGGCCCAGCGGGTGTGGCCGATACCGGATTTCCCGGCCAGCGGCTCATGCACCAGAAGGTCGGAGAGGTTCACCAGCTTGCCCACGGCACGACGACGGTCGAGCTGTCCGCCGTTGACCGTCGCGATCCCGGCGGAATCGTAGCCGCGGTACTCCAGCCGTTTCAACGCCTCCACGAGGATGGGCGCGGCTTCGTGATTGCCCAGCACGCCAACGATTCCGCACATCTCAAATGCCCCTTTGCATCTTCGCCTTGCGCGCACGCAGGGTCTTGAACAGTTTGACGGCCATCCCGGGTTTTTCGACCTGCGGCGCGCGCGACAGCGCCAGCGCCCCCGGTTCCACATCTGAGGTGATCACCGATCCGCTGCCGGTCATCGCCTCGTCGCCGATGCTGACGGGTGCGACCAGCATCGTGTTCGAGCCGATGAAAACCCGTTCGCCGATATGGGTGTGATGTTTCATCACACCGTCGTAATTGCAGGTGATCGTCCCGGCGCCGACGTTACTTCCCGCGCCGATCGTGGCGTCCCCGATATAGCTGAGGTGATTGACCTTCGCGCCCTGCGCGATCTGCGCATTCTTGATTTCCACGAAGTTGCCGATGCGCACGCCTTCGGCTAGTTCCGCGCCGGGGCGCAGGCGGGCATAGGGCCCGACGACGGCACCGGCGGCCACGTGGCACCCTTCGAGGTGCGAAAACGCCCGGATCGTCGCGCCGGATTCGACCGTGACTTCGGGCCCGAAAACGACGTTGGGCTCGATCACCGTATCGCGCCCGATCACCGTGTCGCGGGCCAGGTACACGGTCTCCGGCGCCATCAGGGTCACGCCGTCCTCCATCAGGGCGGCACGGGCGCGCGCCTGAAAAGCCGCATCCGCCACGGCGAGGTCGGACCGGGAGTTGACGCCCATGGTCTCGGCTTCATCACAGGTTACGGCGGTTGCCGAAAGACCACGTTCGCGCGCGATGCCGATGATATCGGTCAGGTAATATTCGCCGGAGGCATTTTCGTTCCCCACCTGAGCGATGAGATCGAACAGCAGATCCGACCGGCAGGCGACAACGCCTGAGTTGCACAGGGTGATGCGCCGTTCCTCTTCGGAGGCGTCTTTGAACTCCACGATCCGCAGCAGTTCCGCCCCGTTAAGGACGAGCCTGCCGTAGCGGGCGGGATCGTCCGCTTCGAACCCCAGAACGACAACGTCATGGGTCGCAAGCGCGTCCTGCATGCGCGAAAGCGTTTCGGGCTGCACGAAGGGGGTATCGCCATAAAGAACCAGCGCCATGCCGTCGAATCCATCGAGGACGGGGGCCGCCTGTGCCACGGCATGCGCGGTGCCGAGTTGCTCTGACTGTACCACGACTTCGGCTCCGGGGTCGAAAAGCTCGGCCGCTGCTTTCACTTGTTCGGCCTCGTGGCCCGCGATCACCACGGTGCGCGACGGTTCAAGCACCGCGCCGGAGGCCATCGCATGTTCAAGCAAGGGCGCGAAGGCGACGGGGTGCAGAACTTTGGGTAGGTCGGATTTCATTCGCGTACCCTTGCCGGCGGCAAGGATGATCAGGGCGGTTCGCATATAACTTCCGAATATTCTTGGTCTTGCAATCTGTTTAAGCGCTTCGCACAAAGGTACAAGGGCGGCAACATCAAACCGTGTTGCGGTTTGAAACAGGGTGGGCAGCACCCCGCCGACAGGACATCACGGCAGGGGGCGGTACGATGAAGACCGTTGTATTCGATCTCGACGGCACGCTTGCAGACACCAGCGGTGATCTGATCGCGGCGGCCAATGCCTGTTTCCGGGACATGGGCGAAGGCGATCTACTGCACGCTTCGCACGATGCCGGGACCGCGCTGCGCGGCGGGCGGGCGATGCTGAAGCTCGGGATGGAGCGGCTTGGCCGCGCCGGGGACGATGCGGCGATCGACAGCTATTATCCCTTCCTGCTCGACGCCTATTCCCGCGATATCGACCGGCGGACGGTTCTCTATCCCGGTGCGATGGAGGCGGTCACCGCGCTGCGCACCAGCGGTTACCGGGTCGCCATCTGCACCAACAAACCCGAAGCGCTGGCCGAATTGCTGCTGACGCGGCTGGGCGTGCGGGACGCTTTCGGGGCGATGCTGGGGGCCGATACGCTGGACGTGCGCAAGCCCGATCCGGAGCATCTTTTCGAGACGGCGCGGCGGGCCGGGGGGGATCCAGCGCAATGCGTGCTGATCGGTGACAGCGATACCGACCGCAAGACCGCGGCGGCGGCGGGCGTGCCCTGCGTGCTGGTCACCTTCGGCCCTGCGGGTGGCGATATGGCAGCCCTCGAACCCGAGGCGCTGCTCGATGATTTCAAGGACCTGCCCGACATCGTCGGACGCCTCATCGGACCCCCGGCGTGACAGAGCGTTTTACCGGCAGCTTCACGCAGCAGGAACCGATTCCCGAAGACGGTATCGCCGCGGCGCTGGAGGTGATGCGCAGCGGCAGGCTGTCTTCGGGAATCGGTTCCTGCTGCGTGAAGCTGCCGGTAA
>NZ_LWEX01000056.1 GCF_001634885.1 Sulfitobacter sp. HI0040 | reverse complement strand
GCACGCCTTCGATCATCGCGGCGTCCACAACCTGCCCCTTGCCGGTCGTTCCCCGGGCGAAAAGCGCCGAAAGGATCCCGAAAAGCAGGAACATTGTGCCCCCACCATAATCCGCCACGAGGTTGAGCGGGGGAACCGGCGGGCGCCCCGCCTCCCCCATGGCGTGCAGCGCGCCGGTGATCGCCAGATAGTTGATGTCATGCCCCGCCGTCTGCGCCCATGGGCCGTCCTGCCCCCATCCTGTCATACGAGCATAGATCAGGGTGTCGGGGCAGGCATCCGGCCCCAGCCCGAGGCGCTCCATCACCCCGGGGCGGAAGCCTTCGATCAGGACGTCGGCAGAGGCGATCAGCGCGCGTGCCGCTTTCAGGCCCGCGGGCGACTTCAGGTTCAGGGCGACGGAGCGTTTGCCGCGCCGGTTCACGTCCGTCGGATCGGCAGGCGCCGCCGCACGGTCCACAACGATGACATCCGCGCCAAGATCGGCAAGCAGTTGCCCTGCCAGTGGCGCAGGCCCCAAACCGGCGAATTCGATGACTTTCAGACCTTTTAGGGGGCCCGCCATGATCAGGCCGCTCCCGGCAGATCGACCCGGCGGCCGCCTTCTTCGAAGCCGTCAAGCGACAGGGGCCATACGGTCCCCGGCCAGCGCAGTTCCATCTGGCGCTTCCGGGGGCGGTAGATGGCGGTGTAAAGCGTGCCGAAACCGGCATTGAACGCCGTCGAATAGAGCGGCGGTTTGAGGAAGGCGGAGATGAACTTTTCCTCCGGGTCGCGGTGCAGGCGCAGCCTTTGCAACAAAAAGCGTTCGCGTTCCACCGTGGCGGTGAACCGCGCGTGGCTCACCCATTCGACGTTTTCCTGATGGTTCGTCGCGACGGCGGCATGGGTGATATGTGCCGGCCGGTCGGGGGCCATCATCGCGGTCAGGTAGTTCCGCTTCCGGTCCAGCACGGTGACGTTATAGCTCATATGGGTGGGAACGCGGGCCAGCACCTTGCCCGCTTCTTCGGTGGTTTTGCAGGTCTGCAGAACATAGCGCAGGATCAGCGGCACACCGAAGCCCCGCCCCACCACCCGACGCCCCCCGAAGGTGAGCGAGATCGAAAGGCCCGCATCGTTCACCCCATCGACCAGCCCCCAAAGCCCATCGGACGTCCCCATGACCCGGCGGCCCTGCCATTCGGTCCGCAGAACGAGCGAGTCGAACGCCAGTGGATTGTAGTCGTAGTTGCGGACCATGACGGGCTCCTTGCCCGCCCAAATCGCCTGACTGCAGGCCGAAAGATAGGGCGGCGGGCAGTAGAAACTGAGGAACCTTGCCGCTTGATCACCACCGCCCGCCAACTTGCACAGCTCGTCATAGAGCGGGACAAGCTCGGGCATATGCTCTGTCATCGCGCGGCGACACTGCGCATAGGTCGGCCGCGCCGCCTCGCCCTCCTTCAACCACCATGCGTGGTAATCGGGCCAGTATTCGGCGAAAAGCCCGGCCCATTTCGGGCCGGGCGTTGCAATGTCTAGGGCACGCCAGAACACGTGGCTTCCTTCCTTGTTATCCTCAGAGGATTTTAAAGGCCGGGTCCGAAAGTTCAGGCGCGGCGGCTGCGGTCGGCAATGGCTTGCCGTTCACGGATTGCTTGATGCCATGAATCCACTTTTTCGCCCGCTCGTTCAACTGGAAACTCTTCGTCATTGACCGACCCCGCGTGACGAGGATACCGATATCGGCCCCTTCGTAGCGGTAATCGCCCGGCTGCAGGATCCGCAGAAAGAAGGCTTCGTTCTCCGATTCCACCGCCCGGCGGTGATAGTCGAAGCGGTCGAACACCACGCGCCCGTCTTCGAGCATGCGATAGATGCCGGTTTCGGGGGATTCGGTGCAGATGTCGACGTTGTCCTCGGTGTGTTTGATGACCATCTGGCTCCAGCCGTCGATCATATCCGGGTCGGCCCAGCGGTTGTTCAACTCATCCACGTCCAGCTGGAACTTCTTGCGCGAGAATTCAAGCAAGTGGAACAGGAAGAGCGGCGCATCCGCGTGGGCAAAAGCCGCGTGGTTCGTCATGGACGACGCACCTGTGATGCGGGGGTTCAATTCCCCCAGCCAAAGGTCACCTGTCTTCTTGTCGATCAGGAAATCCAGCTCGAAGTAGCCGCGATAGCCTTCCTTGCGCAGCTGTTCCCCGAACTTGAAGGTCAGGTCGCGCGCTTTTTCACGGACCTTCGGCGGAAAGGCCGTGGCAAGGATCTCGTTGCCGCACCAGCCGCCACGATATGGGGTCAACTCCTTGAAGCCGACGAGTTCGGTCATCAGGGGGCCAACGATGGTGCCTTCCTTGGTGGCGCAGGCTTCGATCGCGGAACCCCGGCAATCGATCCGCTTCATGATCTTGATTTCGCCTTCGCCGACGATCTCATGCTCGTGCCGCCGGAAATCGGCCTCGTTCTTGATGAAGAACGTCGTATGACCACTGTCGCCAAAGGCGGACTGCAGCACGAGGTCATGGCCGATACCGGCCTTCTCGCAGGTTTTCTTGAGGTCTTCGTAGGATTTGACCTCGGCCAGAACGTTGGGCACCGAGGGCACGCCCGCCTTGTTGCCGATGCGCACGGTCTCGATCTTGTTGTCCATCGCCTGGCGCAGCTTGGCCTTGGGGAACCAGACGTCGGCGCCCAGTTCTTTCGACAGACGCTCGGTTTCCTCGTCGAACATCAGGAAGACGAACTTCGGCTTTCCGCCGCGGCGCTTGATGAAGTCGATCACTTCCTTGTGCTGCAGCAGGTAGTTGTTGATGTCCTCGATGGACTGGAATTCCGCATGCGGCTGTTCCGAGGGGCAGAACACGTTGGGGTGCTTGCCGCCGTAGCAATCGATGTAACAGATGTATTTGAAGTTCTTCACCCATTCGTCGAGGCCCAGCAAATTGAAGTTGGTGGCCGAGATGAAATAGACGGGGTCCTCGTTCCGGTGAAAGAACCGGCGGATTTCCGAGATATTCTTGAGAATTGTCGTAGCCATGTTGAAGGTCCTTTTCTTAAGCGGGTGATGATGAAAGATCGTTCGATCCGACCCGTTTGAGCGCCTCTTCGGTAAAGACGCGCAGGCCGAGGTCGGGCCGGTAGCCGTGAATTTCGCTCACATCGAGCGCCCGCATGAATGCGAGGATTTCCTGGCTCACGACCTGTCCGGGCACCAGAATTGGAAAACCCGGGGGATAGGGAATGATGAAACTTGCCGAAACGACGGTTTCGCCTGCATCCATCGCCTCCTTCAGGGAGCCGTCCAGTTCGAGATAGTCGCAGTTCTTTTCGTCATAAGCGAGGAAGAACGCGGTGCGGATATCCCCTTCGACGGTGATGTCGTCAGCGCGGAACGCGTCGTGGAAGCGGCTGAAATCGGGCAGCGGGGGGAAATGCTCCATCAGGTTGGAAACCCGCCGGTCGAACGAAAGCTTTTCCATCCGGCTCGCATCGTCGAGCAACTCGTCCAGTGATTTGGCGATCTCTACCAGCACCTCGATCAGATAGGCGACGGAGGACCGCGTGGTGCCGATGTTGGTCATGAACAGGACGGTGTTGCGCGACGTCTTGTTGATCTGGATCCCGTAGCGATCCATCAGGATATCGGTCTTGAAGGTATCGCCGTCCCAGCCGGTGCCGCCCACCGCAAGCGTGACGCGTGTGGCATCGAGAACGAATTCGTCCTTTTCCCAGCAATCCCACATATCGGTCCAGCCCTGCTCTACGTCATAGTAGCTGGTCACGCCGCTTTCGCGGTGCTCATCCGGGATCATGTCGCCGGCGGTGAGCACCTTGAAGTACTTCTGGAGCAGCGGGTGATCCGCGATGGCGCGGCGCATGGACATGGCCGCCTCGATCTGGCGCTGGACGAACTCGAAACCCTCCAGCTCCACCTGCCTGCGCCCCACGTCCAGCGAGGCGATGATCTGGTAGTTGGGCGATGTGGAGGTATGGGTCATGTAGGCTTCGTGAAAGCTCTGTTCGACCTCTCCCTTGAAGTCCTGATCGTTGACATGAATCATCGAACCCTGCCGCAGTGACGTCAGCGTCTTGTGGGTCGACTGGGTCGCATAGACCCTTACGCGGGCATCGGGCGGCGGGATCAGCCGGGTATTGAGAAGCGTCTCGTCATCCGCGTCCTCCAGCTCCGCCTGCTGTTTCTCATAGGCGCGGGCATGGGCATCGGACCGGAATTTCGCGCGCAGGGTATTGGCCGCGTTCATCCCCGTACGCTGACGATATGTCGGATTGAACCGCGCGAAAGCGAACCATGCTTCATCCCACAGGAAAATAAGGTCCGGCTTGATGGCGAGACATTCCTCCATCATGCGTTCGACGTTGTAGACCAGCCCGTCGAAGGTGCAGTTGGTCAGCAAAAGCATCCGCACCTTGTGAAGCTTGCCCGCCGCCTTCAGCGCCAGAAGCTGGTGCTTGATCTCGCGCAGGGGGACCGCGCCGTACATCGAGTACTTGTTGAGCGGATAGCTGTCGAGGTAACAGACCTGCGCGCCCGCCAGCACCATCCCGTAGTGATGCGACTTGTGGCAGTCCCGGTCGACCAGAACGATATCCCCGGGGCGCACCAGTGCCTGCACGACGATCTTGTTGCAGGTCGAGGTGCCGTTGGTGGCGAAAAAGGTCTGCTTCGACCCGAAGGCGCGGCTTGCCAGTTCCTGCGCTTCCTTGATCGGCCCGTGCGGTTCAAGCAGGCTGTCCAGCCCGCCGGATGTGGCCGAGGTTTCCGCAAGGAAGATGTTCGGCCCGTAAAAGGCCCCCATGTCCTGAATCCAGTGGCTGCGGGTGATGGATTTGCCGCGGCTGATGGGCATGGCGTGGAAAACGCCGGTCGGTTGCTTGGAATATTCGACCAGTGCCGTGAAAAACGGTGACTTGTTCCGCGACTGCACACCCCTAAGGATGTTCAGGTGCAGTTCCATGAAGTCTTCCTGATTGTAGAAGACCCGCCGACAAATCCCCAGATCCAGTCCCGCGATATCTTCGACCGAGCGTTCGGTCACCAGATAGGCGTCAAGCTCCGGTCGTACCTTGGCGATCATGCGGCACAGTTCGGGGCCGTAATTTTCGGGCAGCAGGGCGTCGATCTCTTCGCGTCCGCCCGCGCGGGCGAGGTAACGGGTGAGGATCTCCTCCACCATGTCGGATTTGAGCGTAAGACCGGGGCGCACCACGATGGCCTGAATGTTGTGGTTGAACAGAACCGCGATCAGCGCGTCTTCGACGCTGGGCACCACCACCGCTTCATAGATAAAGGGGTCTTCCGACCGGCGCATCCGCTGCACGTTGCTGCGCAGCCAGCGTTCCTGCTGCTCGCTGACGTCATCGACGATCAGAACCTCGAAATAGGGCTTGGCCAGCGCCCGCGCTTCGGGCGGCTGCATCGACTCGTCGTCGTGCTCTTCCTGATCAAGGGAGTCGCGTTCCAGCGGGATGGTCCTGCGCCGGTAGGCCCCTGTCGTAAGGGCCCTTGTCACGCGGCCAACGGCAAAGGCGAGGTCTTCGTAGCTTTTGTGTTCGAACTGGCGGCGCATGTAGTCGAAGGCCGACATGCCCGGAAAAGCCCAGTAAGGCTCTATGACCGCCAGCGACTCGAACAGCTTGCGCACGTCGGCGACAAGCTTCTCGGCCTCCTTGGCACGCGGCTGGCGGGCCAGCGCGGCCGTGGCGCCGCGCATCGCGCTCCAGCGATCGGACCGCAGTTGTATTGCGGATGAATATTCGTTCATGGAATGCATCAGTCAATCTCCGCTGCGCGGCGTCGACCAATGCATTCCACAGCGCGGCAGGAAGCCGCGCGCGTTCAGACCGGTCTAGCCGCTTGATGATTCTCCCGCCCCGGTGAAGACACCGGGTTTTGCCGGGGGGTTTGGAATGGCCGCGCCCTCTTGGGCTTCGGCTGTTGGCGTGGCGGCAGGTTCGGCTGCCGGTTGGCTCGCCGTACCGGCCGAGGGGTTCGGCATGGGTTCGACGGTATAGGCGTGCGCGCCCGGCTGGGGCAGCGCTTCGGCACCCTTGAACACAGGCGCCTCGGGCACGGACTGGGCCGGAACGTCGACATGCAGACCGGCGCGGGTACCCTGATGGGGCACGGCAAGCGGCCCCAGCGTCTTGAGAAATGCATCCGCACCGCTGTTACGATCATAGACCGAAAAATCGATCGGGCGATCCCGGAAGGATTTCAGGACCTGCCCCAGACCCTTCATGCCGGTCTCGCGCTGGCGGCGGACCATGGACAGATCGACCTCGATCGGGAACATGTCCTCTTGCCCCGCGGACTGGTGCAGCACCATGGACGTCGGATCGACGACACAGGACTTGCCGGTGCCCCCTGCGCCAAGGCCGTTCACGTCGAAGATATAGCACTGGAACTGCGCGGCGGTCGCACGGGCAATCGCCAGCTCTGCGTCGCGGTCGGTCGTGCCGGTGAGCACGGGATGCAACAGCACCTCGACACCCTGAGCGGTCAACTGGCGGGTCGTTTCGGGGAACCAGATG
>NZ_LWEX01000055.1 GCF_001634885.1 Sulfitobacter sp. HI0040 | reverse complement strand
TTTGGCAATGATCGCCGCGATCTCGCCTTCGGTCAGGCGATAGCTTCCCCGATCGTACTTGTCGAATTTCACTGCCAGTTCGCGGACCGCGTCGTCACCCCGTGCCTCGATGTCCTTCAGCGTCGAAGCCACCACGGATGCGGTCTTGGCGTCGTCTTCGGCACGGTCGGTCTCTGACTTGCCGCGCTTGAGGTATTGCTTTGCCATTTTGCGTTCTCCCGCCCCGGACCTGATCCGGGGCCTCCTGGTTGGTGAGGTCCCGGGACAGGCCCAGGACGCGGTTTCACTCGGCGGCACACGGCGCGCCTGGCCGCGGGGCTTTGCGCAGGCCGCGGTCATAGGCCTCCCAGCCTTCGCCATTGAACAGATCGATGCCTAGCTGCGCCGCGACATGGACGAAATCGACATTCACCCAGTTGTCGACGATCTTGCCGTCGACAACTTTCCAGAAATCCATGTAGCGGATCTCGACCCGGCGGCCTGTCGGCGCGATGCCGAGAAATTCTCCGGAATGCGTCGCTTCCTGCCGGCCGAAGGCCGCGGCCCATTCGCCCATGTAGAGCCGGGCCTCGTCAATGCAGACCTTTTCGGAGAACGCCGCCTGAAACGGCCGCTGCCAATTGTCCTGAAATTCCTTCAGCCCGTACTTGGTGCCGCAGCCGGCATTACCCATCCAGCGAAAACCCGCGGAAAAGAACTCGCCGATGTCGTCGATCCGGTGATCGTTGAGACCGTCGACCATGCCTTCGATCACCGCGCGGGTCTCCTCGGTCTTGGTCATGTCGGTGTCGCGGGTCAGGACCGCTTGCTCGGGGCGGTTGTCGTTCATCTCGGATTGTCCTTCCTCATGTCTGGCGAAAACGGTTCGCGGACAAAGTGTCGATTCGCCGTCATCCGCGGGCGATCCTTTCCCCGGAGGCGGTATCGAACAGGTGGCAGATCCCGGCCGGGATGCGGGCATGCACGATCTCGCCGATCTCGGCACGGAACTCCTTGTGGGTCTTGATCGAGACCAATGCGCCGCCGAGCCGCCATGTGATCATCGTGGCCTCGCCCAGAAGCTCGATCGAATACATCGGCGCGGCGATCTGACCGCCGCCCCCGACGATCTCGGCATCCTCGGCGCGGAAGCCCAGCGTGATGTCGCCCGAAGGCCCGGTGGGCAGCCCCTCGACCCGGATGCCGTCGCCCTGGAACACGCCGTTTTCCAGCTTGCCCTCAACAAGATTCATCGCGGGCGAACCGATGAAGCTGGCGACGAAGGTGTTTGCGGGGTTGTCGTAGATGTCCGTCGGCGTGCCGACCTGCTGGATCCGGCCCTTGTTCATCACCACCACGCGGTCGGCCAGTGTCATGGCTTCGATCTGGTCGTGGGTCACATAGACGGTGGTGATCTTCAGCTTGGATTGCAGGTTCTTGATCTGCGCCCGGGTGCTGACGCGCAGCTTGGCATCCAGGTTCGACAGCGGCTCGTCCATCAGGAAGATGTTGGGTTTACGCACGATGGCTCGGCCTAGCGCCACCCGCTGGCGCTGGCCGCCTGAGAGCTCGGCGGGGCGGCGGTGCATGAAATCCTCGAGCTCGGTCATGCGGACCGCGTTCATCACCATTTCCTCGTGCTTCTCCTTGGGCACCTTACGGACGCGCAGAGGGAAGCGGATGTTTTCGTAGACCGACAGGTTCGGATAAAGCCCGTAGGACTGGAACACCATCGAGATGTCGCGGTCCTTCGGCTCCATCTTGTTGACGACCGTGTCGTCGAACAGGATTTCGCCCTCGGTCACGTCCTCCAGCCCGGCGATCATCCGCATGGTGGTAGACTTGCCGCAGCCTGAGGGGCCGAGCAGGACAAGGAATTCCTGGTCCGCGATTTCGAGGTCGAAGTTCTCGACGCCCACGAAGGCACCCCAACGCTTGTTGACGTTTTTCAGTTGCAGTCTGGCCATTGCAGAAGCCCCTTATCCCTTGACGGCGCCAGCGGTCAGGCCGCTCACGATTTGACGTTGAAAAAACAGAATGAGCACGAAGAGCGGCACGATGGCTGAGACAACGGCGGCGACGGCGTACATCACTTTGCCCTCTTCCTGCGTGGACCCCAAGAACGAGTTGATCTTGGGGATCATGGTCGCGTTCTCCTGGGTCAGCAGCATCGAGGTGACGGTGAAGTCGTTGTAGGCTAGCAGGAAACTGAACAGACCCGTCGTCACCACGCCGGGCCACATTACCGGGATGATCGCCAGCCGGAAGGCCTGGAACCGGGTGCAGCCATCGACCATCGCGGCCTCGTCCAGATCCTTGGGGATCGACAGGAAGAAGCTGTGCAGCATCCAGAGCGTGAAGGGCTGGTTGATCGCCACCAGCACGATGATCGTCGTGGGCAGGTAACCCCAGATATTGAGCTGAAAGAACGGCAGCAGGTAGCCCGAAACCAGCGTAACATGCGGCATGGCGCGGAACACCAGCGCGGCCATCAGCAGCCAGAAAGTGTATTTGAACCCCGAGCGTGCCAGCGCATAGCCGCCCAGCGTGCCCAGCGTGAGCGAGATCACCACGACCGAGAAGGTGACGAGGGCGGTGTTGAGCACCGCGCGCCAAAACTCCTGCTCGACCCAGGCGCCCTCATAACCCGCACCGGTGAAGGGACTGCCGTACTGGCGTTCGGTCACCGGTCCGGTGATCGCGTTCATCCAGTCGGCGCGGGAGAAGAAATCGGCCTCGACCTTGAACGAGCCCCACATGGTCCAGAGGAACGGGAAGGCGGCAATGACCAGCCAGAGAAGCACGAAGCCGGTCGACAGGGCCACAAGCGATGGTGGTTTCTTGTCGGCAAGATTGGACATGACGGCCCCCTCAGGTCTTGCGGTTGAATTCGCGCCAGTTGCGGCGCAGGACCGGCAATAGCAGGATGATGACGCCGAGGATGGTCAGCAGCGATGTCGCGGCGGCTGAGCCGAAGAGCGGCGACTCCGAGGCGCGCAGATCGTTGTAGATGAGGTAACTCAGCGAGGTGGCGCTGGCGGCGGCGGAGAAGCCGATGATCGGCTCGAACACCCGAAAGTTGTCCATCAACTGCATCAGCGCAATGAAGGTGGCCAGCGGCATCAGGTAGGGTACGATGACGAAGCGCACTCGCTCCCACCGGCTGGCGCCGTCGACCATGGCGCTTTCGATGGTGTCCTGCGGCACGGTCTGAAGCCCGGCGTAGAAGACGACGAAGGCAAAGGGCGCGGAGTGCCAGACGCCGTAAACGAAAAGCGTGATCCAGGTCAGCACCGGAGAAGCCTTGAGCGACAGTGACGGATCACCAAAGAGCGCCTGCAACCCGGCCCCGATAATGCCGCGGCTGTCGATCATCCAGTAAAGGACCAGCGAGCCGACGAGGGGCGTCACCAACATCGGCAGCAGGGAAAAGAAGATCACCGGCCCCTTGAGGAACTTCGGTATCGAATTGACCACCACGGCGATGATGAAGCCGAGGAGGATTACCAGCGGCGTCACGATGAAGGTATAGGCCAGGGTGAAGGTCAGCGCCTTGTAGAACGGCAGGTTCATGATCCTGTTGCGGATCTCGCCGAAGTTCTCGCTGGTAGCGAAGATCTCTCCGATCTCGTCAAAGGCAAGATGGCTAACGTTGGTATAGGTGGCCACGCCGTTGAACCGCCCGGCGGGCTGTTCTTCGCGTAGCTGCGCCATGGCTTGGGCGTCGACGCTGACTTCGGTGTCGCAGCCGAAGGGGCCGCAGGTCTCGGACTCGATCAGGATCTGCTCATGCTCGATGTAAAGCGACTGATACCCGACCGAGATGATCGGCAGCGCGATGAACAGAACCATTGCCAGAAGCGAGGGCCAGATAAAGGCCATGAAGGTCTTGTGTGGCATGGCTTTCCCCTTGCCGTGCCGAACTCCGGCACGAGGTCATCCGTCGTCGCGGAAGATGCGAGGCCGCCGCGCGGCGGCCTCTCTCAGGTGGTTTCTTAGTTCAGGAACCCGGCCTCTGTGGCCGCTGTCGTATAGGCCGCCTTGACGTCGGCCAGCGCCTGCTCGGCGCTTTCGCTGCCTTGCAGGAATTCAGACAGGTTGTCGCCGAGCGCCACGTGCAGCAGGCCCATGTAGGGCAACATCGGGTAAGGCTTGGCCTTGCCTTGAAGGTTGGCAATGACACCGTCGGCGGCCCGGGTGGGCTCGAACCCCTCGATCAGCCAGACCGCCTTGTCCATGTTGCCCTCGAGCACTTCGGGCGCGATACCGTGCATCATCGCGCGGAACGAGGCTTCAGCATCCTCGTCCGAGATGTTCTTGGCGATGGTGAACCCGTCCCACCACAAGGCGGCCGTGGGCGTTGTGCTGTCACCCAGCGTCGGCGCCGCGGCAAAGGCAGTGCTGGCGGCAATCTCCTGATCAGGTGCCTCCTCGCCGATGTAGTTGGCCGCGCGCGAGCCCCAGGCGACCGACAGCGCGACTTCGCCCGCTTCCCAGATCGGGGTCTGCGCGTTGCTGTCATAGGTTACGTAGTCGGGGCTCATGTACTCGGTCATCTTCTTCATCGTCTCGAGCACGGTGATGCCGTCCTCGTTGTCGATGGCAAGCTCGGCCGAACCGGGCTCGAAGAATTGGCCGCCGGTGCCGAGATAGAGGTTGATGAACTCCGCCGCGAGGTTCCAGCCAGGCATGAAGTTCGATGACAGGGGATACTCCCAACCTTCCTGTTGCAGCTTGTCGGCGGCGGCGAACAGTTCGTCATAGGTGCCGGGCACCTCGATACCGTGTTCCTTCAGCACGTCGTCGCGATAGTAGAGATGCTGCGCGTTCGCCATGAAGGCAATTGCCATGGTCTTGCCTCCGACGACGATCTTCTGGCTGTCGAGAAGCTGGTCGCCCCATTTCTCGATATAAACGTCGAGCGGGCGGATCAGGTCGTCGGACAGCAGCGGAACGATCGAGCTGGTCGCAACCACGGCAACCGTATAGGTGGCCGGGTCGGCGCTGAGGGCCGGCACCTGGATGTTGCGGTGCTCGGTGGTCTGGTTGGCGGTGACCTCGACACTGTTCGTCGCACATTCGGCGGCGCGGTCGTTCACTGCGGACAGCGCCGGAAAGTCGTTCGACAAGATGCGGACCGAGCCGCTTTCGATGCCGCAATCAGCCCATGCGCCGCCAGCCGATGCAATCAACGCGGCAGCCGCGACCGATGCCTTGATCCTGAAATTCATTCCGATCTCTCCCGTCAGAAGTTCGCGCGCCTTCCAGCCTCCCGCCGGGGCAACGTCACGTGGTTTTCCGCTTTGCGCACCCGAGGCGACGCCAAGCTTGAGGAGCATCATACTAGCAAATGAATACGTTTGCAATATTTTCTTTCCGGCGGCAGAATGCGCCGTGAAGGAGATCGACATGACCGAAGACATCACCGCATTGAAGGCTAGGTTTCACATCGGCCTTGCAGCACTTTGCGACGCCGGGCCCGATAGGCTGGGCGCGCAGGCGGAGGCTCTGTATCACCCCGAGGTCGAGGTTCGCGCCGCGCATCCGATCAATGAAGGCAAGGGGTTGGAGTTTCTCGCAACCTCGCTTTACGGGCCGCTGATGGCGTCATTCCCCGATCTGGAGCGACGCGACCTGATCGTCATGGGTGGGCGTTACGAGGGCCGCGACTACGTGGCGATGATGGGCCACTACTGCGGCACCTTCCGCGAGGATTGGCTGACCATACCCGCCACCGGGCGTCCGGTCTATCTTCGGTACGGAGAGGTGCATGAGGTGCGCGATGGGCGAATCATACAGACCAACTGTCTCTGGGACGTGCTCGACGTGATCCGGCAGGCGGGCTTCTGGCCGATTGCGCCCAGCCTGGGGACCGAAGGCATGTGGCCCGGCCCGATTACGGCCGACGGGCTGCTGCTGACCCCGCAAGACCCGGCTCAAGGTGCTGCCAGCATTGCACAGACCCTTGCCATGCACAGCACATTAGCCGCTTATAATGATTTCGGAGATGCCGGGCGTGAGGGCCTGCTGACCATGCCTCAGAAGGATCACTGGCATTCCAAGATGATGTGGTACGGTCCCTCGGGTATCGGCACGACCCGGGGACTTCAGGGATTCGTCGATTATCACCAATTGCCCTTTCGGCGCGCCTTTCCTGGTCGCAAGGGAGGCGGGCAGTGGGAACAGATCGCAGACCAGAAGGCGCGCTACGGCGGCGGACATTATATCCGAGTCGGTGACGGCGCCTATTCCGTGACCGGCGGCTGGCCCAGCGTCTTTGCCCTGCACACCGGGCCGGATTTCCTTGGCGTCGGCGCCACCGGGAAGCCCGTCACCATGCGTGTGATGGATTTCTACCTCCATCATGAGGGGCTGATCCGCGAGAACTGGGTACCGCTCGATATTCTGGCTCTGCTGATACAGATGGGTGTGGACGTGCTCGACCGATTGCAGAGCCAGTTTCGGCGCGGGCGATGAGAACGCGGGATTGCAAACCTATGCAAATCGCGGCGCGATGCTGTGGGTTGCGACCCCAACTATTCCCGAAGCGGCCTCGCGCTGAAGTATTAGCGGCAGTCTTGGGCGTTCGACTGCAAGTTACGGGACAAGACTTCGTCCCATCCTCACCAAATCCGATGATCCGCCTGTACCTGAAGAGCTGCTGCGCAGCGCGCGGAGCGGGGCAGGGTTGCTCGAGCCAGCTATCAAATCCGACCGCTCCATGCACCTTCGTCGGGCCATGCGGGCGGTTACCTTCGCGATGGCGCTCCGCGCTGTCCGCGGTGAACCGGTGCACGCGCTTCAGAGTCCGAGACCAGAAGTGAGGCTGTTCTGCCTCGCCGTCCTCGCGTTTGTCCAGGCTCGTTCACTGCTCAGGGCAGCAATGTTCAGCACGGGTATCGATGACTTCGCGTATGCCGCCCTGCTTTGAACCTACGAAAAGGAGCCCCGACTCCTCGCCACGATTGGTCGGATCGCGGAGCGAAGCCGGAGAATGGCTCTACCTCCGGAGGCGGAACCTCATAATTAAAGGCAAGAAATGCCGCTCAGCGCGCCGTGTCTCACCTATAAAGACTCTGCCTCAATTTGTGTGGCGGAACGGTAGCATTCTCGCCCGCAACAATTCTGGACTGGCTCGGCCATACATGGCGCGTTTGAGGGTCTTCAGGCGATTGATCTGACCTTCCGCCTGGCTGTTGCTCCAGGACATCTCGATGGCGTTTTTCACGGAATCGTAGTCCCGGTTCAAGGTGCGGGCAAAGCGCACGATTGGCGCCAAGTCGGTTTCAATCGCGTCGTCGATCCACGCAGGCAGTGAGTCTGCCACCCTGCTGCGCAGGATACCGTGGAACCGCATGGCGAGGCTGCGCATCGTTGCGAAGGCGGGAGAACCGGCCTTGAGCGCGTCGACTTTTCGCACCTGATCCGGGGTGAGCTTTCCGCGGGGCTTGATGCACAGCGCGGCCGCGATGACTGGGGAAATCGTGTGACCAGTGCGTGACGCCCGCCGCGTCGCAAGCGTCGAAGACAGCGTGGCATTGCTCGACCGTGGCATCGCCGTAAGCACCTGCGAAAGACATTGCCCCGATTCCGAATTTCGAGACCTCGGGGCCGTCCCGCCCAAGTCATTTCATCTGCAACGCCCTGATACCCTTCGTGCTGCCGGTTTGGATCGGTCCGAGTTCTAGCGCGCCGCTCAGGGATGAAAAGCCTTGCGAAGATATGATCTTGCCTGGGCTTGACAAAAACTTAGATACCTAAGTATTACCGACGCAACACACCCAACCCGGCCATCGCGTGCGGGTTCCGGAGGAGCCAGAGGGGATTGCATGGACGATCTGAACATGAAGGTTGCGGCCCGTCGCGCCCTGACCGAACACATCTGCGAATTCACGCTGGAGCCGGTGGACGGCGGCGAACTGCCGGGCTTCACCCCCGGCGCACACCTGACCATCGAGACGCCGTCGGGCGCCATGCGCCGCTATTCGCTGGTCAACGACGGCGATGCGCCCAAGCAATACGTCATCGCCGTGAAGCACGAGGCCAACTCGCGCGGCGGGTCGGCGTCTATGCATGACGGGGCTACCGAGGGCACCGAGATGCGAGTTAGCCCGCCGGAGAATACCTTCGAGTTGACCGAGGCCGACGATTACCTGCTGATCGCGGGCGGCATCGGCGTGACACCGATCTATGCCATGGGCCAACATCTGGCGCGCGAGGGCAAGCCGTATCGCGTGATCTACTGCACCCGCACCGCCGGGGACACGGCATATCTGCAGGAGATGACCGAACTGTTCGGCGACAATCTGACCATTCACCACGATGGGGGCGACCCCGATGAGGTGTTCGATTTCTGGGACGAGTTCGAAGTGCCGAAGAATATGAAGGTCTATTGCTGCGGCCCCGCGCCGATGCTTGAAGAAATTGAGGCAATTTCCGGCCACTGGCCCGAAGGACGAGTGATCTTCGAGGATTTCAAGCCCGTCGAGGTTGTGCGCGCCGACGACGTGGCCTTCGACGTGAAGCTCGCGAAGACCGGCAAGACCGTGACCGTGCCCGAGGACCGGTCCATCCTTGAGGCGATCCGCGACGCGGGCGTGCCCACGGTCAGCTCTTGCGAAAGCGGGACCTGCGGCACCTGCAAGACAAAGCTCATCGCGGGCGAGGTCGATCACCGCGACATGGTGCTGATGGACCACGAAAAGGACGGCACGATCATGATTTGCGTGTCCCGGTCCAAGGGTGGCGAGGAGCTGGTTCTTGACCTCTGAGCCGGTGCGCCTTGGCGTCGTCGGGCTAGGCCGGGCCTTCATGCTGATGCTGCCCACCTTTCGCAACGACGATCGCGTGCGGCTGGTGGCGGCCGCGGCCCCCCGCGCCGAAAGCCGCGACGCCTTCGTGGCCGAGTTCGGCGGGCGCGGATATGCAACGATCGAGGAGCTGGCCGCGGACCCTGAGCTGGAGGCCGTCTATATCGCTACGCCGCACCAGATGCATGGCGATCACGTCGCGGCCGTGGCGGCCGGCGGCAAACACATCCTCGTCGACAAGCCGCTGGCCGTGACGATGAAGGACGCCGACCGCATGGTGGCCGCCGTGGAGGCCGCAGGAGTGCATCTGATCGTCGGGCCGAGCCACAGTTTCGACCCGCCGGTGGCGCTCGCGCGTCGGATGATCGCGTCGGGCGATCACGGCCACGTCCGGATGGTTCAGGCGTTCAACTATACCGATTTCCTCTACCGTCCGCGCCGCCCCGAGGAATTGCGCACCGAGGAAGGCGGCGGCGTGCTGTTCAGCCAGGGGGTGCACCAGATCGACATCGTGCGGCTGCTGTGCGGCGGGCGGGCGCGCAGCGTCTATGCCATGACCGGCGCGTGGGACCCCGCGCGACCGACCGAGGGCGCCTACACCGCGATACTGGATTTCGAGGGCGGCGCCTTCGCCAGCCTGACCTATTCGGGTTACGCGCATTTCGACAGCGACATCTGGATGGATGACGTGGCGGAGCTGGGCGGGCGCAAGGACCCGACCAAGTATGGCGCCGCGCGGCGCGCCTTGCGCGATCTGGATCCGGGCGCCGAGGCGCGGCTGAAACAGACCCGCACCTATGGCGAGGGGGCCGAGCCGCCTGTGCCCGACGCGAACGAGCATTTCGGGCCGATCATCATCAGCTGCGACCGGGCCGACTTGCGCCTGTCGCCCGGCGGCGTCGAGTTGTTCGGCGACGACGCGCGCAGCTTCATCAAGGCGCCGCTGGACCCCGCGCCGCGCAAGCCCGTCATTGACGCGCTCGTAGATGCGGTGCGCGAAGGCCGCGCCCCCGCCCAGACCGCGCGGTGGGGCCGTGCCAGTCTTGAAGTGTGCCACGCGATCCTGACATCGGCCGACCAGCGCCAACCTGTCACCCTGACCCGCCAATGCGGAATCGATACCGAGGAGACCCAGACTTGACCGACATTTCCCTTTCGATTGCCATGGGCAATTACGACCGCACCCGCGCCATCGTCGACGGCCGCGTGAAGATCGACGGCGTCGATCCCATCCCGATGCTGCTGTCGCCCGAAGAGATGTTCTTTCGCGCCTTCCGGCACCAGGCCTTCGACGTATCGGAACTGTCGCTGTCGTCCTATTCGATCTCGGTCGCGCGGGGCGACGCGCATTACGTGGCGATCCCGGTGTTCCTGAGTCGCGCGTTTCGCCACACCTCGGTCTATATCCGCACCGACAAGAGGATCGACCGGCCAGAGGACCTGAAGGGCAAGCGCATCGGCATCGCCGAATATCAGCTGTCGGCCAATGTCTGGGTGCGCGGCATCCTTGAGGAGGATTTCGGCGTGAAACCGTCAGACGTGACTTGGGTGCGCGGCGGCATGGACACGCCCGGCCGCCCCGAGAAGATCAAGGTCGACCTGCCGTCGGATGTCGAGGTCGTCGCCGCGCCCGAGGGCGCGACGCTGAACCAGATGTTGGCCGATGGCGAGATCGACGGCTTCATCGGCCCGCGCTGGCCGCGCTGTTTCGCCGAAGGGCACCCGCATGTGGGGCGGCTGTTTTCCGACAGCGTGGGCGCGGCCGAAAATTTCTATTCCCGCACGAAGATTTTTCCGATCATGCACGTGCTCGGCATCCGCCGGTCCATCGCCGACGCGCATCCCTGGCTGCCCGGCGCGCTGCTTAAAGGGTTTTCGCAAGCCAAGGCGCTGGCGCAGGAGGCGTTACAGGACACCTCGGCCACCAAGGTCACTATGCCCTTTGTCGAAGACAACCTAAACCGCGCGCAGGCCCTGATGGGGACGGACCCTTGGACTTACGGCCTGCCCGGTAACGAGCACGTGCTGGACCGTTTCCTGTCCTATCACCACGCACAGGGCCTGTCGCCGCGCCGCGTCGCGGTCGACGAACTGTTCCATCCGGCAACGCACGAAGCTTACAGCCTGTGAGGAGGATACCATGACCGACTTCAAACCCGGCGACGTGATCGAGATCGACGTCTCGGGCCGCAAGGCCCATGTGCAACTGACCCATCTGCATGCGAGCTATCCGCCCGTGGTGCGCGCCATCAAGGGCCTGCACGAAGGCGGTGCGGGCGATGCGACCGCCTTGGCGGGGGGACCCACGGAATTCGTGGCGATGATCCCGCTGCAAACCGCGCTGGAGCGCGCGGGCGCGTCCTACACCAACCTTGGGCAAGCCGAGATCCCCGAGGAGCATCGCGACTTTCCGACCTTCCGCACGCCCATCCGCGACAAGCAGGGCAACATCGTTTACTGGTGGTTCTGGGATGGGCGGGGCCTGAGCTACGACACCGAGCTCGACGCCACCGCCGCCAAGCTGCCCATGCGCGAAGTGATGACCGGCCAGCGCCTGTTGGCACTGCTGTCGGACGCCTGAGCCGCCCCTTTCAATCCAAGACAGACAGAGGGACCGGCCATGCCGCATGAAACCCCGCCCGCTCCGCAGCAGGTTCTCCCCGCCCGGACCGACCTTTACCACGGCGGCGCCTGGCACGCGCCGCTGTCGGGCCGTCGTGCCGACACGCTGAACCCCGGCACCGGCGCTGTGCTGGCCAGCGTCGCCGATGCGGGTGCCGATGACGTTGATGCCGCCGTAGCCGCCGCGCAGGCGGGGTTCTTGGAATGGCGCGACGTGGCGCCGTTGGAGCGGGCGCGCATCCTCAAGGAAATCGCCCGCCTGCTACGCGCGAATGGCGACGAACTGGCTATGATCGACGCGGCAAATTGCGGCAACCCCTATACCGAGATGCGCGGCGACGCGACCATCGCCGCGACGCAGATGGAGTTCTTCGCGGGCCTCGTGACCGAGATGAAGGGCGACACCATCCCGATGGGCCCCAACCGGGTGAACTTGACCCTGCGCGAGCCGATGGGCGTCGTCGCCCGCATCCTCGCCTTCAACCACCCGTTCATGTTCTGTGGCGGCCAGCGGCGCAGCCATCTTGCCGCCACAGAACATGAACGGGTGGTTGAAG
>NZ_LWEX01000054.1 GCF_001634885.1 Sulfitobacter sp. HI0040 | reverse complement strand
CACCATCACGAGGCCGAGGCCCGCGCCGACGCGCCCCCAGAGCACGACGGCAACACAGAGCAGCGACGCCCCCATCAGCACCGCCCCGTCACGCTTGAACGCCGCACTGCCGACGATCACGGGCGCCAGCACGGCGGAAACACCGAGGATGAGCAGGATGTTGGCCGTGTTCGACCCCACCACGTTCCCGAGCGCAATACCCGGCGCTCCCACGAGCGCGGCCTGCAAAGAGGTGACGAGCTCCGGCATCGAGGTGCCGAAACCCACGATGGTCAGGCCGATGACGAGCGGGGGGATTTCAAGCCGCTGGGCAAGGGCAACAGCCCCGCGCACCAGCATTTCACCGCCAAGCAAAAGACCGACGAGCCCGCCGATGACGAAAAGGTAATCCATGCAACTGTCCCTGGCCCCGGATTGAAAACGCGTCCGCAGAGGCCAAGGCGGTCGCTGAAAGCAGATGGCGCGCGCGCGAACCCACTTCAAGGTCCGGCCCCTGCGCGGCGAGATAGATTTCGACATGAGCTATGACGAAAGGTGCTGCGGTCCAGCCCGGCGATCGGGCGGTCCCTTTCCTTCGGCGCGGCGAAAGGTCAGATTGCGCCAGCAAACTGACCGGAGATTTAGATGAACTGGACCGATTTTCGCGAATGGGGGGCGCGCGCGGCGGGATGGGCGGCGCGGTACCATGAAACGCTGCGCGAGCGTCCCGTGCGTGCCCAGGTCACCCCGGGGGAGATTCTGGCCGCCCTGCCGCCCTCCCCGCCTGAGAGGGCCGAAAATCTGGAAACCATCGTGGGCGATTTCGAAGCCACGATCGTGCCGGGCATGACCCATTGGCAGCATCCCCGCTTCTTCGCCTATTTCCCCGCCAATGCCGCGCCGGTTTCGGTGCTGGCGGAATACTACGTGTCAGCACTGGCCGCGCAATGCATGCTCTGGCAAACCTCTCCCGCCGCGACGGAACTGGAAACGCGCGTCTGCGACTGGATGCGGCAGGCGCTTGGTCTGCCGGAGGAGTTCACAGGCGCCATTCAGGACAGTGCCAGCACCGCTACGCTTTGTGCCGTTCTGACCATGCGCGAGCGCGCGTTGGAATGGGCGGGCAATACCAAGGGGCTGGCGGAGGGGCCGAGGCTGCGGGTTTATGTCTCGGAGGAGGCACATTCCTCGGTGGATCGCGCCGTCTGGATTTCGGGGATCGGGGCCGAAAACCTCATCCGGATCCCGGTGACAGGCTCCCGGCGGGCGATGGATGTGGAGGCGCTGGAAGCCGCCATCGCGGCGGACCGCGCGGCGGGGCATCTGCCCTGCGGCGTGGTGCTCTGTACCGGGGCCACCGGGGCGGGTGCCTGCGACGACCTGCGCGCCGCCATCGCCGTGGCGAAGGCCGAGGGGCTGTTTACACACGTCGATGCCGCATGGGCCGGGTCGGCGATGATCTGCCCTGAGTTCAGAGAGCTCTGGCACGGGGTGGAGGGCGCGGACAGCGTCGTCGTCAATCCCCACAAATGGCTGGGCGCGCAGTTCGACTGCACGCTCCTTTACATGCGCAGGCCCGAGGATCTGGTGCGAACGCTGGCGATCCGCCCCGAATATCTACGAACCCATGGCGCCGATGGCGTGATCGACTATTCCGAATGGTCCGTGCCGCTGGGGCGGCGGTTCCGGGCGCTCAAACTATGGTTTCTGTTGCGGGCCCATGGGTTGGAGGATCTCCGCGATATGATCCGCAACCATGTCTTATGGTCCCGGACGCTGGCGGACCGGCTGCGCGCGCAGGAAGGCTTCGAGATTGTGACGGAGCCGATCCTCTCGCTCTTCACCTTTCGCTATCTGCCCGGCGGCCCGGCGGACGAGGTGAACCAGCGGTTGCTCGACAGGATCAACAGCGACGGTCGGATTTACCTGACCCAGACCCGGGTGGACGGAAAGCTGGTGCTTCGGTTTCAGGCCGGAGCCTTCACCAGTACCGAGGCGGATGTGCAAACGGCCTTCGACGTGATCACCGAATTGGCGGAGGCAAGCTGACGCCCGTTCGCGCCGCGAGGGTTAGCGCAGCACCCGCGTCAATCGCGATGCGCAGAGAGCCGAGCAACCGGCCATTCGCCGGGTCGATCACCGGGAAAGACAGGATGCCCCCCGGACCCATGGCGGTGCGGGACAATCTCGCGCCGTCGATGACGGGCGTTTTGCCCCGCTTCCTAAGTATGTCGATGATTTGCCCTTGCCCCGCCATATAATTCCGCGATCCGGTCACAACAATTGCCTCACCCCCCGCGCCATGCAGGGAGGCGTGGAGGATTTGCCCCCCGGCGGCGCCGACCCGGGCCGACAGCAGCGCGCCCGCCGCAGGCAGGCTCCCCCTTCGACCGGCTGCGGCCCCCCGCAGGGCCGCCAACAGGCGCGCATCCCCGACCCAGGACAGGATATCCCGATCAATATAGGCCAACACGGCCGCCGCACGGTCATCAGCCCGGGCAAGGCCGGACCAGCCGAGGCTGATGATCAGGAGTAGAACAAAGGCCGAATGCCACATGGAACCATACCGCGCTGCTGGGATTCCCCGCAGGCTATGGCGTAACCGTTAAGTCCGGGTGAAGCGGGCACCGCCTTTGTCAGTCGGCCCCGCGAAACCCCGTCGCGACAACGAACTTTTCCGAAGAATCCGACCGGCTGGCGGGCGGTTTGATATTCGCAACCTTGGCGAACCGCTGTTTCAGCAACTTCTGCAGATCGCCCTCCGCCCCGCCGGCCAGCACCTTGGCCACGAAGGTACCGCCTTCGTCCAGCACGTCGAAGGCGAAATAGGCAGCCGCCTCGCAGAGCGCGATGATCCGCAGATGGTCCGTCTGCTTGTGCCCCGAGGACGACGCCGCCATGTCCGACATCACCACATCGGCCTTCCCGCCCAGCCATTCCTTCACCTTCTCGTCCGCGTCATCCTCCATGAAGTCGAGCTGATGCAGCTCGCACCCCGCGATGGGTTCCATCTCCTGCAGGTCGACGCCGAGGATGGTGCCGATGGCCTTGCCGGATTTTTCCCCCAACGCGTTCACCCGCGGCACCGCGACCTGACACCAGCCGCCCGGGGCCGCGCCCAGATCGACGACCCGGGCCCCCGGCACGAGAAAGCGGAACTTCTCGTCCAGTTCCAGCAGCTTGAAGGCCGCCCGCCCGCGATAGCCTTCGGCCTTCGCGCGCTTCACGTAAGGATCATTCAATTGCCGCTGAAGCCAGCGCGTCGAGCTGAGCTTGCGCCCGCGCGCGGATTTCACCTTGACCTTGAGATCGCGCTGCCCGCGCCCCGAGGTATTCTTGCCGTCCGGCGTCTTTGCCATCTCAGTACTTTCCTTCTTCGAGAACGCCGTCCGCGCTCATCTGTGCGTAGAGCAGCCCCTCGCGCAGGCCCCTGTCGGCAACGCTCAACCGGTCCGTGGGCCAGCAGCGCATCAGCGCCTGAAGTATCGCCGCCCCGGACATGATCAGCGCCTGCCGGTCCTGCCCGATACGCGGATCGGCACGCCGCCCGCCCGGCCCCATCGCCAGATAGGAATGGATCACCTTGTCGATCTGCGCGCTGGTCATGCGCAGCCCGTCCACCTTGGTCCTGTCATAGCGCTTCAGCCCCAGATGGCTCGCCGCGACGGTCGTCACGGTGCCGGAGGTGCCGACGATCTGGAACCGCTCCTGCGGCTGGGCCGACTGATAGGGTGTGAAATCGGCGAGGTTCTCTTCGAAAAACCAGCTCATCAAGGCAAAGCGCGCGGCGTCGTCCTCTACGTCGGAAAACTGGTCACGCAAGGTAGCAACCCCGAGGGGGACCGAAATCCAGTCCACCACCTTGGCCGCCGGAATGTCCGATACCGCCTGCTTGAACCCGGTATGCAGCCGCATGATGGATTGCGCGCGGTCCGCCTTGGGCACATGCCGGATGTCGATCCAGACAAGCTCCGTCGAGCCGCCGCCGATGTCGACCACCAGCAGGTTTTCCGTCTTTTGGCTGACGAGGGGCGCGCAGGAGATGACCGCGAGCCGCGCCTCTTCCTCGGGCTTGATGATATCGAGCCGCAGGCCCGTTTCACGCTGGATCCGCTGCATGAAATCGGCCCCGTTCAACGCACGGCGGCAGGCTTCGGTGGCGACCAGCCGCATGCGTCTGACCTTGTTACGCCGCAATTTCTGCTGACAGATGCGCAGTGCCTGTATGGTGCGCGCCATCGATCCGCGCGACAGGCGCCCGGTCTTTTCCAGCCCCGCCCCCAACTGGACGGACTTGGAAAAACTGTCGACCACATGGAAACCGCTGCCCCTAGGCTGGGCGATCAACATGCGGCAGCTGTTAGTGCCCAGATCCAGGGCTGCGTAAAGCTCTTTCGATCCGGACGGAACTGGCGCGGGGCTCAGAGCCGTTGTGAAGTCGAGCGCGCCCGCACCTCTGGGACGCTTTGGCGCCATGGTTCGCGCCTTTCATATCGAGTTGGCTTCAAGGTAATGGTTCAGGGGCTTTCACGCAAGCGTCGCGAGTTGTCGCAGCCGGGTTTCGCGACAGGGGGTCTGCCCTTCCCCGCACCATTGTGCGAAAACGACCCCAAGTCGTTACCGTACCCCGTTTCGTCGAAAACCGGCACCGGGGGGAACGGTGCTTCACTTAGACAGGGCCAAACGGCGCGAACGGGGAATCATCCATGCCCGAAGTTACAATCGTCTACTGGCGCGACATTCCCGCGCAGGTCATCGTCGGCAAGGGCCGCCGGGGCACCAAGCGCGCCTTGCCCGAACGGTTCGAACAGGCCATCGACCGTGCCGCCATGAAGGTGAACGCCCGCGACAGCGATGCCTATCTCGCCGAATGGCGCAAGGCCGAGCCGGTCGAGGTACCGGGCACCGACGACGCAGCCGTGGCCGATGCGGAAGTGTCCCGCATCGAGGCCGAATACGACCGCGACCGCATTCGCAAACTGATCGAAAACGACGGATGGGCCTGAAGGCCCGATGACCACATTCAGGGATAACATCATGTCTTTGCTCAACTTCCGCCGCAAGGAAACCCCCGCGCCCGAGGCCCCCACCGCCGCGGTAGAGGCCTTCCTCAAGGATTACTCGATCGAGGTGATGCCCCGCACCGCCGAAAAGGTCGACAATTTCCGCGATCTGCTGCCCGAAGGCACCCGCGTCTATATCGCCCATATCGAGGGCACGCCGATCGAGGACATGGTCGCCACCGCAAAACGCCTCAACGCGGATGGCTACAAGGTCATGCCGCATTTCCCGGCGCGTATCATCAAGGACCGCGCCACGCTGGAAAACTGGATCGCCATGTATCAGGGCGAAGCGGATGTGCGCCAGGCCCTGCTGCTGGCCGGCGGCGTGGCCACGCCCCACGGCGATTTCGAGGATTCCATGCAGCTCATGGAAACGGGCCTCTTCGACAAGCACGGGTTCGAGCGGCTGCATGTGGCCGGGCACCCCGAGGGGAACCGCGACATCGATACCGACGGCACCCGCCTGCGGGTCGACGACGCGTTGAAGTGGAAGCAGGGCTTTTCCGAACGCACCGATGCCAAGATGGCCATCGCCACCCAGTTCGCCTTCGAGGCGCAGCCGATCATCGAATGGGCCGACAGCCTGAAGTTCGCAGGCATCGACCTGCCCATTCACATCGGCATCGCGGGCCCCGCGAAACTGCAGACGCTGATCAAGTTCGCCATTGCCTGTGGCGTCGGCCCCTCGCTGAAGGTATTGCAGAAACGTGCGATGGACGTGACCAAGCTGCTGTTGCCTTACGAGCCGACAGATGTGATCAACGAGCTGGCGGCCTACAAGGCCGAGAACCCGGATTTCAACATCACGCACGTCCACTTCTTTCCGCTGGGCGGCATCAAGACCAACGCCAACTGGGCCATGGAAAACGGCGGTCGCTCCGCCGCCCCGGCCAACGCATCCTGAAGGACTGACCGCACATGACAAGAACCGTCGTCGAATCCAAAACGAAAACCGCGATCATCGGTTTCGACCAGCCCTTTTGCGTGATCGGCGAACGGATCAACCCGACGGGCCGCAAGATCCTGTCCGAAGAACTGGAACGCGGCGATTTCAGCCGCGTGGAATCCGATGCCATCGCCCAGGTCGCGGCGGGGGCCACCGTGCTCGACGTGAACTCCGGTGCGGTCTTTTCCAACAAGATGGCCGAAGACCCCCGCTATGCGGACAACAACTTCGTCGAACCGACATTGATGCCCGAACTGATCAAGGTCGTCCAATCGGTCGTCGATGTGCCGATCTGCATCGACAGCTCCGTTCCCGGCGCGCTTGAGGCGGGGCTCGAAGCCTGCGAAGGCCGCCCGCTGCTCAACTCCGTCACCGGAGAGGAAGAGCGGCTCGAACTCGTCCTGCCGCTGGTCAAGAAATACAATGTGCCGGTCGTGGCGATCTCCAACGACGACACGGGCATCTCCGAAGACCCGGACGTGCGCTTCGCCGTGGCCAAGAAGATCGTGGAGCGTGCGGCGGATTTCGGCATTCCCGCCCATGACATCGTCGTCGATCCGCTGGTCATGCCGATCGGCGCCATGGCCACGGCCGGTCATCAGGTCTTTACCCTCGTGCGCCGCCTGCGCGAGGAACTGGGCGTCAACACGACCTGCGGTGCTTCGAACATCTCCTTCGGGCTGCCCAACCGCCACGGGATCAACAATGCTTTCCTGCCCATGGCCATGGGGGCGGGGATGACCAGCGCCATCATGAATCCGGTAGCTGTCCCGCTCAACGCCGCCAAGATCGCCGAAAAACGCGCCGAGGTGGAAGCCGCCGGTGTCGTTCTGCCCGAAGGCATGGACGATGAAACCTTCCTTCAGCTGTTCAACTTCGGCTCCACCAAGCCGAAGGCCGGCAAGGAGATGGAGGCCATCCGCGCCGCCAACTTCCTGTTCGACCGCGACCCCCATGGGACAGAGTGGATCAAGTTCAACAAGGTGGCGCCGAAGGCCGGCCACGAAGGCCGGGGCCGCGCAGGCCGCACAGGCGGACGCCGCCGCGCCTGACGCCGAGGCGGCCAACGGAGCGGTCCAATACCGCGCAATGGCCGCCCCGAACACCATTCGCCGGGCAGTTTTTTCTTGCCATGCAGGGACTTGCCCGTTGAAATACCCCCGGTAAAACACGGGGGTCCATGTGCCGCGACTGACAATCTGGCTGACAGGCCTCGCCGTGACGCTTGCCATGGCATTGCTGCTGATCATGGCACCGCCCTTCGTGAAGACGCTGCGCAACGCGGTCTTTGACAGCTACCAGCGCGCCGCCCCCCGCACCCGCGACCCCGCTGCCCCCGTTCATGTGGTGGATATCGACGAAGCTTCGCTGCGCGAGTTGGGTCAATGGCCTTGGCCGCGCACCTTCGTGGCGGAA
>NZ_LWEX01000053.1 GCF_001634885.1 Sulfitobacter sp. HI0040 | reverse complement strand
TTGGTCACGACGGTCGCCACGCCATCGAAGTGACCGGGCCGGTCGCCGCCGCACAGTCCGGCGCTGACACCGGACACGGAAATCGTCGTGGAGAAATCTGTGGGGTACATTTCCTCGGGCTCGGGGATATAGAGCACGTCAATCGCAAGTGGCCCGAGGATGCGGGCGTCATTGTCTTCGGTTTTGGGGTATTTTGCCAGGTCTTCGGGGTTGTTGAACTGACGCGGATTGACAAAGATTGTCACGATGACGCGGTCGGCGCGGCTGTGGGCGGCTTTGACCAAGCTCAGGTGTCCATCATGCAACGCACCCATCGTCAGGACCACACCAATCGTATCCCCCGCTCGGCGCCAGGTGTTGGTCAGGTCACGCAACTCGGATTTACGGCGGATAATTTTCATGAGGCGGTTCCTTGGTCAGTGAATACGTGCTCGGCGGCAGGAAAGGTGCGCGCGCGGACTTCAGCGGCATAGGTTTCAATGGCTGTAGATGCATCAGCGGCCAGATGGGCATAGCGTTTGACGAATTTCGGCTTGAAGGCGTCGAACAGTCCCAGCATGTCATCAATCACAAGGATCTGGCCGTCGCACCCAGCTGACGCCCCGATACCGACCGTGGGGATGGCAATTTGGGCCGTAATTTCGTCGGCCAAGGCGGCCGGGACTTTTTCCAGAACCACAGAAAACGCACCGGCATCCGCAACGGCTTGGGCGTCGTCCCGAATACGCGCTGCATCTGTTCCACGGCCTTGCACCTTGTAGCCGCCAATGGCGTTTACCGCCTGCGGGGTCAGCCCGATATGTGCCATCACGGGGATGCCTCGCTCGGTCAGGAACCGGATCGTATCGGCCATGTGCCGCCCGCCTTCAAGCTTGACGGCACCGGCGCCGGTGTCAGCCATCAGCCGTGCGGCGTTGCGAAACGCTTGGGCCGAGCTTTCTTCGTAGCTGCCAAAAGGCATATCGATCACCATCAAGGCCCGTGTGATGCCCCGCGCCACCGCGCGCCCGTGCAGGATCATCATTTCCATGGTCACGTCGAGGGTTGAGGTCAGACCGTGCAGCACCATCCCCACACTATCGCCCACCAACACAAGATCGCAGTGTTCATCCGCGAGTTTTGCCACAGGTGTGGTATAGGCGGTCAGACAAACCAGGGGCGTCGCGCCCTTGCGGGCAAGAATATCGGCGGCGTTCAACGCTTTGATCTGTGCAGGTCGGCTCATTTCAACATCCAAAGTTTACGTTAGGGCAACTCACTAAGAGGCCCTGGGGTGCTTTGCAAGCGCAGCGTAATATTATTGCGCTAACAGTGCGGTGAGTTTGCAGATTAGAAGTCCAATCCGATGTCGATTGTCTGTGCGGAATGTGTCAGCGCCCCTGACGAGATGTAATCGACGCCGGTCGCTGCGACCTCGGCGATGCGGTCGATGCGCATGTTGCCCGAGGCTTCTAGCACCAGACGACCGGCATTGATCTTGACAGCATCCCGCAAGGTTAGCGTGTCCATGTTGTCCAGCAGGACCACGTCCGCGCCGCCTTCGTCCAGCACCTCTTGCAACTGGTCGAGCCGGTCGACTTCAATTTCGGTTCTGACCATATGCGACGCCTGGGCCTTTACGGCTTGCAACACAGTCCGGATACCGCCCGCAGCGGCAATGTGGTTGTCCTTGATCATGATCGCATCCGAGAGGGAGAACCGGTGATTGAACCCACCGCCGTGCAGCACGGCCTGCTTTTCGACCAGCCGCAAACCTGGCGTGGTTTTGCGGGTGCAGGTGATGCGCGTGGCGGTGCCTTTTGTCTCGGCCACAAAGCTGGCGGTCAAAGTGGCGATGCCCGAAAGACGGCCGACAAAGTTCAGCGCCACCCGCTCGGCCGACAGGATAGATGCGGCGCGGCCTTCGATCTGCATCAGCAAATCACCCGACGCGATGCTGTCGCCGTCGCTTTTGTGGGCGGTGACCTTTAGTGCTGGGTCAATCAGCCGGAACGCCAGCGCCGCGATTTGTGTGCCTGACAGCACACCGTTTGCGCGTGCATTCAAGCGTGCGGTATAGCGTGTATCAGCGGGGATCACCGTGCGCGTGGTGATGTCGCCATAGGTGCCTAGGTCTTCCATCAATGCGGCGCGGACCAACGGTTCAAGAATGAGGTCGGGCAGGGGGCCTTGGGTCATGTCGTCTCCAGTGGCGCGGAGTAACGCGCTTGGGTGAGTGTGAGAAAGGAACGCGCGCCGGTTGCGCCGTCGCAGTCGGGATGGTCAGACCGGAAATGCGCCCCGCGGCTTTCGCGCCGGTTCAGCGCGGCGGTCGTAATCAGCGTTGCGGTTGCGGTCATATTTGCCAAGGCGGTGCAATCGGGTTGGTCCGCTTCGATTGTGGCGATCTCGTTCAGGGTCCGCTGTAGCCCTTGGGCCGTGCGGATCACGCCTGCGCCATGCGTCATCGTTTGGCGTAGCCGGTTCACCAGGTCGCTGCGCGGTGCTGTTGCGGGCGGCAGATCAGGCAAGGAGACAGCCGCCTGTTTCGTTGGAACAGGCCCAAGGACGGCATCCATGTCAACCGCTGCGCGCCGCCCGTAGACCAAGGCTTCGAGCAGACCATTCGATGCCAGCCGGTTCGCACCGTGCAATCCGGTCGAGGCCGCCTCGCCGCAGGCCCAAAGTCCTTCCAGCGATGTGCGACCCGCCGCATCGGTGGCAACGCCACCCATGTGGTAATGGGCGGCGGCTGCCACGGGGATCGGAGTGACCAGCGGGTTCAGTCCCGATTGTTGGCAGGCGGCGGCGACAGCGGGAAAGTCCCGCAACAATCGTGCGCCCAAGGCCGCGCGTGTGTCCAACGCCGGGGCCAGTCCGGCCTGCGATTGGGCAAAGACCGCGCGGGCCACGATGTCGCGCGGGGCCAGTTCGGCGTCGGGGTGGGCCTCTTGCATGAACCGGATGCCGTGGCGGTTGACCAGGATGGCACCTTCGCCCCGCAGGGCCTCGGTGGCCAATGGGGCGGGGTCCAGGCCGCAGTCGATGGCCGTGGGGTGAAACTGCACGAATTCGGCGTCGGCGATCACCGCACCCGCGCGTGCTGCCATGCCGATCACCTGGCCGCGCACACGCGGCGGATTGGTTGTCAGCCCGAACAGTCCGCCAGAACCGCCCCCTGCCAGCAACACGGCGGCCCCACGGATCAGGCAGGGCGCGGATTGACCGTTGGTACAGTGTACCACCTCGACGCCGCACACGGCGCCGTTCGCCATTTCAAGGCCGGTGGCCATCACACCCTCCAGGATCTGAATATGTGGGGCGGCGCGCACCTGTGCGGTGAGGGCGCGCATGATTTCGGCCCCGGCCTGATCGCCCCGCACGCGTACCACGCGGGCAAAGGAATGCGCCGCCTCGCGCGACATGACGTATCCACCTTTGGGAGTCCGGTCGAAGATGGTGCCAAGTTCAGTCAGGTCCAGAATATGCATCCGCGCCTCGTCGGCCACAGCTTGCGCGACCCGCGCGTCCACCGTACCTGCCCCAGCCTGCACCGTGTCGCGGGCATGGGCGGCGGCGCTGTCTGCCGGATGCATCGCTGCGGCCACGCCGCCCTGCGCCCAGGCCGAGGATGCGCCTTGTCCCAACGGTTCTGGCGAGATCATTAACACCGGGCGCGGTGCCAGATGCAGCGCTGCATATTGCGCTGCCAGCCCCGCGCCGACGATGACAACGCGACCCGTGTTGATACGCTTCATGCGATCAGCAGGCCAACTGCCGGGACAGATCAATCATGCGCTCTACGGCGATGCGCGCCTTGTCTGCCACGGCAGCATCCACTTCGACCGCCCCCTGCATTGTGTGCAGGGTCCACAGCACTTTTTCGAGTGTGATCTTTTTCATGTAAGGGCACATGTTGCATGGCCCCACGAAGTCTACGTCCGGCAGGCTGTCGGAAATATTCGAGGCCATTGAGCATTCGGTTACCAGCATTGCTTTGGCGGGGCGTTCGCGTTCCACATAAGCGATGATGCCGCTGGTTGAGCCCGAAAAATCCGCGGCTTCCACGACATCGGGTGGGCATTCCGGGTGCGCGATGATGCGGGTGTCGGGGTTGTATGTGCGGAAATCGTTCAGATCCTGCGCGGTGAAACGTTCATGCACGATGCAGGCGCCATCCCACCAGACAATGCGTTTGTGTGGCACCTGTTTGGCGACGTTCTGCGCCAGATATTTGTCCGGCGTCATGATCACCGTATCGCTTTGCTGTGCCGCGACGATCTGCGCGGCATTGGACGAGGTGCAACAGATATCTGACGCGGCTTTGACCTCTGCGGTGGTGTTCACATAGGTGACCACAGGCGCACCGGGATATTGCGCGCGCATCTGTGCGATGCCGTCTGCCGTGATGCTTTCGGCCAGAGAACAGCCTGCCTCCATATCAGGGATCAGCACGGTTTTGGACGGGTTCAGTATTTTTGACGTTTCGGCCATGAAATGCACGCCGCATTGCACGATGACATCGGCCTCGACCTTTGTTGCCTCGATCGCCAGTTGCAGGCTGTCGCCGACAACGTCGGCGATGCCGTGGTAGATCTCGGGGGTCATGTAGTTGTGGGCCAGGATCACTGCATTGCGCTGTTTCTTCAACGCGTTGATCGCGACCACATAGGGGGCGAAGATCGCCCAGTCGGGCGGCGAGATCACCCGCTCCATCTTGCTGTAAATCCCGGCATGCGCCGCGGCCAGTTCGGCGGATGGGGCAAGATCGTAGTGATGGGCAAGTTCGGTGCGCAGCGCGGTCTGATCAAGCAAGTGCTAAATATCCTCGGGTTATTACAGCCCATTCCGGGCAGTGCGGTCTAACCGGCAACGTTGAGATTTCCGGTGGTGGGATGTTTAGGGGGCGGCTTACGTAAGGGCAAGCGGGTAACGGTGGCACGATCCGAATGATCGCGTACCCATAGGTCGTGGTTCCACCTGTTGGGTTGCTCCGGCGGGTTTTGGAAGAAACCGGCGTGCTTGCCTCTGCAAAGCTGTAAGTGCAAAAGAGGCTTCCATGACCTTCACCTAAGGACAAAGAAATTGATCCGGCACATCGTCTTTTTTACTGCCAAATCCGAACGCGACGTCACGGACATTTTAGACGGGCTTTCTATCCTGAAAGGGATTCCCCATGCGTTGAAGTTGGAAGTGACAGCGAACCGGAAGTCCGATCCTATCAGCCAAGAAGTCGACGTGGTTGTATACGGCGAATTCGAGGATTCCGCAGCACTCGATGCCTACAAAGGACATGAGATCTATCAAGCTTCCATACGCCGGGTACGTCCATTGCGTGAATTGCGGTTCGCTGCTGATATCGAAGCATGAAGGCGCGCGGGGCGTGTTCCATCGTTATGTTGATGGGTGAGGAAGAGGTCAACTGCGTGACGGGTTAGAAATGACTGACGCGGGATGAACGGCTTTCCAATCTGCGATTGCCCGATGAAGCGGCCCATATGGGCTGGCGTCGATCGTTCAACGGGTTGCTTAGGGGGAGCCGTGCTTTATAACATCCATCGGGCGAGGTGCGCTTTGAGAGCGCGTGTGTTTGGAACCGGCGAACTCACGGGTTTGCGGTCACGTTGTTACATTCATCTGATGCGGTATGTGGGTATAGATGTGCGGATCATTTACTGTCCGGGCAAGCCCAGTGAGGAGACTTTCGATGAAACAAGCTATTCTGCACGAATTGAAGAAACGAGGTGCTGTCAGCCCGATGGAAGCGGTTTCACCGGAAGTTATTCAGGAAAGCCTAGCAGTGGAGCCAGCGCAGTTTGCTGCGGTTTTATCTGAGCTCACAGATTTTGAGCAGGTTGGCATGGTCGCAGGTGAGATCTATCTACGAGACACGTCATGCTTATAGCCGGTACAAAACAGGTGGTCTGTTCTATGACGATGCTCTGCAAGCGCGTCACCATTTATTGCCCAAGAGTTATCCCCAAAAAGTGGGGGTAACTCTGTTGATGAAATCAGCCTTGGGGAAGCCAGCTTGGGCGCGCTCTTGGGTGCTTGAATTTTAAGCATTTGTGACAGATGCGGCGCGCGGTTGGCCGCGATTGCGTTGATTTCCACGCAGAATTGACACCGGGGGTCGGGCAAAAATTTGGACAGTTTTCACAGCTTAAAGCGTCCCGCCCAAAACGATCGCCGGGATCGAGGCTGCACACATGATCCGAAAGAAAGCCCGGACAGCGTCTCATTTTTAGGTGATGCTGCCTCCAATGCTGCGATGTAATCTTCCCATGCGAACAGACCTTTAAACTGATCGTTCACGACGGTGCCAGAGGCATGGATATGTGGCTTTCAATGGCGTCATACGGACCCCCGACTAAGCATAGATATTCACTTTCTTCCCGTTCATGATTGGTCGTCTTTCGATTGCGGTTTGTGGCGCATTGCGGTGACCGCGGCCGGCATCAGAAATCCCGCCAACGTTTCAACTACGCGTGGCAGCGGTCCCGGGTCGAAGGAAACGTCTCGACTGAAAGCCGCCCACTGGCGCTGCTTGGCTTCGTCTTTACTGAACGCGGCCGTCAACGCATCTGGGGTCTCTGTCGGAACGGCCGTATCGCGCCGTTCAAATGTCGCCGCGATTGCGCGGCCGAGTTGCGCTTCGTCAA
>NZ_LWEX01000052.1 GCF_001634885.1 Sulfitobacter sp. HI0040 | reverse complement strand
GACGACAGCGACTTTCATGAATTCAAGCCGCTTTATGGTGACACCATCATGACCGGCTGGGGCCGCATCCATGGCCACGAGGTCGGTATTCTCGCCAATACAGGCGTGCTTTTTGTCGAAGCCGCGCTGAAGGCCACGCATTTCATCAATCTCTGCGTGCAGCGTGATATTCCGCTGCTGTTCCTGGCCGATGTGAACGGCTTCATGGTCGGGCGCGAGGTCGAGCAGATGGGCATCGCAAAAGCCGGTGCGAAGATGATCACGGCCATGTCTTCGGCCCGGGTGCCGAAATTCACAATCATCACCGGCGGCTCCTATGGGGCGGGATACCTGGCCATGCTGGGCCGCCCGTTCCAGCCGGACGCGATGTTCGCCTGGCCAACGGGCCGCTCCGCGATCATGGGGCCGGAACAGGCCGCCAGCGTACTTGCTCAGGTTCGCGCGCAGATCAACGAACGCGAAGGCAAAAGCTGGACCCCCGAGGAGGAGGAAGCCTTCAAGGCACCGATCCGCAAGGAATACGAAGATTTTCAGGGAGCCTATAATTTTGCTTCCAACCTTTGGATCGACAGCGTGATCGAGCCCTGTGAGACCCGTGACGTCATGGCGCTGATGCTGGATGTGACATCGCGCAGACCCAAGGTCGATACCAACTTCGGCGTGTTCAGGATGTGAGGAGCGAACCGTGAAAATCAAAACGCTTCTGATCGCCAACCGCGGCGAAATTGCCTGCCGGATCGCGCGCACTGCGCGGGCCAAGGGTATCACCCCTGTCGGCATACATTCGCAGGCCGACGCCAATGCCCTGCATGTCCGCGAGATCGGCAAGTCGGTCTGTATCGGCGCCGGACCTGCATCCGAGAGCTATCTGAAAATCGACGCAGTGATTGCCGCCGCGCAATCGGTGGGCGCGGATGCGATCCATCCCGGTTACGGCTTTCTGGCCGAAAACCCCGATTTTGCTCGTGCGGTCGAAGCCGCCGGCATGATCTTCATGGGGCCGACGCCGGAAACGCTTGAACGTTTCGGCGACAAGGCCAGCGCCAAAGAGGCCGCCGTGGCGGCCAGCGTCCCGGTGATTTCGGGCGCCGAAGGTGCGCGGTCCGATCCCGAGCAGATTGCCGAGGAGGTGCGCCAAATGGGCCTGCCGGTGCTGCTCAAGGCTGTCGGCGGCGGTGGTGGGCGAGGGCAACGGCTCGTCACCGACGAAACCACGCTGGTCGAGGACATCGAAGGCGCACTGCGCGAGGCGAAATCCACTTTCGGCTCCGAAGGGCTGCTGCTGGAACGTTTCCTGCCCGAAGCACGCCATGTCGAAGTGCAGATTGCAGGCGACGGCAAAGGCCATGTGGTGCATCTGTTCGAACGCGACTGCACACTTCAGCGCCGCCACCAGAAGGTCATCGAGGAAGCCCCGGCCTGGGGTCTGCCCCGGACGCTTATGGGCGACATCGCGCGCGACGCGGTGCGCCTTGGTGAAACGCTGGACTATCGCGGGCTGGGCACGGTCGAGTTTCTGGTCGCGGGGGACGAGTATTTTTTCCTTGAGGTGAACCCGCGCATTCAGGTGGAACATCCCGTCACCGAAGCGATCACCGGGCTGGACCTTGTCGCGCTTCACCTGCGGATTGCCGAAGGCGCGGGCCTTGGACTGGTGCAGGACGATCTGACGATCAACGGCCACGCGGTCGAGGCGCGGCTTTACGCCGAAGATCCGGCGATGCAATTCGCCCCGTCGACGGGCACGCTCTCCACGCTCAGCCTGCCATCGGGCCTGCGCATCGACAGCGGCGTCGAAGAAGGCGATGCCGTCACGCCCTATTACGATCCGATGATCGCCAAGCTGATCGTACACGCGCCCGACCGGGAAACCGCATTGGCACGTCTGGCCACGGCGCTTGATCATGTCGCGGTCGAAGGTGTCGAGACCAATCGCGCCTTTCTAACGGCGCTGGCGCGAAACCATGAATTCGAACGGATGCAGGTGCATACCCGCTGGATCGACGGCAGGCTGGATGAGCTGACACAGGCACCCGGCCTGACCCGCACCGATCTGTGGAAAGCGACCGCTGCCATTCTCTTCGTGACCCAGTCGCGCGGTGACACAAACGCCAATCCCTGGACCAACCGTGATGCCTTTACCGGCTGGCGGCTTGGACTGGGCGGCGATGCGATTGAAGCGGGGCAGCGCGTGACGCTTACCGATTCTGACGAGGTATCCGAAGAACTGCGCATCGGCCCTGTCAAACCGGGCGCCAAGTACACCGTCCATTCGGAGAAAGGCGAGGCGCTGACACTGTCGGCACGTGAACTGACCCCGGGCCGTTGGCGTGTCGGCGAAGGCGACACCGTCCATCTGATCGACGCGCGCCTGCACGCGGGCGTGATCGAACTGGACACGCACGAAGGCCGCCTGGTCTTTCGGCCCGCCGCGCCCCTTGCCTTTGCCGGCGGCGATGCCGCGGCGGATCGCGCCGTGACCTCTCCGCTGACCGGCATGATTGTCGAAATCAAGGTCTCCGATGGTCAGAGCGTGGCCGAAGGCGATGTGGTCGCGGTCATGGAATCCATGAAACTCGAAATCTCGATCCGGGCGGCCGCGGCCGGGATCGCCAGCCACATATCCGTCTCGAATGGGGACATGGTCGATCGCGGCCAGGTCATCGCCGAGATCCTGCCATCCGAGGAGTGATGAAATGAGCGACTTTCCCAAATTCGTAGAATTTCGTGAAGAAGGCCCGCGCGAGGGTTTTCAGATCGAAAAGAAGATTTATCCGGTCGAAGAGCGGATCGAACTGATCGACATGCTCAGCGAAACCGGTCTGAAACGCATTCAGGTCGGCAGCTTTGTCAGCCCCAAATACGTGCCGCAGATGGCAGACACCGGCGAGTTGTTCCAGCGTATCAAGCGCAAACCGGGCGTGAATTACACCTCGCTGTGGCTGAACGACAAAGGATTTCGCAAGGCTCTGACCGCGCATGAGGTCGATATCGACCCGCGCCTGCTGTTCTATCCCTCCGAGGCATTCGCCCAATCGAACAACAATTGTTCCTCGGCGGAGATGCGGGAAAAACAACGCGACTGGGTCCGTCTTTACAAGGAAGAAGGATATACCGTCGACGCGGCCTATGTGATGACGGCCTTTGGCTGCAACTTCGAAGGCCCCATCCCGCAAGAGCGCATCCTGGACGATTTCCGCTTTATCCTTCAGCTGTGCGAAGAAGAGAACATCCCCGTGCCGATCCTCGTGGTCGCCGATACCATGGGTTGGGGAAACCCCGAGGCGGTCAAACGGATGATCGGCGCGCTGCGCGAAATGGCGCCCGAGGCGCGCATCGGTATGCACATCCATGATACGCGTGGGCTGGGGATCGCCAACGTTTATGCGGCCCTGTCGATGGGCGTGGACATGTTCGAAAGCTCCGTCGCCGGTCTTGGCGGCTGTCCTTTCGCGGGCCACGGCCACGCGCGCGCCGCAGGAAATGTCTGCACCGAGGATGCAGTGTTCTTGTGTCACGAGCTCGGCATCGAAACCGGCATTGATCTGGACAAGCTGATCGCAGCGGCGGTCAAAGCAGAAGAGATCATCGGTGTGCCGCTCATGGGCCGGGTCATGCACACCGGCGGGTTGGACAAATACCGCAAGTCACGCTGAGGGAGCAAGAAGATGACAAAAGCACTTGACGGAAAGGTGGTTCTGGTCACCGGGGCCGGCGGTGGGATCGGGCGCGACATCGCCTTGATGGCAGCCGCAGAAGGTGCCGCCGTTGTGGTCAACGATCTGGGCGCGTCCCTCAAAGGCACCGGTCAGACCGAAACTGCGGCGCAGAAAGTCGTCGAAGAGATCAGGGCCGCCGGGGGCAACGCGATCGCCGATGGCGGCAACGTCACCGATCCGGACGCCGCGCGCGCGATGGTCGAGGCCGGGGTCAAGGAATTCGGCCGCATCGACGCGGTGGTGAACAACGCCGGCATCCTGCGCGACGGTTACTTCCACAAGATGACCTACGAGGATTTCGACGCGGTGGTGAAGGTCCATCTCTATGGCGCCTTCAACACCAGCCGTGCAGCGGCCGATTATTTCCGCGAACAAGAGGGCGGTGCTCTGGTGCACATGACCTCGACCTCGGGGCTGATCGGCAATCTGGCGCAGGCGAATTACTCGGCGGCAAAGCTGGGCATCGCGGCCTTCTCGAAATCGGTGGCGCTTGACCTCAAGCGGTGGAACGTGCGTTCGAACTGCATCGCGCCCTTCGCCTGGAGCCGGATGATCTCGTCGATCAAGACCGACACCCCGGAACAGGTGGCACGGGTCGAAAAGATCAAGGAGATGACACCGGCCAAGGTTGCACCGATGGCCTGTTTCCTGATGAGCGACCGCGCGGCTGACGTGTCAGGGCAGATATTTGCGGTTCGCAAGAACGAGATCTTCCTGTTCAACCAGCCCCGCCCGGTGCGGTCGGTTCATTCCGGTGATGGCTGGACCGCCGATGAAATCGCCGAGCGCGCCATTCCCGCGCTCAAATCGCAGTTCACGCCGCTCGAAGTTTCGGCGGAAGTCTTTTCGTGGGATCCGGTATAATGGGAAAACGCAAAGAAAAAATCAGCTCTGACATTGCCTGGAGCACCCCTGACAAGATCAGCGTGCGCGGGCTTGACCTGCCCAACGAGATCCTGGGCCACATGAACCTCGGCGATCTGGCGTTCCTGCAGTTGACAGGCCGCAAGGCCACACCCGAGGAAAGCCGGGTGTTCAACGCCATCGTCATTACTTTGGTCGAACATGGCATCACGCCTTCGGCCCTGGCGGCGCGGATGACTTACATGGGGGCGCCGGAATCGCTTCAGGCGGCTGTGGCGGCTGGCTTGTGTGGGCTGGGCACCGTCTTTGTCGGTTCTATGGAAGGTGCCTCGAAAATGCTTCACGAGGCACTGCCACAGGACAAGTTGGGTACCGGTGCCGATCTTGATGCGCTCGCGGTGGAAACCGTGGAGAAATTCCGCGCCCGCAAGGCCATCGTGCCGGGGCTGGGCCATCCGGTGCACAAGCCCGTCGATCCGCGCACCCCGCGCCTGTTCCAGATCGCCGCCGAGAACGGAAAGTCCGGCGAATACATCGAGCTGATCCAGAAGATTCAGGCCGTTGCCGAAGAAAAATCGGGTAAGATGCTGCCGATTAACGCCACTGGTGCGATCGGAGCCATTTGCTGTGAATTCGGCTTCCCCTGGAAGATCGTGCGGGGCTTTGGCGTCATGGCCCGCGCCATCGGCCTGGTCGGTCATATCCTCGAAGAGAGCGAAAACCCGATTTCCTATGAGCTTTGGCAGCGCGCCGAGGAAGAGATTCTCGAAACCTCCGGCCCGGGAGCGAAGTAAGCGATGCATACGTCAGCCCCTGACACGCACAACGATCTGCGCGATGCCCTTCGCGCGCTTTGCGCGCAGTTCCCGCCGGAATATCATCGAAAGTTCGGCGAAGACGAAACCTACCCCGAGGAATTCGTCGATGCGCTGACCCGCGAGGGCTGGCTTGCCGCGATGATCCCAGAGGAATACGGCGGCTCGGGTCTGGGGTTGACGGAAGCCTCGATCATCATGGAGGAGGTGAACCGCTGCGGCGGAAACGCGGGCCATTGCCACGGGCAGATGTATAACATGGGCACGCTTCTCAGGCACGGTTCGGAGGAGCAAAAGCAGAAATACCTGCCCGGTATTGCCAGCGGCGCGTTGCGCCTGCAATCCATGGCCGTGACCGAACCGACAACCGGGACCGACACCACCAAACTGAAGACCACCGCGGTCAAGAAGGGTGACCGGTATGAGATCAATGGCCAGAAGGTCTGGATCAGCCGTATCCAGCATTCCGACCTGATGATCCTGCTGGCACGCACCACGCCGCTGAACGAGGTCAAGAAAAAGTCGCAGGGCCTGTCGATCTTTATGGTCGATCTGAAAGAGGCCATCGGCAACGGGATGGAGGTCCGCCCCATCGCCAATATGCCCGGCCACGAAACCAATGAAGTGTTTTTCGACAACCTGGAAATCCCCGCCGAGAACCTGATCGGCACCGAGGGGCGCGGATTTTACCATATTCTTGACGGGCTGAACGCCGAACGGACCCTGATTGCGGCGGAATGTATCGGTGATGGATACTGGTTCGTCGACAAGGCCCGCGCCTATGCCGGTGACCGCGTGGTCTTTGACCGTCCCATCGGCCAGAACCAAGGCGTGCAATTCCCTATCGCCAGGTCCTATGTGAACATCGAGGCCGCCAATCTGATGCGCTTTGAAGCCTGCAGGCGGTTCGATGCTGGGCTGGATTGCGGAGCACAGGCGAATATGGCTAAGCTGCTGGCTTCGGAGGCCAGCTGGGAAGCGGCCAATGCCTGCATCCAGACCCATGGCGGCTTCGGTTTCGCACGGGAATACGATGTCGAGCGCAAGTTCCGCGAGGCGCGCCTCTATCAGGTCGCCCCGATCTCGACCAACCTGATCCTGTCATATGTCGGAGAACATATCCTCGGCATGCCAAGATCGTTCTGAAGGCCAGGGTTATGGGTGAGATCGACCTTGACGCGCTGGCGCCCTGGCTGGGACGCACCGAGACTAAGGAAGATGTTCTGACGCAGGGGCTGATCGACAAATTCCGCGCCACGCTCGGTCCGCATCTTTGGGACGGAGCGGGCGATGTCCCGCTGGGAATTCACTGGTGCATTGCCCTTGATACCGTGCCAGCTACCGCCCTGTCAGAAGACGGCCATGCCGCGAGGGGTGGATTTCTGCCCCCTGTTCCGCTGCCCGCCCGGATGTGGGCCGGCGGCGATGTTTCGCATATCGCGCCGCTGAAAACCGGCGAAACCATCACCCGACGCTCGTCGATCAGGGATATTATGGCCAAGCAGGGCCGTAGTGGACCATTGGTCTTTGTGACCGTCGAACATGAGTATCTGAGTGGCAACCGGCTTTGTATCCGGGAGCAGCAAACGATCGTTTATCGTGAGATTTCCGCCCCCCGCACGGCCGAGAGCGCATCTGACGCGGGTGACCCCACGACGCTCAGATCGACCCTGACACCGGATCCTGTTCTGCTGTTTCGCTATTCGGCGCTGACGTTCAATGCCCATCGCATTCACTATGACCACATCTACGCCACCGAAACCGAAGCCTATTCCGGACTTGTTGTGCATGGCCCATTGCAGGCGACGCTGCTTTTGAACCTGGCGGCGGATGCGTTGAAAACATCGCCGCATCGGTTTTCGTTCCGCGGCCTCGCGCCACTCAACCTGCCCTGCGAATTGCAACTGCACAATGAAGGGACCGGCATCTCCGGGACAGTCTGGTGTCAGGATCAAAAGGGTCTTCGAAGCTTTTCCGCAGAGTACACGGCTGTCTGATCGGTTTTCTTCGGTAGCGAATTCAGTTGTTGACCAAATTTTCTAACATCTGTTAGGCTTCGCGCAGAGACTTGGTGAATGGACCAGGCGATCCTCTGCATTAAGAGGTGAGAGGAGGAACGATGCGAGGAAAACGTTTGACCAATGCAAAACCGTGCGGTCAGGCTATGCGCGCCTCCATGAAGTGTAGGGGAAAAGCACGGGCCGCAACATGACCACGAATAACGGGCACGTATCGTCACCGCTTGCGGTGCGTGGTGCAACTTTGAAATTTGGCGGTGTGACGGCGCTCGACGATGTGAGCATCTCCGTGGCCGACGATGAATTGCTTGCAATTATCGGTCCGAATGGTGCCGGAAAAACATCACTTCTGAACGTGACTGCGGGCTTCTACCGTCCGCAGAAGGGCCGTGTCGAATTGTCCGGGCAGGACGTGACCGGCCTGCGTGTTGACCAGATCGCCCGGCGCGGACTGGCGCGGACGTTTCAGGGTACCCATCTTTTTGCCGGGCAGACGGTGGTGGAAAACATTATGATCGGCCGCCACATGCTGATGAAATCGAATGTAGTCCAGGCCTTTTTCCAGTTCGGTCCCGTGATGCGCGAGGAATCGGAACATCGTGAAGCCGCAGAGGAGATCATCGATTTTCTCGAGATCGAGGCAATCCGCAACCGGCCCGTGGGCACGTTGGGGTATGGGTTGCGCAAGCGTGTCGATCTGGGCCGTGCATTGGCGCAGGAACCGTCGATCCTGCTGATGGATGAACCGATGGCCGGCATGAACTCGGAGGAAAAAGAAGACCTGGCGCGCTTCATTCTCGATGTGCGCGAGGCGCGCAAGATTCCGGTAGTTCTGGTGGAGCACGACATGGGCGTCGTGATGGACCTTGCCGACCGGATCGTGGTGCTGGATTTCGGGCGGGTCATCGCCGAAGGCACCCCGGAAGAAATCCAGAAGGACCCGGCTGTCATAAAGGCATATCTGGGGTAGCGGCATGGTCAAACAACGGACAGCAATGGTCTTTTCGGACCCAGCAGTGACACATGGCGAAACCCTGCCGCAGGTTTTGCTCGCGCGAGCGACATCCACACCGACCAACCTCGCCGAACGGCACAAGCGCCTGGGCATCTGGCGTGAATTCACCTGGGCCGATGTTCTTGACAGGGTTCGCGCCCTGGCTCTCGGGTTGGAGAACCTGGGCTTGTCGGCTGGCGAATCCGTCATGATGATCGGCGAAAACGAACCCGAACATTTCTGGGCTGAATACGCCGTCCAGTCGTTAGGCGGCAAAGTCCTGTCTGTCTATCCGGATCAAAACGCTGAAGAGATTCTGTATCTGGCCGAAGACTCGCAAACGCGGGTTTTTCTGGCGCAGGATCAGGAGCAGGTCGATAAATGCATCGAGATTGCGGGCAAGTACTCGGGCGCCCTGGCGGTCGTTTACTGGGACGATTCCGGTCTGTGGGGCTATGATCATCCCCTGTTGCATTCGTTTGAAAGTGTGAGCGCGGCAGGGCGTCAGATCCACGCCAAGGAACCCGCCAGATTTGAAGAACACGTAAAACGTGGACGGGCGGACGATACCGCCTTGCTGTCCTATACTTCGGGGACCACGGGAAAACCCAAGGGCGTTGTCATCAGCCATCGCTACCTGTTCGACAATTGCTCGCGGGTGATGGGGGCAATCGAAATCGCGCCGGGCACCGAATACCTGACCTACATTTCGCCTGCCTGGGTCACGGAACAGATTTTCGGCCTGTCGATCGGTTTGATCGCGCCCATGGTCGTCAATTTCCCCGAAGGCCCTGAAGACGTACTGACCAACATTCGCGAACTGGCGGTTGACGCACTGGTGTTCAGCCCGCGCCAGTGGGAAAACCTCGCCTCCATCGTTCAGGCCCGGATGCTGGGCGCGGGCAAATTCCGCAATGCGATGTACAATTGGGGTATGAAGGTTGGCCGCAACGTTTACGTCGAGCGGCTGGAAGGGCGTAGCCCCAGCCTTGCCGCACGCCTGCAGCTTCCCTTTGCCGAAGCTCTGGTGCTGCATCACCTGCGCGACAATCTTGGCCTTGGTAAGGCCAAAAACGCCATGAGCGGCGGCGCCCTGATGGCACCTGACGTCTTTCGTATGTTCCACGCGATGGGGGTTAAGCTGCGCAACGTGTATGGCGCGACCGAAATCGGCCTTCTGACTGCGCATGTCGGCGAAAGCTATCAGCTGGAAACCAGTGGCAGCTGGATGCAAAGCAACACGAACTACGGTGAACCGCTGGAATACAGGGTCTCGGATGAAGGCGAGCTTCAGGTGCGGGGCGGATCGGGCTTCGGCGGCTATCACGGCAAACCCGAAAAGACTGCAGAGGAACTGACCGAAGACGGTTGGTACAAGACCGGTGACGCGGTGTCGATGACCGACGACGGCGAGCTTTTGTTCTTTGACCGTGTCAAGGATATGCGCCGCCTGGCAAATGGGCACAGCTATCCGCCGCAATTCATCGAAACGCGGTTGCGATATAGCCCCTTCATCAAGGATCTCATGACCTTGGGCGACGAAACCCGGAGCTTCGTCAGCGCGCTTATCAATATCGATATGGAAGTGCTCGGACGTTGGGCGGAAGAGAACAAGATCAGCTTCTCGACCTACACCGATCTCTCGCAGAAACCCGAAGTTCTGGACCTTATCAAAGGCGAAGTGGCGCGCATCAATGCGCTCCTGCCCGAAGGTTCGCGCGTGGCACGTTTTGCGAATTTTCCCAAGGAGCTCGACCCGGATGAAGGCGAGCTGACCCGCAGCCGAAAACTTCGCCGGGCCTTTCTGGAGGAACGGTATGCAAAGCTTGTCGAGACGATTTATGGCGGCGATTCCAAGGCCGATCTAGAAATCGCCGTGACTTATCAGGACGGCCGTCAGGGCGTGCTCAAGGCCGCTGTCCGCGTATCTGACGTCGAAAACGCATCGAAGGCTGCCTAGCGGCAGTCCAAAACCTAAAGGAAGTCGGCGAAAATGGTTTATTTCATCAATGACATCATTACCGGGGCTTTGATCGGCCTTCTGTATTCGCTAGTGGCCATGGGCTTTGTTGTGATTTACCGCGCCAGCAAGGTGTTCAACTTCGCGCAGGGCGAACTGGTGATCATCGGCGGGTTCATCGTTTGGTTCACAACGATGCAAGCGGGGCTTAGCCTTTGGTTGTCGATACCCCTTTCGCTGGTTCTGGCCGGGCTGGTCGGGTACGCAATCGAACGGATTTTCCTGACAAAGCTGATCGGTGAATCGGTTTTCTCGATGGTCATGGTCACTGTCGGCCTGCTGATCCTGCTGCGCGGTCTGGTGCTGCTTGTGTTCGGTCCCGCCGTGCGGCCCTTCCCGATCATTTTCCCGCTGAAACCTTTGTTCCTCGGCGACATGTTGATCCCGATGAACCTCCTTATAGGCGGGATCATTACCATTGTCGCCGCCGTCGGCCTGTCGTGGTTCTTCAACCGAACCCGGTCCGGCCTGCGGATGACCGCCGTGGCGGAAGACCACGTCGTGGCCTCCTCGATGGGCATTTCGGTGAAAGGCTCGATCGCCTTTGCCTGGGTTCTCGGGGCAATCCTGTCCACAATTGGTGCGATGATCTTTCTCAGCGGCAAATCGCTGACCTTCCTGGCCTCTGATATCGGGTTCGCGGCCCTGCCGGTGGCGCTGTTTGCCGGGCTGGAATCCATCGGCGGGCTGATCCTGGCTGGCGTGATTATCGGCATCGTCCAGAGCCTGACAACCAACTATCTTGACCCCCTGATCGGAGGGTCACTGGGTAGCGTTGTCCCCTATATCATCATGCTTGCCATTCTGCTGATCCGACCGACCGGCCTGTTCGGCTGGCGCACAATCGAACGGGTGTAATCCATGGACCCTTCCGGCGTATTCCCGACAAGCTATCGCAGTGACAGACGTTTGATCCGAACGCGCTGGCAGTTTCTTGCCCTCGTTGTATTCATGGCTCTACTGCTGTTGGCCCCTTATCTGGTGAGCAGCCGTATCATCGCTATCCTCAACATGATGATGATCAGTGCTGTGATTGCCGTCGGGCTTCAGATCTGCACAGGTTATGCGGGCCAGATCAACCTGGGTCAGGCCGCCTTTATGGGGGTCGGGGCCTATACGGCCTCGATACTGGCCTCGAAGACCGGCCTTACGTTTCTGCTGACCATTCCTCTGGCAGGGCTCTCGGCTGCGCTGTTCGGCTTTCTTTTTGGCTTGACCGCGGCGCGGATCAAGGGGTTCTACCTGGCACTGACCACGATTGCGGCTCAGTTCCTGTTCCACTTTGCCGTATTGAACCTGCCATCAACCTGGCTGGGTGGATCGAACGGTATCACCGTGCCCCCAGCCGAGCTGTTCGGGCTGCGATTTGTCAGCGAATCTTCGCAGTTCTATCTGAATTTCGCGGTCACCGCGATCATGGTCGCGGGCGCGTTCGGGATCGTGCGGTCACGCTTTGGCCGTGCCTTTGTGGCGGTCAGGGATGATGACGTGGCTGCGGGTATAATGGGGATCAATGTCGCGGCCACAAAGGCGAATGCCTTCCTGATCGGAGCATTCTATGCAGGCGTCGGCGGGGCGCTGTGGGCCTATCTGATCCGCTTCGTGGGAGTGGACCAGTTCACCTTGTTTCACTCGATCTTCTTCGTCGCGATGATCATCGTTGGCGGGATGGGTTCCATCGTGGGGGCTCTGGTCGGCGTCTTCATTATCCGCATCATCCAGGAAATCATTGCGACCGTTGGCCCCAATATCGCCGACTCGGTATCATTCCTTGGCGGTGACATTGTGTTCGCTGGCATGAATGTCGTTCTTGGCGGCGTAATCGCATTGTTTATGATTCTGGAACCCAAGGGGCTGATGCACCGCTGGAACATCCTGAAGTCGTCTTACCGTATCTGGCCGTTTCCTT
>NZ_LWEX01000051.1 GCF_001634885.1 Sulfitobacter sp. HI0040 | reverse complement strand
GCCAGCAGCAGGGCGGCGCGCGTCAGGACAAGGGCGAGACAGGTGGCACGGGCGATGCGATGCGGCATTGAACTTCCTCCCCGAAAGGGAGGATAGCGCAGATCGGCGCGCAGGGTTAGCCCGCTTTGCCGTTCCGGTCAGCCGACCGTCGTCTTGCCGCGCCGATCCGCGCGCAGCGCGGCATAGAGCACATGGTTGCGCCAGCGCCCGTCGATCTGCAGGTAGCTTTGCGCCACACCTTCGTATTTGAAGCCCGACTTTTCCAGCAGCCCGCGCGACGCGATATTTTCCGGCAGGCAGGCCGCTTCGACGCGGCTGAGGTCGAGCCGGGTGAAGGCGTGATGCACGACCGCCTCGATCGCCTCGCGCATGTAGCCCCGGCGGGAAAACTGCTCCCCCGTCCAATAGCCCAGCGTGCCGGACTGGGCGGGGCCGCGGCGGATGTTGTCCAGCGTGATGGCCCCGATGAGCATATCGTCGCGCCGCCGGACCAGAAACAGCGGCATGGCCGTCCCGCCGGAGACCGAGCGCTGCGCCCAGTAGACGCGATTGGTAAAGGCCTTGCGGGTCAGATGGTCATCGGCCCAAGCGGGTTCCCACGGGGTGAGATAATCGATGCTGTCGACGCGCAGCGCGGCCCAGGCGCGGAAATCGGCATGGATCGGGGGGCGCAGCGAAAGGCGCTCCGTCTCGATCCGCAGTTTCCGCTTGATCAGCAGCATCAGGCAGCGCGGCGGTCTTGCAACTGGGCGAGGCCGGGGGCGCCATCCACGGGCCCGTAGAGCGCGAGGGCGGCGGGCGCGCCGAGCGCCATGGTCTCGGCGAAGTCGCGCACGTCGCCAGTGGTCACGGCGTCGATCCGGGCGATGGTTTCATCGAGCGGCGGCACGCGGTCCCAGATCTGGACGAGCCGCGCCAGCCGTTCGGCCCGGTTCGACGGGCTTTCCAGCCCCATGAGCAGCCCCGCCTTCATCTGCGCGCGGGCGCGGGCGACCTCTGCGGGGGACATGTCGGCAGCGGCGCGCTTCATCTCGTCGATGGTTATGGTCGCCAGTTCGGGCAGCTGTTCGGCGCTGGTGCCTGCATAGATCGTCATCATGCCGGTGTCGGCATAGGCCCCGGCGGAGGCGAAGATCGTATAGCACAGCCCGCGGCTTTCGCGGATTTCCTGAAACAGGCGGCTCGACATGCCGCCGCCGAGGGCAGAGGCGTAGATCTGCGCGATGTAGATGTCATCGGCCTTGTAGCCCGGCGATTCGAGGCCGAGCGCGAAATGCGCCTGTTCCAGCGGTTTGATCTGCCGGATCTCTCCGCCCCGGAAGCGGGCGGCCTCCACGTCGAACAGGGGCTTGGCGGGCATGTCGCCAAAGAGCTTTTCGGCAAGGCGCACGATTTCGTCGTGATCCACAGCACCGGCGGCGGCGAGGATCATCTGTTCGGGGCCGTAGTGATCGGCGATGAAGCTGCGCAGGTCGTCCCGGCTGAACGAGGAAACCCGTTCGGCGGGGCCGAGGATGCTGCGGCCGATGGGCTGATCAGGATAGGCCTCTTCCTGAAGCCAGTCGAAGATCACGTCGTCCGGGGTGTCCAGCGCCTGACCGATTTCCTGCAGGATCACGCCGCGCTCGGTCTCGATCTCGCTGTCGTCGAGCACGGGGTTGCGCAGGATGTCGGCGATGACGTCGAGCCCGAGCGCCACATCGTTTTCCAGCACCCGCACGTAATAGGCCGTCACCTCGCGGGAGGTATAGGCGTTGATGTAGCCGCCCACGTCCTCGATCGCTTCGGCGATTTGCAGCGACGAACGCGTGGCCGTGCCCTTGAACGCCATGTGTTCAAGAAAATGCGCGATGCCGTTCTGCTGTTGCAGTTCATGCCGCCCCCCGGCGTTCACCCAGATGCCCACGGAGGCGGAGGCGAGCCCGGGCATATGTTCGGTGACGATGCGGAAGCCGTTAGAAAGGCGGTGCTGGTTCAGGCTCATGAAGAGACATGCTCCCTGATGAAGGCGGTAAGCGCGCCGAGGTCATTGTCGATCCGGGTGAACCGTTCCTCGCGCTCGAAAAGGTCGGACATGCGGGGCGGCAGCGCGGGGCGCTGGCCGGTGGCGGCCTCCACCGCGTCGGGGAACTTGGCGGGATGGGCGGTGGCCAGCGTGATCATCGGCGTGTGGGCCTTACGCATCTCCTCCGCCACCTTGATGCCCACGGCGGAATGGGGGCAGACCAGCTCGCCACTGCGTTCCAGCGTGTGGGCGATGGTGCGGGAGGTTTCCTCTTCGCTGGCGCGGCCCGAATCGTAGATCTCCCGCAGGGCCTCCATGGCGCCCTGGCTCACGTCGAAGCCGCCCTTGGCGAGTTCCTCCATCGACTGGCGCACAGCGCCCGCGTCCCGGTCGTAGGCGTCGAACAGCGCGCGTTCGAAGTTCGACGATACCTGAATGTCCATCGACGGGCTGATGGAGGGTTCCACCCCGCCCTTGTGATAGCCCTGCCCGCGCAGGGTGCGGTCCAGAATGTCGTTCTGGTTGGTGGCGACCACGAGCCGGTCGATGGGCAGGCCCATGCGCTTCGCGATATAGCCCGCGAAGACATCCCCGAAATTGCCGGTGGGCACGGTGAAGGAGACGCTGCGGTCCGGCGCGCCCAGCGAGACGGCGGAGGTGAAGTAATAGACCACCTGCGCCAGCACCCGGCCCCAGTTGATCGAATTGACGCCCGCCAGCTTCACCTCGTCCCGGAAGGCGAAATCGTTGAACATGTCCTTCAGCCGGGCCTGGCAATCGTCGAAGTCACCATCGACGGCCAGCGCATGGACGTTGCTTTCGGAGGGTGTGGTCATCTGGCGGCGCTGGACGTCGCTGACCCTGCCATGGGGGTAGAGGATGAAGACATCGACGTTGTCGAGGCCCCGGAACGCCTCGATCGCCGCGGAGCCGGTATCGCCGGAGGTGGCGCCTACGATGGTCACACGTTCGCCGCGCCGGGTCAGCGCCGCCTGAAACATCTGCCCAATGAGCTGCATGGCGAAATCCTTGAACGCCAGCGTCGGGCCGTGGAACAGCTCCAGCAGGAAATGGTTCGGGGCAAGCTGCTTGAGCGGCGCGCGGGCGGCATGGCCGAACCCGGCATACGCGCGGGCGATGATCGCGCGGAAGGCGTCATCGTCGAAGGTATCGCCCACGAAGGGGCGCATGACGGCAAAGGCCGCGTCTTCGTAGCTGGCGCCCGCCAGTGCCGCGATGTCGGCAGGGGACATCTGCGGGATCGATTCCGGTACATAGAGGCCACCGTCCCGGGCGAGGCCGGTGAGCATCGTGTCCTCGAAGGGAAGAACGGGGGCGGATCCGCGGGTCGAGATGTAACGCATCGGGTCTATCAGCTTTCAGAAACAGATGGGCGGCGGCGGCGCAGGAAGGCGACCGTCATGGCGAGCCAGAGGGCGGCGAGGGAGAACCACGTGATCGCATATTGCATGTGATCGTTCGGAATTGCGGCGGTGTCTACCGGCAAAGCGTCAATTCCCGGGAGGGTTGGATCGACCTGCCGCGCCACCACGAGGACCGGGCGGGTCTGGAGAGCCGTGGCCATGGCAGGCACATCGCGGGCGAACCAGATGTTGCGGTCCCGGTCCGGGTCGGGGGTGAAGTTGTCGGTTTCGCGCGGCCATTGCAGGTTGCCGGTTACGGTCAGCGGGCCGTCCGGCAGGGCCGTGTCCTTGGCGGAAGTGGGCAGGAAGCCGAGATCGACCATCAGGGTGTCGCCGGTCTGCGCCTCGAAGGGCGCGATCACCCGGTAGCCTGCGCCGACCTGCTTTTGCGACACGAGGACATGCAGCGGATCCCCGACGATCCGGCCCGTGAGCGTGACGGGCAGATAGGCGTGCGCCTGCGGGTCGGGGGTGGCGGGCAGCTCTACCGGGGCGGCGGCGATGCGCGCGTCGATATCGGCGATGATCGCCTCTTTCCACGCCAGCCGCTGCACCTGCCAGATGCCCAGTGCGACCAGCACGGCGGCGCCGCCCAGTCCGACGATCAGCAGAAAGAGGGTACGGCGCATGGAACCTCGTCCGGCGGAAAAGCAAAGGCGCGCAGGATGCCCCGCGCGCCCGGTGTTTAGTGTGATCGCTCCGTCGGATGCAAGCCCGACGGCAGGGTCAGATGCCCCACATGTAGACGGCGAAGAACAGGAACAGCCAGACCACGTCCACGAAGTGCCAGTACCAGGCGGCGGCCTCGAAGCCGACGTGACGCTCCGGCGTGAAATCGCCCTTGATGGCCCGCACGAGGCAGACGGCAAGGAAGATCGTCCCGATGATCACATGGGCGCCGTGGAAGCCGGTGGCCATGAAGAAGCTGGAATAGAAGACGTCGCCGCCGAAGGTCCAGTCATCATGGACCAGCAGCTCGCGGTATTCATAGGCCTGCAGCGCCGTGAAGAAGATGCCCAGCACGATGGAGATCGCCAGACCGTTGATCAGGTCGCGACGGTTGTTTTCATGCACCAGCGCGTGGTGTGCCCATGTCACGGCACAGCCCGACAGCAACAGGACCAGCGTGTTGATCAGCGGCAGGTGGAAGGCATCTACGGGGTGGATGTCCGGCGGGATGTACTGCGAGCCGACGTATTCGTTCATCGGGTAGAGGGCCTGTTTGAAGAAGGTCCAGAACCACGCGGCGAAGAACATCACCTCGGACATGATGAACAGGATGAAGCCATAGCGCAGGCCGATGCGCACGACGGGGGTGTGATCGCCGATGCGGCTTTCGTCCACCACTTCGGACCACCAGCCGAACATGACGTAGAGCACCGCGACGAAGCCGCCGATGAAGAGGAAGGGCGTCATGTCGTGCATCCACAGCACGCCGCCGATCAGCATGGCGATACCGGCGATGGACCCAAGAAGCGGCCAGCTCGACGGGCTCAGGATATGGTAGTCGTGGTTCTTTGCATGGGCCATTTTTGCGGGTCCCTCACCTTTGTTCATTCAGGTCTTTATCAATTCAGGTCTGTCGTCGCGGCGTCGTCCAGCGCGGCATAGCCTTCGGGCAGGTCGATTTCGTAGAATGTATAGGACAGCGTGATCGTATGTACAAACTTCCCGTCGGGGTCATCGACGATTTCGGGATCGACATAGAAGCTGACCGGCATCTGCACGCGTTCGCCGGGGGCGAGCACCTGTTCGGTGAAGCAGAAGCATTCGATCTTTTCGAAATAGGCGCCCGCGGCATAGGGCGTGACGTTGTAGCTGGCCTGCCCCGCGATGGGCTTGTCGGTGGGGTTGTAGGCTTCGTAATACGCAAGGCCGGTTTCGCCGATGCGCAGTTCCATCTCGCGCTCGACGGGTTTGAACTCCCACGCCATGTTCTGGTTCAGCGAGGCGTCGAACCGGACCTTGATGGTCTTGTCCAGAACCTCGTCCGACGCGGTTTCCACCTGCCCCGGCACGCCGCCGAAGCCCGTGACCCGGCAGAACCAGTCGTAGAAGGGCACCGAGGCCCATGCCAGGCCGCCCATCAGCACCACCACCGATACTGTCTGCACGACCGTCTTCTGGGGACCGGAAAGCGCCATCAGTTGTTCACCTCTCGCTGGGCTGCAGGAAGTTCGAAATCCGTCTGGGTAATCTTGACGTAGGTGAGCGCCATGACCAGCACGACGAAGCCGCCCAGCAGAAGGCCCACGCCCACGTTGCGCCCCTTGCGGCGGCGGTGCAGATCATGTTCGGACCGCAGGCTCATGCCCAGCCTCCCAGACCCCAGGGCCGCAGCGTCGCCTCGGCCAGGATCGCGCCGAAATGCAAAAAGAGATACCACAGCGACAGACGGAAGAACTTGCGCTCCACCGCGTAGTTGTCAGCCTCTGCCGCCGCCTCGTCCCGCTGCCAGATGCGCCATGCGCCCAGCAGGAACAGGGCGTTCAGCACCAGTGCCACGGCAAGGTAGAGCGGGCCGCCGATGGCGGTGAAGCCGGTGCCCACGGCCAGCACGAAGAGCAGCGCGGTATAGATCAGGATCTGGCGGCGCGTGGCCGGACGGCCATGGGTCACGGTCAGCATCGGCACGCCGGCGTCGTCGTAATCGGAGCGCATGAACAGCGCCAGCGCCCAGAAGTGCGGCGGCGTCCACATGAAGATCAGCGCGAACATCAGCCAAGCCTCGACCGAGAAGCTGCCGGTGGCCACGATCCAGCCGATGACCGGCGGAAAGGCCCCTGCGGCACCGCCGATGACGATGTTCTGCGGCGTCCGCCGCTTGAGCCACATGGAATAGAAGACGGCGTAGAACAGGATGGTGAAGAGCAGCATCGCCCCCGCCAGCAGGTTCGCCGCCAGCGCCAGCATCATCACCGACAGGCCCGACAGCGCCACGCCGAGCGCCAGCGCCTCGCCGGGCTGGACCCGGCCCGAGGGGATGGGGCGGCCCTGCGTCCGCTTCATCACCGCGTCGATATCGGCGTCCCACCACATGTTCAGCGCGCCGGAGGCCCCTGCCCCGATGGCGATGAACAGGATCGAGGCAAAGGCGATGACCGGGTTCACCGGCACCGGCGCGGCAAGAAGCCCGACCAGCGCCGTGAACACCACGAGCGACATGACACGCGGCTTCAGCAGGGCGAAGTAATCGCCAAGCTGCGCGTCATATTCCTGCACGGTGTTATTCGTCATGTCGGTCATGCCGTATCCATCCGGATCAAGGGAAATGCGGCGGGGCGAACCCCGCTGCAATCGTTACTTGGACGCCACCGTGATCGTCTGCGGGATGCCGGCGTATTCGGCCTTCGCCCGGCCCAGCCATTCGGCATAGGCCTCTTCGGAGACGACCTTTACGGTGATCGGCATATAGGCATGCGCCTGGCCGCACAGCTCGGAGCACTGGCCGAAGTAGACGCCTTCCTGGCTGGCGTTGAACCACAGTTCGGCCAGGCGACCCGGCACGCCGTCCTGCTTCACGCCGAAGGCGGGAATGGTCCAGGCGTGGATCACGTCGGATGCGGTCACCTGCATGACGACGGTCTTGCCGACGGGAATCACAACGGCGGTGTCGGTGGCGAGCAGGAATTCATCCTCGGAGTAACCCGCTTCCTCAAGCTGGGCGATCACCTCGGGTGTTTTCATGTTCTGGCCGTCCAGCGCCGGGGCGCCGATCATGTAGCTGTCAAAGCCGAAGCCCTCGTCCACATATTCGTAGGACCAGTACCACTGGTTGCCGATGGCCTTGATGGTCACGTCCGCTTCGGGAATTTCCTGTTGGCGGAACAGGATCGGCAGCGAATAGGCCCCGATGAGCACCAGAATCAGGATGGGAATCACCGTCCAGGCGATTTCAACCGGGGTGTGGTGCGTGAAGGAAGCGGCATTGGGGTTGCGCTTCTTGGCGTAGCGGAAGGCGACCCAGAGGATCAGCGCCGTCACGAAGATACAGATGGCGATGATGATCACCAGCAGCAGGTTGTCGAGGAAATGGATATCCTCCGCCACCTGCGTCACGGCGGGCTGAAAGCTCGTCTCCCCGTCCGTTGGCTTCCCGATGATGGGCAGACCGTCGATCCGCAGGTTGTCCTGCGCCATTGCCGGAAGGGCGGCGACAGCGGTCATGAGACCCGAAAGAGTGAAAAGTTGTTTCATAAGTCGTCCTGATCTTGTGACCATTGCCATGCGATTGACGCCCGGGGCGGACGGCGAGCCGGTCCGGGCGTTGTAATCTCGATGCTTACAATCATATTCTGTGTTCGAGATAAAGACACCTGCTTGCGTCAAACGGACGCGAATCGCGTTTTCTTGCCGCGCACGAAGGACCTGCCACCATGAGCGACGACGCCTTTTCGCCCTTTTCGGGCCTGCTTGACCGTGAAACCGCCCTTGCCACCCTGCGCGAGGCGGTGGCCGGTGCCGACGACGGGGAGCTGTTTTTCGAGCGGCGCCGTTCGGAGGCGCTGATGTTCGACGACGGGCGGCTGAAGACGGCGAGCTACGACGCCTCGGAGGGATTCGGCCTGCGCGCGGTGCGCGGCGAGGTCACGGGATACGCCCATTCGACCGAAATTTCCGAACGCGCCCTGCGCCGGGCCGCCGAAACCGCGCGTCTTGCGGTGGCCGAAGGCGGCGGCACGCTGGCCGATGCCCCGCTGGCGACCAACCGGAGGCTTTACACCGATGCCGATCCGATCGCCGGGGCGGCCTTTCCCGTGAAGGTGGAGACCCTGCGCGAAATCGACGATTTCCTGCGCGGGCTGGACGCCCGCGTCGTGCAGGTCAGCGCCTCCATCGCCGCCTCTATCCAGGAGGTCGAGATCCTGCGCCCCGAGGGGCTGAGCACCCGCGACACCCGGCCGATGACGCGGATCAACATCTCCGTCATCGTGGAGGAGGACGGGCGCCGCGAATCCGGTTCCGCCGGGGGTGGCGGGCGCATCGGCCTCAACGGGCTGATGGAGCCGGCCGACTGGCAGGCCCGCGCCCGCGAAGCCCTGCGCATCGCCTGCGTGAACCTGCGGGCGGAGCCTGCGCCCGCCGGCGTGATGGACGTGGTGCTGGGGCCGGGCTGGCCCGGTATCCTGCTGCACGAGGCGATCGGCCACGGGCTGGAGGGGGATTTCAACCGCAAGGGATCGAGCGCCTTTGCCGGGCTGATGGGCCAGCGCATCGCGGCCCCCGGCGTCACCGTGCTGGACGACGGCACGATCCCGGACCGGCGCGGTTCGATTTCCGTCGACGACGAAGGCACGCCGTCGGCCCGCAACGTGCTGATCGAGGACGGCGTGCTGGTGGGCTACATGCAGGACCGTCAGAACGGGCGGCTGACGGGCGGCGGCTCCACCGGGAACGGACGGCGCCAGAGCTTTGCCCATGCGCCGATGCCGCGGATGACGAATACCTACATGCTGGGGGGTGACAGTTCGCCCGCCGATATCCTCGCCGACCTGAAGGACGGGATCTATGCCGTGGGCTTCGGCGGCGGTCAGGTTGACATCACCAATGGCAAGTTCGTCTTTTCCTGCACCGAAGCCTACCGGGTGAAGAACGGCAAGGTGGGGGCCCCGGTCAAGGGCGCCACGCTGATCGGCGACGGGGCGACCGCGCTGCAGCAGATCCGCGCCATCGGCAATGACCCCGCGCTCGATCCCGGTATCGGCAACTGCGGCAAGGCGGGGCAATGGGTGCCCGTGGGCGTGGGCCAGCCGACGCTGATGATCGGCGGGCTGACGGTGGGCGGCTCCGCGGCCTGACGGCGGCGGGGCGCGGTGCGCGAGTATCGCCGCGCCCGAAGCTCTTGAGCGAAATACGTCTTTTTTCCTTCACCTGTTGTTAACCGGAATCGCCCGATGGTGAAGGTGCAACGGACGGAGAACAGGGATGACTGAAAGGACGACGCATCCTTCTTCCACTCACCCCCCACTCCACCCCCCCAAGGAAGATGAACAGTTCGCCCGTCTCCGCCTGTTGCGTTCCTACCGGGTGGGGATCACCACCTATCGCAGGCTGCTGGCCGAACACGGAACCGCCCGTGCAGCGCTGGAGGCTTTGCCCGATGTCGCCGCCGCGGCCGGCCTCGCCAGTTACCGCCCCTGCCCCGAAGGCGTGCTGAGGGCAGAGCTGGAAACCGCGCGGCAGGCGGGCGCCAAACTGCTGATGGAGGAAGACAGCCAATACCCCGCGCGGCTGCGCGACACGCCCGGCGCGCCACCTTTCCTCTGGGTTCTGGGCGATGTTGAGCTGCTGACCCGCCCGCTGGTCTCGCTGGTGGGGGCGCGGAATGCCTCATCGCTGGGCATGCGGATGGCGCGCAAACTGGCGCGCGAGTTGGGGGCCGCGGGATATGTCATCGTATCGGGGCTTGCCCGGGGGATCGATGCCGCCGCCCACCGCGCCGCGCTCGACTGCGGGACCATCGCGGTTCAGGCCGGCGGGGTGGACATCCGCTACCCGGCCGAAAACGCCGACCTGGCGGATGCCATCGCGCAGCGGGGGTTGCGGCTGTCGGAACAGCCGATGGGCCTCAAACCGCTGGCGCGGCATTTCCCGCTGCGCAATCGCATCATCTCGGGCCTGTCGGCGGCGACGGTGGTGGTGGAAGGTGCCGCGCGGTCGGGCGCGCTCATTACCGCGCGGGACGCGCTGGATCAGGGGCGCGAGGTGCTGGCCGTGCCGGGCCACCCGTTCGACGCCCGTGCGGCGGGCTGCAACCTGCTGCTGCGGGACGGGGCGACGCTGGTGCGGGACGCCGCCGATGTGCTGGAAGCGCTGCAATCACTGGGGGCGGAGGCCACCCCGCCCCGGAAGGTCCTGCAAGGGGCGCTCCCGCTGCCGCAACCGCCCCCGCCCGAACGGCGGAGCCTGCGGGAAACCATGCCGCTGCACATGCGCATCCTGTCGCGCCTCGGTCCTGCCCCGGTGGCGGAGGATCAGTTGATCCGGGACCTGAGGGTCAGCTCCTCCGCCGCGGCCCCGGCCCTGATGGAGCTGGAGATCGAGGGCCGCATCGTCCGCCGCCCCGGCGGCATGGTCACACGCGACAACTGATGCCGCCCCGCCTGCCTGTCCCCTTCTCATGATCGGAAATACTTCGGGGGTCCGGGGGCTGGCCCCCGGGGGCCGCGCCAGACCTGCCCCCGAAGAGGGAGCGAATCAGCACGCTCCGCCTTGGCGCGAGCGAGAATGAAAAGGCGCACCTGCTGC
>NZ_LWEX01000050.1 GCF_001634885.1 Sulfitobacter sp. HI0040 | reverse complement strand
GCACATTGGCGACTGCCTGCGCACGGCCTTCGGAAAGCTGCTGGTTATAGGCCGCGTCACCGTCGCTGTCGGTGTGACCGACGATCTGTAGGGTCGAGTTCTGGTAGACCTGAACGTTCTGCGCCAGAGCCGCAAGGTCACCCTGCAGCGTCGGCTGGACGGCGGTGCTGTTTGTGGCGAACAGGATGTCCTGCGGCAGGGTCACGATCAGGCGGTCGCCCGTGTTGGTGATGACGACCCGGCTGTCCATCACGCGGCGCAGGTCCGCTTCCTGCTTGTCGAGCGAATAGCCCACACCGGCGCCCACGGCACCACCGATCAGGGCACCCTTCAGGGCACCTTCCGCACGATCGCCGTCACTTTCGGATAGCGCACCGATCAACGCACCGGCGCCCGCGCCGATCAATGCGCCGTTCTTGGCGCGCTGGTTCGGATCGTTCGGACCGGCACCAATACCGGTGCCCGGTGCACAAGCGCCCAGAACCACTGTACCGGCCAGAGCGGCCGCAAGGGAAATTTTCGATACTGTCATTGTCGTACTGCCTTCATGTGTTTCGGGCCCCGTTCGGGCGAGGCGTCTCTATGCGAACGCAATATAGGGCATCCGGGTTTCAGTGAAAGTTGCTCGAATGTGTTTTTCGGCAGAATAACGCGCAATTGTACCCGCTCAGGCCTCTGCGCGGGCGGCCTCGAAGGCCAGCATCGCCCGTTTGACGGGAAGCCCCCAATGGTACCCCCCCAATTCGCCGGACTTCCGCAGGGCCCGGTGACACGGGATGAGCCAGCTGACCGGGTTCCGCCCCACGGCGGTTCCGACCGCGCGCACCGCCTTGGGCGTACCGATGGCGCGGGCGATTTCCGAATAGGTCGTGACCTGACCGGATGGAATGGCCAAGAGCGCCTCCCACACCTTGATCTGGAACGGCGCCCCAATCAGATGCAACGGCGCGGCCTCTTCCACGGGCTCGCCGTTCCCGATCACGGTGTTTACCCAAGCCGTCAGCCGCTCCGGCGCCTCGGTGACAGTAGCCTCCGGCCAACGGTTTCGCATATCGGCAAAGGCCGCTTCCTCGCCGGTCTCCGATACCAGCGCCAGCCCGCAGATGCCCTTGTCGGTTCCCATCACGAGCATTTTTCCGAACGGACCGTCGAACCAGCCCCAGTAGATATCCAGCCCCGCCCCCTTCCGGGCGTAATCACCGGGGCTCATGGCTTCCCACCGCAGAAACAGGTCATGCAGGCGCCCGGTGCCCGACAGGTTCAACGCATCTGACGCTTCCAGCGTGGTGAAACTGTCGCGCAACATGCGCTTGGCCTGCCCCAGCATCAGATATTGCTGGTACCGCTTCGGAGAGACCCCGACCCACCGCGAAAACAGACGTTGAAAATGGGCCGGGCTCATACCCATCTCGGCGGCCAAGGCATCGAGCTGCAACGGGTCTTCGGCCCTGTCGATATGGTCGATGGCGCGGCGCATGACCTGATAGTGATAGGATTGCGTTTCTTCTTCGGGCAGCATGGGGTCTCCTTCGCTGGTCCAGAAATAACCCCACGGCGGCAGCCATGCGACCCGTTTCTTGCGCAAAGCCCGCCCCCTTCGCGCGCCAGTTTGCCCTTGTTGCCATTGGAGGAAACGGCCATATCTGTCCCGCGATGGCAAAACCGCTCGATTATCATAGCATCCGCGAGATTTTTCGCAGGTTCGAGGCCGCCGAAGCCGAGCCGGAGGGCGAGCTGGAGCACCTCAACGCCTATACGCTCGTGGTGGCCGTGGCCTTGAGCGCGCAGGCCACCGACGCGGGCGTCAACAAGGCCACGCGGGAACTGTTCAAGGTCGCCGATACCCCGCAAAAGATGCTGGACCTAGGGCTGGAGGGCTTGACGGAGCACATCAAGTCCATCGGCCTTTATCGGCAAAAGGCCAAGAACGTCATGAAGCTGAGCCAAATCCTCGTGGAGGACTACGATGGCGAGGTACCGAGCAGCCGGGCGGCGCTCCAATCGCTGCCGGGGGTGGGCCGCAAGACGGCCAATGTCGTGCTCAACATGTGGTGGAAACATCCCGCCCAGGCGGTCGACACCCATATCTTCCGGGTCGGCAACCGCACCCGTGTCGCACCGGGAAAGACGGTCGACGCCGTGGAGCGTGCCATCGAAGATAACGTGCCCGCCGAATACCAGCATCATGCCCACCACTGGCTGATCCTGCACGGGCGCTACACCTGCAAGGCGCGCAAGCCGCTTTGCCGGACCTGCCTGATCCGCGACATCTGCCCCTACGAGGACAAAACCGTATGAAAACCTACGAACTGGTCGGGATCGGCAATGCCGTCGTCGACGTGATTTCCCATGCCGACGACCGCTTCCTCGGGGATATGGGGATCGAGAAGGGTATCATGCAACTGATCGAACAGGACCGGGCAGAACAGCTGTACGCCGCGATGCGTGACCGGATCCAGACGCCGGGGGGGTCCGTTGCCAATACGGTGGCCGGTTTCGGGGCGCTGGGTCTGCCCACGGCCTTTATCGGGCGCGTCCGTAACGATGAGTTGGGGGATTTCTACGCGCGGGCGATGTCCGACAACGGGATCGACTTCGTGAACCCGCCCGTCGAGGGCGAGACCCCCACGTCGCGCTCCATGATCTTCGTCTCGCCGGATGGCGAGCGTTCGATGAACACCTATCTCGGTATTTCGACCGGCCTTACGTCGGATGACGTGCCGGAAGAGGTCAGCGGTCGGGCGCGACTGATGTTCCTCGAAGGCTATCTATTCGATCATGAAGCGGGCAAGACGGCCTTCCGGGAGGCTGCGCGCGCCACGAAGGCCGGGGGCGGCATGGCGGGCATCGCGATTTCCGATCCATTCTGCGTCGAACGGCATCGCGCCGACTTCCTGTCGCTGATCGAGCATGACCTCGATTACGTCATCGGCAACGCGGCCGAGATCAAATCGCTCTACGAGACAGAAGACCTCGAAGACGCGCTCGACAAGATCACGGCAATCTGTCCGCTCGTCGTCTGCACAAGATCGGGCGACGGGGTGACGATCATTCGCGGAGGCAACCGCGTCGATATTCCGGTGACCCGGATCGTACCGGTGGACGCGACCGGCGCGGGCGACCAGTTCGCTGCCGGGTTCCTCTACGGGTTGGCGCAGGGCCGTGACCTCGAAACCTGTGGGCGCATGGGCAATGCCTGCGCCGCCGAGGTCATCAGCCACCTCGGCCCGCGCCCCGAAAAGGACATGCTGGCGGTGTTCCGTGCCGAAGGCCTTGCCTGACATGCTGACGGACGGGTTTCATCCCGTTCCGGCGGGCAAACTGGCAATGGTGGTGACCCATCTGGAGATGCGCGCACCGCCTCAGGCAAAAGATCTGGCCCTCCCTGACGGTGTAACCTTCCGAAAGGTCGAGCCGGATTGCAGCTGGTACCGGGACGTTTTCCGCCGGGTAGGATCGCTGGAATGGCTCTGGTTCGGGCGCGCCAATATGGCTGACGATAAACTCGCCGCCATTCTGTCCGATCCGGGTGTGCATGTGTATACGCTGAGGAAAGACGGCATCGACCACGCTTTGCTGGAGCTCGACTTTCGCGTGCCCGGTGCCTGTGAACTGGCATATTTCGGGCTGACGTCTGCCCTCATAGGCAGTGGCGCGGGGCGTTTTCTGATGACGCGGGCGATCGAACTGGCATTCGCACAGCCTATCGAAAGGTTTCACCTTCATACCTGCACGCTCGATAGCGCACAGGCGTTGCCCTTCTATATCCGCAGCGGGTTCGTGCCCTATGCACGCGAAGTCGAAATCGCGGACGATCCGCGCCTGACGGGGGTATTGCCCCGCGACGCGGGCGCGCATGTCCCCCTGATCGACGATCAGGGGCGTTCAGGCTGACAGGGCTCCCCCGCGTAGCAGGCCTGTACCTTTTCCAGCATTTCCGCCGAGGGCGTACCGAAAAGATCGCCGCCGCAGGGGTTCGTCTCCAGCACATAGGTCTCCGCATCGCGGCGCACAAAGGCGAGCACATCCTGCCCCGTGGCGGCAGACCCGCACCATGGACCGTAACAGAGCACATCCAGTTCGACGGCCTGCTCGAACGGAATGTCGAAGCCCCGCCGCGTCATGGATTTCCCTTCCAGCCGTGCCGGAACCACCGTGCGGGGTGGCGTATCGGCCTGACGGGACATATCCACTTCCGGCAGCAGGTCGGCATCGAAGGTAAGCCGACCATGCACCACGACATATTCGGCCTCTTCCGCAGCCACCCGCTGATACGCTCCTTCGAGGGAATGGGGCAGACAGCTCAGGGCAGAGGCCGACACAGGCAGGGCCGCCAAGGCACCACAGATCGACAGGCGAAGCATCCGCATCACAGATACTCGCGGAAATCGTCGAGTACAGCCGCATAGACGTCGCGCTTGAACGGCACAATGCCCTCCAGCATGTCCTCCGGTTTCAGCCAGCGCCAGGCGGAGAATTCCGGCTCCTCCGTCTCGATGTTCACCTGCGTGTCGTCGCCCAGATACCGCAACAGGAACCACGCCTGTTTCTGCCCCCGAAACCGGCCCTTCCAGATGCGCGGAACAAGATCATGCGGCAGGTCGTAGGTGAGCATGTCCCGGGTCTGCGCCACGACCTCGACAAGCTCCGGGGGCACCCCCGTCTCCTCCACCAATTCGCGCAGGGCGGCCTCGCGCAGGTCCTCGCCGGGTTCCACCCCGCCCTGCGGCATCTGCCACGCGTCGGTGTCCCTGTCCCGCCGCTGGCCGACGAAAACCTTGCCCTCATCGTTGATCATCATGACGCCCACGCAGGGGCGGTAGGGAAGCTTCTCGATCTCTTCTGGTCGCACCGGGGATACCTTTCATCGCAGGCCTTCACAGTAGCGCCTTATCGCGGGCCTTGTACACAGCAGGGCAGCGCGCGGCTTCCGTCGCGGACATCGCGGGGGTGACGCCGCGTTTAACGTGACTCGCAAGGGGACATGGGGTGTTCTGCGCCGCGCAGCGCCTCTGGCAGAAAAGGTTTTTCGATGTCCCACTATCCCCATATGCTCGCACCGCTCGACCTCGGCTTTACGACGCTCAAGAACCGGGTGCTCATGGGGTCGATGCACACCGGCCTCGAAGAAACCAAGGATTGGAACCGCGTCGCAGAATTCTACGCCGAACGGGCGCGCGGTGAAGTGGGGCTGATGGTGACGGGCGGCATCGGGCCCAACCTCGAAGGATCGGTTCTGCCCGGCGCATCCATGATGGTCACGCAGGAAGACATCGACAACCACGCCGTCATCACCCGGCGGGTGCACGAGGCAGGGGGCAAGATCTGCATGCAGATCCTCCATGCCGGGCGCTATGCCTATGGCCCGAAATGCGTTGCACCCTCGCCGATCAAATCACCGATCTCCCCCTTCCCGCCGGCGGAACTGGACGAAGACGGCATCGAGAAGCAGATCGCCGATATCGTCGCCTGTGCCGAACGCGCGCGGGAAGCGGGCTATGACGGGGTGGAGATCATGGGCTCCGAAGGGTACTTCCTGAACCAGTTCCTCGTGACCCATACCAACAAGCGGACTGACCGCTGGGGCGGGGCCTATGAGAATCGCATGCGGCTGCCCATCGAGGTCGTGCGCCGGACCCGCGAAGCGGTGGGTGAGGATTTCATCATCATTTACCGCCTGTCGATGATCGATCTTATCCCCAACGGATCGACCTACGACGAAGTCGTGCAACTCGCGCAGGAGATCGAGAAGGCGGGCGCCACGATCATCAACACCGGGATCGGCTGGCACGAAGCACGTATCCCCACCATCGCAACTTCCGTTCCGCGGGCAGCCTTTGCCTGGGTCACCAAGAAGCTGATGGGCAAGGTGGGCATCCCTGTGATCACCTCCAACCGGATCAACACGCCTGAGGTGGCCGAAGAGGTACTGGCCGACGGCTGCGCCGACATGGTCTCGCTCGCCCGGCCGATGCTGGCGGATGCCGATTTCGTGGCCAAGGCCATGGCTGGAAAATCCGACCGGATCGCCCCCTGCATCGCCTGCAACCAGGCCTGTCTCGACCATACGTTCGGCGGCAAGATTTCAAGCTGCCTCGTCAACCCGCGCGCCTGCCATGAAACCGAGTTGCGGATCGAGCCTGTCGGAACCGCGCGGGCAATCGCTGTCGTAGGGGCCGGGCCTGCGGGGCTGTCGGCGGCGATCACGGCGGCCCAGCGCGGTCACCGCGTTACGATCTTCGACCGAGCGCAGGAAATCGGGGGGCAGCTGAACCTCGCCAAGCAGGTGGCGGGAAAGGAGGAGTTCTGGGGCTTCGTCGATTGGTATCGCAGCATGATCGCCGATCTCGACATCGAGGTGAAGCTGAACACCGAGGTTTCCGCCAACGATCTGGACGACTATGACGAGGTCATCATTGCCACCGGCGTCGTACCGCGCGACCCGCAGATCCCGGGCCAGAACCGCGACAACGTGGTGAGCTATGTGAACATTCTGGACGGAACGGCCACGGCGGGACGCCGGGTCGCCGTGATCGGCGCGGGCGGCATCGGTTTCGACGTGTCCGAACACCTTGTCCATGACGGCGACAGCACGACGCTGAACCTGCCCGAATGGATGCGCGAATGGGGCGTGGCCGACCCCGCCGAACACCGGTCGGGCCTGGCGCCGGAAGGTCCGCAGCCCCATGCCCCCGCCCGGGAGGTCACGATGCTGCAGCGCAAGACGTCCAAGGTGGGCAAGGGTCTCGGCAAGACGACAGGCTGGATCCACCGTGCTTCTCTGACCATGAAGGCGGTGAAGATGATCGCGGGCGTGAACTACGAAAAAATCGACGACGAGGGGCTGCATATCTCTTTCGGAGAGGCACGCGAGAATCCTCAGGTGATCGAGGCGGATACTATCGTCCTGTGCGCCGGGCAGTTGTCGGACCGCAGCCTCGCCGACGCGCTCGAAGCCAAGGGCCGGACCTGTCACGTCATCGGCGGGGCAGACGTGGCGGCCGAACTCGACGCCAAGCGCGCCATCAATCAGGGGACCCGTCTGGCCGCAGCGCTCTGATCCGGGGGGCAGGAGCGCCCCCCGAAACACTTGGCATCGTTCGAAAGAGACGCTACCGCTTTTCGCCGTGCGGCCCAACTGCTGGCCGTGCCTGTGACAGGCCGAGGGTGACAATGCCGATCTGCGTTTTCGATGTTTTTGCGGATGGAACGACCGAGGTTCCCGAGGACAGGGCACTGACGGGTCCCGGCCGATACCGCTGGTGGCACTTCGACCTTGCGGATCCCGAGCTGGCCACATGGCTCGAAGGGGTCCTGCCCCCGATCCCCCGGGGCGCACTGCTGCAACCCGAAACCCGGCCCCGCTGCGACCGGTACGGCGAAGGCATCATGTTGAACCTGCGGGGCATCAATATGAACGAAGGTCAGGATGCAGACCAGATGGTCTCCGTCCGGATGTGGATCGATGACGACGTCGTCATCACGGTACGGATGCGGAAGGTCTTTGCCATTGACGAAATCCGGCAACTGGCGACACAGGGAAAGGTCCCGCGCACCACCGCCGCCTTCATCGAGGCGCTCGTATCCCGGCTGACCCATCGGGTTCAGGACGAGGTGGCAAAGATCGCGCGGCTGACCGAATTTTTCGAAGACGATCTCGAAGACGACAGCACACCCATTCCGCCCGAACTGCCGGAAACCCGGCGCAGCGTGATCAAACTGCGTCGCTATCTCGAACCACAGCGGTACGCTCTGCACCGGCTGGTGGAGATCAACCTGCCCATCATACCCGAGCCGGACACGCTGACCCTGCGGGAACTGGCAAACCGAACGACTATCGCGGTCGAAGAGTTGAACGCGCTGCAGGAGCGGCTCATTACCGTGCAGGACGAACACGACCTGCATGTGGCGCGCAAACAGGCCCGGCACGGCTATGTGCTGTCCGTAGCCGCGGCGGTCTTCCTGCCGCTGGGCTTTCTGACCGGTCTCTTCGGGGTCAACATCGGCGGAATGCCCGGGATCGACGATCCCTATGCCTTCGCCATTCTCTGCGCCTCGATGGCGGGATTGGTGGTGGTGATGGTACTGATCCTCAAATGGGTGCGATGGCTTTGATATCGCGCCCGGAAACGCAGCGTTCACGCGTTTCCACAAGCTGGACGATCCCGTCAATTACCTTGCTACTGTCCCACCCCTGCCCCGATCCTGCCTGAATTCTCGGTCATTGCTGTGCCCTGAAAGAAGAATAGTGATGAAGGAACGGGCATGGATCGCCTCACGGAAATGGAAGCATTCGCCACGGTCGTCGATCAGGGCGGATTCACCGATGCCGCCAAGAAGATGGGCATCTCCAAGTCGGCTGTATCAAAGCAC
>NZ_LWEX01000049.1 GCF_001634885.1 Sulfitobacter sp. HI0040 | reverse complement strand
CGCCGCAGCGCGAAAAACTGCTGGCCGCCACCATGTCCGAGGACGAGATGCGCGACCACCTGCAGGTCGACAGCCTGAAGTTCATCTCGCTCGACGGTCTTTACCGGGCCGTGGGCGAGGCGCAGGGCCGCAAGGCCAGCTGTCCGCAGTATTGCGACGCCTGTTTCTCCGGCGAATACCCGGTGGTGCCCGCCGACCAGATCGACAAGGGCTTTCGCATGAAAGAGGCCGCCGAGTAGGCTTCGCGGCGACAGACTGCCTCTGATTTCGTTCAAATGCCTGCTGTCCGCGCAGCGGGATAGATTTGCGCAAATAGCGGTAATCGCGCGCGAATTCGTATAGGATACGCGCCGCGCCCGGCCCTGTCGGCAGACCTTCGCCTGCCCTTTGGCAAGGTTGCGCTGACCTCCGGCCATCCCCCTTCCACCCTGCTTTACCGCCTGTTAGCTGATCCAGCGCAATACATTGATCGAAATTCAGCGCCACCCCGATGCGATCCCCCGCAGGCGCGACGAAAGGCGAAAACATGGCGTCCAATGATACCGGCGGAGGTACGTCCGCCAAAGTGGCCCGCTTGGCCACCCAACACATGAAGCTCGACCGGCTGGCCGTGATCGGCATTTACGGCAACGACACCGATCCCCGCGCTCTGGTGCGGGAGAACGACGGCACCATCACCCGCGTTCAGGTCGGCGACACGCTGGAGGCGGGCATCGTCACGGCGATCGGCGACGATGCGGTGGTGCTTTCGCGTCGTGGTGGCAATACGGTTCTGAAACTCCCGCAAACGTAGGAACAATCCTTCTTTCAATGCGTTGACCTGCCGCATGAACGACAGGAGAGATGCGCGTGGAAGAAGTCGAAGCCAACCCGGGTCTGATATTCGATAAACTTGACGCGTGGTTGGATGGGCTCTTCAGGCTCCTTCCGAACATCGCAATCGCGATTGTCGTCCTCATTCTTTTCTACTTTCTTGGCCGGTATTTCGGGGGCGTGGCCCGCCGGGCGGCGAAGCGCCGGGATCGTCCCTCGCTGGGCGATGTGGGCGGCTCCCTGCTGCGTTGGACGATCAGCATCGTCGGCCTGATGCTGGCGATCACCATTGTCGCCCCCAGCCTCACGCCCGGTGATCTCATCGCGGGGCTGGGCGTCAGTTCGGTGGCGATCGGCTTTGCCTTCAAGGACATCCTGCAAAACATGCTGGCAGGCATCCTGATCCTGCTGCGCCAGCCCTTCGCGGTGGGGGACCAGATCGTCAGCGGTGGCCACGAAGGCACCGTGGAACGCATCGAAACCCGGGCAACCCTGATCAAAACCTACGATGGCCGTCGTGTAGTGATCCCCAATGCCGACATCTACACCGACAGCGTGATCGTGAACACGGCCTTCGACACACGGCGCAGCC
>NZ_LWEX01000048.1 GCF_001634885.1 Sulfitobacter sp. HI0040 | reverse complement strand
TCAAAGGCGAAATCGTCATAGGCAATGTCGGGGTCGTCGTCGGGCGTGCACATGCGCACAGACGGGCGATACTACCTCGCCGGATGCCCGCCCGACGACGACCCCGACATTGCCTATGACGATTTCGCCTTTGACCACGACTTGTGGGAGGACAAGGTCTGGCCCGTGATCGCCACCCGCGTGCCCGCCTTCGAACGGGTCAAGGTGATCAACGCCTGGGTGGGGCATTATGCCTACAACAAGCTCGATCAGAACGCGATCCTGGGGCGGCATGTCAAACTGCGCAATTTCGTCTTCGTGAACGGCTTTTCAGGGCACGGGTTGCAGCAGGCCCCGGCGATGGGCCGCGGGACGGCAGAACTGATCACCTACGGCGAATACCGCGCGTTGGACCTTTCGCCCTTCGATTACGACCGCATCGCGGAAAACCGGACTTTCCTAGAAAGGGCCGTGATTTGAAACTGTCCACCAACCCCTTTCTGAAAGCTATGCGCGCCGGAAACCGGCAGGTGGGGATCTGGGTCAGCCTCTCCAGCCCCTACGCGGCGGAGGCGATTGCGCCCGCGGGCTATGACTGGGCCCTGCTGGACATGGAGCACAGCCCCAACGAGTTGCACACGCTGCTGGGCCAGCTTCAGGCCTTCGCCGCCAGCGGCACGACCGCCATCGTGCGGCCCGACTGGAACGATCCCGTCAAGGTAAAGCGCCTGCTGGATCTGGGCGTGCCGGGACTGCTCTTTCCCATGGTGGAAACGCCGGAGGAAGCTCGCGCCGCCGTGGCCGCCTGCCGCTATCCGCCGCGCGGCAAACGCGGGGTGGCCGGGACCGCGCGGGCCAATGCCTTTGGCCGCATCACGGATTACTACACCCGGATCGAGGAGGAGACCGCGATCCTGGTCCAGCTTGAAACCCGGCAAGCGGTGGAAAACGCCGTGGCCTACGCCGAGGTGGACGGCGTCGACGGCATCTTCTTCGGCCCGGCGGATATCGGCGCGGACATCGGCCTCTTGGGCCAGCCCATGGCGCCGCAGGTCTGGGACCTGATCCGCCCCGCCGCGCGCCGCCTCATCGATCGCGGCATGCCCGTGGGCACGCTGGTGTCGGATGCGGATTTCGCCGCCGAGCTTCTTTCCGAAGGGTTCACCTTCGTGGCCTGTGGATCCGACGCAGGCCTGCTCGCCAAGGGGGCGGACCGGCTGCTGGCCGCCGTGCGTGACAAGATTGCCGAATGAACTGAAGGATGTATGAGATGAAGTTGAAAAAACTGGTGCTGACCGGCGCAGCGGGGCGGCTGGGTTCCTACCTGCGGGAACCGCTGAGCAAGATGGCCGATGAACTCGTCAGCACCGATATCGCCGAGGACATCGGCACGCTTTACGACGGCGAAAGCTACCACCGCGCGGACCTTGCGCAATACGATGAGATCGTGCCGCTGCTGGAAGGCGCCGACATGGTCATCCATTTCGGCGCCATCGTCGACGAAAAGCCCTTCATGGAACTGCTCGGGCCGAACTTCATCGGGTCCTATAACATCTTCGAGGGCGCATCGCAGCACGGGGTGCGGCGGGTGGTCTATGCCTCCTCCATCCACGCGGTGGGGATGCACAAGAAGGCGGATTTCATCGGCATCGACGCGCCGCACCGGCCAGATACCTTCTATGGGCTGGCCAAATGCTTCACCGAGGACATGGGCAGCATGTACTGGGACAAGCGGCAGTTGGAATCGGTTCACCTGCGCATCCTGAGCGCGGCACAGGTCAACAACGCCCGCGCGCTGGGGTCGTGGCTGTCCTACGATGATCTCATCCACCTCGTGACGCGGGCGATCGATACGCCGTCGGTCGGATTCTCGGTGATCTACGGGGTCAGCAACAACGACCGCGCCCCGGTGGACAACGCAAAGGCCTCCTTCCTCGGTTACCGGCCCAAGGACAATGCCGAACAATTCGCCGAAGAGGTTCTGGCGCAGACCGATGCCCCGGATGTGACCGACCCCGGCGAGATGTGCCACGGCGGCCCCTTCGCCAAGGTGGATCTGGGCCAGAGCGGTCTGGCGCAGATGAACATCGTGGACGACCGAAAGAAGACCTGATGCGGCCCGCCCCCGCCGCCCGTGCATGGTGCAGGCGGCGGGACGCTCCGCGGGGAGTATTTGAAAAAGGGTGAAGGGGCGGCTCAGACCGACAGGTAGGCGTCGCGGATTTCGGGCTGCGCCTTGAGTTCGGCAAGGCTGCCCGCGAACTTCGCGGAGCCATGTTCGATGATCACCACGGCATCGGCCACGGCCTGTGCGAAATGCAGGTTCTGTTCGGAGAGCAGCACCGTCAGGCCCTCGGTCTTGAGCTGCAGGATAATCCTCGCCATCTGCTCGACGATGACGGGCGCGATGCCTTCGGAGGGTTCATCGAGCAGGATCAGCGCGGGATTGCCCATGAGCGAGCGCGCGATGGTCAACATCTGCTGTTCGCCGCCCGAAAGCGCCTTGCCCCGGTTGTGCCTGCGTTCCGCAAGGTTCGGAAAGAGGTCGAAGAGCATGCCTTGCGTCCATGCGACCGAGCCATCGCGCGCGGGCTGGCGGCCGACTTCGAGGTTCTCAAGCACCGTGAGATCGGTGAAGATGCGCCGTTCTTCCGGGACATAGCCCAGACCCATCCGCGCGACCTTGTAGGACGGCAGCCGGGTGATGTCCTGCCCGCGGAAGGTGACCCGGCCCGCCCGGGGGCGGACAAGCTGCATGACCGATTTCAGCGTCGTGGTCTTTCCCGCGCCGTTGCGGCCCAACAGCGCCACCACCTGCCCCGCCCCGACCGTAAGGCTGAGGTCGCTGAGGACCTGCGCCTTGCCGTAGTAGGAATCCACGCTTTCCAGTTCAAGCATCATGGGCCCCCGCGGCTTGCGCGGCGAAGACGGTGCCGCCACCAAGGTAGACCTCCTGCACGCGGGGGTCTGCGCGGATTTCCTCCACCGGGCCATTGGCGATGAGCTGGCCGCGGTTCAGCACCATGACCCGGTGCGCATGGGCGAAGACCACATCCATGTCATGTTCGGTGAACAGCACGCTGATCCCCTTGCTGTTCAGGATATCGGCGGTGAGCTGCATCAGACCGATCCGTTCGCGCGGGGCCATCCCGGCGGTGGGTTCGTCCATCAGCAGCAGGAAGGGATCATGCGCCAGCGCCGTGGCGAGTTCCAGCCGCTTGAGATCGCCGTAGGCCAGCACGGCGCAATGCCGGTCGGCCTGATCCTCCATGCCCACGGTTTCCAGCAGGTCCATCGCCTCATCGCGGTAAAGGCGCGTGGCATAGGGCAGCGGGGCATAGATCCGGCGGTAGTGCGAGATCAGTGCCATCTGCACGTTTTCCACTACTGTCATGGAGGCATAGGTCGCCGTGATCTGGAAGGTCCGGCCCACGCCCATCCGCCAGATGCGGCGGGGCCGCATGCCGGTAATCTCCTGCCCTTTCAGCAGCACCTTTCCAGCCGAGGGACGAAGCTGGCCCATCAGCATGTTGAAACAGGTGCTCTTGCCCGCGCCATTGGGACCGATCAGCGCCAGAAGCTCACCGGGGGCGAGATCGAAGCTGACGTCATCCACCGCGCGGATGGCGCCGAAGCTGCGCGACAGGTTGCGGACAGACAGGACCGGGGTCATCGCAGCTCCCTCTCTCCGCGCAGCCAGCCCAGCCGTTCACCGAGCTTGCGCAGGCTGCCGACGATCCCGTCGGGGGCGACGATCACCACGAAGATGATCAGCAGCCCCAGCGCCAGCCGCCAGTATTCGAACCGGGTCAGCACGTCCTTCACGCTTTCGAAGAAGGCGCCGCCCACCCAGCCGCCCGACAGCGTCTTCACCCCGCCGAGGAAGACGACGATCAGCGCATCGAAACTGCGCGCGATCTCAAGCTCGTTGGGAAAGACGCTGCCCTTGGAAAAGACGAAAAGCCCCCCGGCGAGCCCCGCCATGGTGCCGGCGAAGGTAAAGGCCACCCACTGCACATGGCGGGTGTTGATCCCCGTCGCCTCGGCCTGACGCGCGCTGTCGCGGGCGGCGCGCAGCGCGTAGCCAAAGGGCGCATGGGCCGCGTGGCGCAGCAGCAGGATGCCACCGACGCAGAGAACGAGAGCGAGGTAGAAGAACACCACGTTGTCCGAGGCCCAGTCGGACGGCCAGATATTGACCAGCCCGTCGTCCCCGCCGGTGATGTCGCCCCACTGGAACGCAAGGCTCCACAGCAGTTGGCCGAAGGCGAGCGTCAGCATGGCGAAGTAGACCCCGGTGGAGCGCAGGCAGACCCAGCCGATGACAATGGCGGCAAGGCCCGCGCCCAAGGGCGCCAGCAGCAGCGCCAGTTCCATGGGCGTGCCCGCATAGGTCACCAGCAGCGCGGCCACATAGGCGCCGCCACCGAAGAAGGCCGCGTGGCCGAAACTGACCAGCCCGCCCTGCCCCAGCAGGAAATGCAGCGAGGCCGCGAAGAGGCAGAAGATCAGGATGTCGGTGATCAGGACATTGTAGAAGTTGCTGCCCAGCAGCGGCACCGAGGCCAGCAGGGCCAGCAGGAAGGCCACAAGCAGCCGCACCCCGGTGCCCGCCGGGCGGATCGGGCGCTCGGGCTCTCCGACCTGGCCGTGTTCGCCGGCGACCTCCTCCCGGCCCAGAAGGCCGAAGGGGCGCACCATCAGCACGATCACCATGACGACGAACATCAGCACCAGCGTGGATTGCGGCAGGTAGGTCACCCCGAAGACATTGAGGACGGAGATGATCACCGCCGCCAGATAGGCCCCCGGCAGCGACCCCATGCCACCGATCACCACCACCACGAAGACGGACGCGAGGATGGAGAAATCCATCAGCAGATCCGCGCCGCCCTTGGGCAGTTGCAAGGCCCCGCCGAGGCCCGCAAGCGCGCAGCCCAGAAAGAACACCCCGGTAAAGAGCCACGCCTGATTGACGCCAAGTGCGCCCACCATCTCCCTGTCCTGGGTGGCGGCCCGGACCAGCGTGCCCACCCGCGTGCGCGCGATGAGATACCACAGGGCCAGCGCCACAAAGGGCGTGATGACAATGAGTGCGATGTCATATTGCGGCACCGGTTCGCCCATGATCCGCACGACCCCCTTCAGCCCCGGCGCGCGGGGGCCCAGCAGGTCCGTCGGCCCCCAGATCATCAGGGTAAGGTCCTGTATCACGAGGATCACGCCGAAGGTCGCCACAAGCTGGAACAGTTCGGGCGCGGAATACACGGGGCGCAGCACGCAGATCTCGACGATGATGCCGATCAGCCCAACGATCAGCCCGGCCAGCAGGATCGCGCCCCAGAAGCCCACCGCACCGGGCAGCACCTGCATCAGCGTATAGCCGACATAGGCGCCCAGCATGTAGAAGGACCCATGGGCGAAGTTAACCACGCGGGTCACGCCGAAGATCAGCGACAGGCCTGAGGCCACCATGAAAAGCGCACCGGCATTGGCAAGCCCGGTCAGAAGCTGTGCGATGAACAGACCCATGAACTCTCCTGCTGGACCGGTGGCGTCCCCCGGACCACGCCGGGGGAGCTTGGGCTATCCTGCGCGCGCCTATTCGGCGGGGCGCAGCTTGGCCACCTCTTCGTCGGACGGCAGGTAGTCGGCACCGTCCTTATAGGTCCAGTCGGTCATCACACCGGCACCGTCCTTCAGCATGGTCTTACCGACGAAGGCGCCCATGGTCGCCTGGTTGTCGATTTCGCGGAAGGTGATGGTATCGACCGGGGTTTCGACGGTCAGCCCCTCGAAGGCCTGCCGAATGGCGTCACCCTCTGTCGATCCCGCCTTTTCGATGGCGGCGGCGATGGATTGTGCCGTCATGTAGCCCACGAGCGATCCCAGCTTGGGCGTTTCTTCCCAGCGGGCCTGATAGGCATCGACGAAGGCCTTGTTGGCACCGTCGTCTTCGGTGAAATCGTACCAGGGATAGCCGGTCACCACCCAGCCTTCCGGGGCCTCGTCGCCCAGCGGTTCGATATATTCAGGCTCCCCGGACAGCAGGCCATAGACGGTGCGCCCCTCGAACAGGCCGCGGGTGCCGCCTTCGCGGACGAACTTGGCCAGATCGGGGCCGAAGGTCACGTTATAGATCGCATCGGGCTTTGCCCGTTCCAGCGCCTGAACCTCGGCGCCCGCGTCGATCTTGAAGAGCGCGGGCCATTGCTCGCCCACGAACTCCACCTCGGGCTTCAGTTCGGTCAGCACCTCCTTGAAGGCCGCCACCGCGTCCTTGCCGTAGGCGTAGTTGGGCGCGATGGTCGCGTATTTCACGGCATCGGTCTGGGCGGCTTGTTCGGCCAGCATGGCGGCCTGCATATAGGTCGAGGCGCGCAGCCGGAAGGTCCAGGGGTTGCCCTGGCTCCATGTGACGGCATCGGCCAACGGTTCCGCCGCGAGGTACACCCATTCCTTTTCCGCCGCGAGCGAGGCGATGGCCAGCCCCACGTTGGACAGGATGGAGCCGGTGATCATGGCGGCGCCTTCGGAGGTCATCAGCTCTTCGGCGATCTTGATCGCCTCGCCCGGATCGCCCTGATCGTCGCGGAAGATGAATTCGAGCGGGCGGTCCAACACGCCGCCCTCGGCGTTGATCTCCTCCAGCGCCAGTTCGATGCCCTTCTTGTAGGGTTCGGCAAAGGCGGCGAGGCGTTTGTAGTGGTTGATCTCTCCGATCTTGATCGGCTCACCGGACTGCGCCATCAGCGCCATGCCGCTCGCGGCCCATGTGCTGGCTGCCACCAGACCCGTGATGCCCGTCAGGAATGTCTTTCTGTTCATCATGTCCCCCTGTCGTTGCGGAACGGTCCGAGCCGCCCCGATTGTTCAATGTCGATCAGTCGTGCTGAACGAAGACCGGCGATACCGGTTCGCCCAGATCGACCGTGGCTTCGGCCTCCAGCATGTCGCGGATGCGCATCCGGTACACGTTCGGGCCCTTGTCGATCGCGATGCGGATGGGTTTGCGCTTCTGAGGGCGCTGCTCCTCTTCGTGGATCGCCTCCAGAATGGCTTTATCCTCGTCGAACGCAATGCGAAACATGCGGTCCATCTGCTCGGATGCCTCTTCGTCACCCAGCGCGGTGTTGCGCAGATGCATCCAGTGATCGATGGTATAGCCTTCCTCCACCGGTGTGACGAAATGCAGCGCGAAGATGCGCACGCCCTTGTCCCGCTCCTCCTCCGGAAGGGCAAGATTGGCGTCGGCGCTGCCGAAATCGATCACCGCGGTGGAGGGCAGATGCAGGTAGTAGTAATGCCAGCGGTCCACGTTGCCGGAAAAGCCGCCGAACTTCTTGAAAAAGCCGATCGGTTCCGCATCGCGGATCCAGCGCCAGGCGACGATTGCCTCGCCGCCGGTCTTGACGTGGACGGGGACGTTTTCCGACGCCGCATTGCCCAGTGTCGTGGGATGCACGAAGCTGACATGGGCCGGGTCGACAAGGTTTTCCGCCACATTGAGGTAATTGGCGCGGATATGCAGCTTGTCCCCGTGGTGGACATGCCAGTTCGGATCCGCAAGCTCCGGCATGTCGAAGCACAGGGCCGGGTCCGCCGCCTCTGGCTCGCCCATCCAGATCCAGACGATCCCATGGCGTTCGAGCGTCGGATAGGCGTCTACATAGGCCGATTTGGGCAGGTTCGACTGCCCCGGCACCCGGACGCAACGCCCGTCGGCCCCGAAGGTCATGCCGTGATAGCCGCATTGGATCGTATCGCCAATGCGCTTGCCCCGGCTCAGCGGCAGAAGGCGGTGCGGGCAGCGGTCCTCTAGTGCTACCATTTCGCCCGCGCGGGTCCGGAACAAAACGAGGTTCTGGGCGCAGATCGTCAGGGGGACCAGCCGGTCCTCGAAATCCGTTGACCACCCGGCGACGTACCAGCTGTTCTTGACGAATGGCATGCGGCCTGCTCCTTCAAGGTTGCATCGGGACCGGAAGCGATGGCCCCATGAAGCACCAAGAAATTGTTAGCTGTCAAACAAAATTTTGGCAGCTATAAGTAGCAAAAGCGCCCGGTATTCCACCGGTGCCGCAGGCAGCGGCCCGCGGCGCTTCAGCGAAGGACGACACATTTGCCAACCGATACCCCACCCCGCGCCGACCCCGATACGCCCCCGACACGAGGGGCCGAAAGCTACCGGCTGGAGGACCAGATCGGCTTCAAGCTGCGGCTCGCAAGTCAGCGCCATATCGAGATTTTCTCGCGCCGCCTGCCCGAGGTAACGCCAACCCAGTTCGCCGTTCTGGCCAAGCTGCGCGAAACCGGCCAGATCAGCCAGAACCAGCTGGGCCGCAGCGTGGGCATGGATGCCGCGACCACCAAAGGCGTTGTGGACCGGCTGCGCCGCAAGGGGCTGGTGCAAAGCGCGCCTTCGGGCACCGACATGCGGCGGCTCGATATCTCGTTGACGACGGAGGGGACTCGTTTTGCGTCTGACGCTGTCGCCACCGCCCGCGCCATTTCCGAAGAAACGCTGGCCCGGTTGACCAAGCGGGAGGCCGCGCGGCTTCTTTCCCTCCTCGACAAGCTCTAACGCGTCAAGCGCGCCTAGCGCAGCCCGTCCTTGCCCTCCGCCTCTTCGTGGGTCAGCCCGCCCACGCGCGGCAGAGGGCGACCGCTGTCGGTGACCGCCACGGCAACCATGATCTCGCCCGCGCGGGGCGCATCGTTCAGCCGCACCTCGATCCCGTCGAAATGGCTGCGTACATAGGCCGCGTCCTTATGGCCGAGCGGCACGTCCAGCACCTGCCCCGGCCCCCCCATCTTCTTGGAGGACGGCACCAGCGCCGCGCCCTTTTCCACCGCCTTGCGCAATGGCGCGCCCAGCTTGGGGTGCAGGATCGCCGCGGCATGTTCCAGCTCGCCCGCCTCGCCCACCATGGCCGCCTTGCCGTAGCTTTCCGCCTGCGCCGGCGTGATGCCCAGCGCCTTTACACAGCGCTCCCCCAGGACCCCGCCCAATTCGGCCCCGATCTCCATCAGGTCCGACAGGTCTTCTTCGTAGCGGCCCGCAAAGGGGTTGGCGATGACAGCCACCGCCACGGCCTTGCGGGTGGGCGGCTCGATGTCCCGCCCCATTTCGCGGCGGGTTTCCTCCACCCATGTGGCGATCTTGCGTATCTCGGCCTTCATCTCAATCCGTCCTTTCCTTCGATTTCCGCAGCCGCCAATCCGCCGGCCCTGTGATGCACGCGCGGCCCCGTCGTCATCACCAGCACAAAGGCCAGTTCATCGGCCCGGGGCGCATCCGGCAGGCCGACCTCGATGCTGTCGAAATGGCTGCGCACGTAGGAGGCGTTCACGTGGGTGACGGGCACATCGAGCCGCGTGCCCGGCCCGCCGACCTTCTTGGTCGAGGGCACGATGGCCTTCGCCCCGCCCAGCACGTCGCGCATGGCGTAGCCCCCCGGCGCATGCCAGAGCGCGCCGTGCTCCAACTCGCCCGCCGTTCCGACGATGGCGCCCTTGCCATAGCCTTCGATTTGCGATGCCTCCCCGCCCAATGCGGCCAGCAGCTTCTGCGCCATGCCGAGGCCCAGCGGCTTCAGGTCTTCCATGAAGGGCTGGATCTCTTCGGCGTAGCGGCCCGCGAAAGGGTTGCGGATCACCGACATGATCCAGCCGCGCTTGGGCGGGCGGTCCGCGACGGGGCCGCCTTCGTGAAAGATCTCTTCGACGCAGACCGAAGTCTTGCGAATGAGGACGTCATGCATATGCGAACTCCTTCAGGGGATGGCGCTGGTACGCAGGCAGGCCGAGCAGGCGCGCCTGCCCCCGCAGAAACAGAGCCGCCCCCGCGATCAACCCGCCTTGCTGCAATTCCGTGGCCCGCCGCAGGCCGGCCTCCAGCGCGCGCGCGGTATCCTCGGGCGACAGGGGGCCGAGGGCAAGGGTGACGGGCGCGTCGCCCAGATCACTGTCCTCGCGCAGCTCCCTCGCAGGTTTGCGGAGAACGGCAGGATGCCCCGGCAGGTCAACGACGTTGGCGATGATCGTCGCGGCAGCGTCGGCCATGGCGGCGGAGGGTGCAAGCACCGTGACCGCATCCGCGATCCCGAGGCTGTGGCTCCGCCCGCCCCGCCCGCTGGTGGCGATTCCGCGCGGCGCATCCGATGCAGTCAGGCTCAGGCTACCCCAGCGGCCACCGTCCGGGGTGGCCAGCGCCACGTCGAAGCGCGCAGCACCCCGCAGGTGCAGGGCGATGTCGCCCCCGTTGTTGACATAGGCCCGGTCTAGCGGGGCGGCATCGGTCATGGCGGCAAGCACGGTTTCGGCCACCGCACCGGCAACGGCCACCATCGGCGTGGTCTGGCCATCGGCAAAGGGGCGCGCGGCCTCATGCATCCGCCGTGCCACAGCGCCCTTCGGCACATCCCCCGCCGTCACGGGGCGGCGCAGCAGGTCCAGTTCCGCCGTCAGTTCCGCCAGTATCGTGGCAAAGCGATCTTCGGCGGCGGCAAAGGCAGGCTCGCGCGCGCCATTGGCCCCGATCACCAGATCGATGGGCCCGTGCTGAAGGTGCAGCCGGTTCCCCGGCAACCGCGCGACCTGAATGCTCATTCCCGGCCCCGCTTCCACGTGTAGTTGCGATGATCGTTCGGGTCCGGCTGCTGATTCATCGGGCCCACCTTGCGCACGGCGGGGGTGATCACCTCCGCCACAGGGCGCACATGTTCCACATGACCGCCGAGCGCGCCGTAGTCCTCGCGCCGCAGGGTAAATTCGATGGGCGCCACGAGCGCGGGTGTGGGCACATAGCCGAAGGAGTTCGTCGGCATGTCCATCACGTCGGCCATCACGGTGATCCCGCCCCCGGGCCAGACATAGGCCTCCGCCCCACCGCAGGAGACATAGGTCAGCGCGTCCTTGACCGACCGGGTGAGTCGCACGGGGTTTTCCGTGACCCCCGCGCGCAGCGATCCCCCGGCCCCCCCCATGAAGAGGACCGAACAGAGCGACGGTTCGCAATTCTCCGCAATCCTTTCGGCAACGGCCAGCAAGGGTGCGGTGATCTCCGCCGGGCGTGGCTGCAGATCGTCATCCAGCACGAAATAGCCCCATTGCTCCCCGGTGGTGGAGATCATCAGCAGCCGCAGGCCCGGCCATGCCTTCTTGGGGTCGGCGGGTTTCAGGATCGACAGCGGGTCCTCCACGTCCGTCCCGCCCCAGCCGGTGCCCGGCTCGGCCACCTGAAAATAGCGCCCCGGGGTGGACCTGCGCCCCTTTACCCTGATGCCCGAAGGCGTCATCTCCAACCCCCGGCCCGCCTCATGCTCGCTCAGCACGCCGGTGATATGATCATCCACCACGACGACCTCGTCGACATGGCCGTGCCACTGCTTGGCGAACATCCCGATGGTGGCGGAACCGCAGCCCACCCGCATCAGCTTTTCCGGCACCCCGTTGATGATGGGTGCCTTTCCGGCCTGAACCACCAGCGTGCAGCCCTCGTCTATCGTCATCTCGACGGCTTCGCGGTTACAGAGACGCAGCAGCGCATCGCAGGTGACGCGGCCCTCTTTCTTGGAGCCGCCCGTCAGGTGTTCGACCCCCCCGAGCGACAGCATCTTTGAGCCGTATTCGGAGGTCATCACGTGGCCCACCGCCTCGCCCTCCACGCGCACGATTGCGCGTTCCTCGCCGATGTGGCGATCCGTGTCGATCTTCACCTTGACGCCGCAGTAGGAAAATATCCCCTCGGTCACGACGGTAACCATGTCGACGCCGTCGACCTCTTGGCTGACAATGAAGGGGGCGGGTTTGTAATCGGGATAGGTGGTGCCCGCACCCACCGCCGTGACAAAGGCGCGCCCGCCCTGAATGACGTCACCGTCCCAGTCCTGCGCGTTTCCCCCCTGATCGAGAAAGGCCACCGCCTGCGCGCCCGACTGGATCACCGTGAGCGGGTCCAGCCGCACCAGTTCGCCCGCGTGGTTGGCATAGCGGTCGCAAGCCCCCGACTTGCCGTCAGCGATGTAGCACATCACCGGGCAGGCATCGCAGCGGATCTTCGCGGACGGGGGGCGCTCCTTTTCTCCGGTCTGCGGCGGCGTCGCATCGTCAGGCATGTCCGGCCTCCTTCAGGGCGGCGCGCAGCCGGGCGGGCGTTGCGGGCGCATGGGTCACGCGGGCGCCGGTTGCGTGGTAAATGGCGTTGAAGATGGCGGGCGCGGTGGGGATTAGCACATGTTCGCCCAGCCCCTTGGCGCCATATGGGCCATGGGCGTCCGGCACCTCGAGGATCAGCGTCTCGACAGGGGGGACATCGCCGATGGTCGGGATGAGATAGTCGTGCAGGTTCTCCGTCCGGCCCGGCAGGTATTCCTCCATCAGCGCCATGCCGAGGCCCTGCGCGATGCCGCCTTCCACCTGCCCTTCGACCAGCAGCGGATTGATCGCGCGACCCACGTCATGGGCCGCCACGAACCGCAGGGGCCGCGCCAGCCCCAGCGGCACGTCGACCTCTACCACCGCAAGCTGTGCGGCATAACCGAACTGGGCATAGGGCGCGCCCTGACCGTTCCGGTCCATGGGCGCCACGGGCGGATCATAGGTTTCTTCCGCGCGCAGAACGTAGCCCTCTGCGTCCGGTTCCAGCCGCGACGGCTCCAGCCGTTCGCGCCGCGCACCTTCGGTGACCAGAACGGCACCACCTTCCAGTGCGATGTCGGCGGCGGGGCCGGCATTGACCTGTCGCAGGATCGCGCCCCGCAACGCCTCCCCCGCCAGCCGGGCGGCGTTACCCGACACGAAAGTCTGACGCGAGGCGGATGTTTTTCCGGCATCAGGCGTGATGTCGGTATCCGCCCCGGCAATCACGAGGTCCTCCACGCAAAGACCGATGGCGGCGGCGAAGATCTGTGGAATGACCGTGTCGGCCCCCTGCCCGATGTCCATCGCCCCCTGATGCAGCACGATGCGCCCGTCGCGGCGCACACCGGCCTTGATGGTCGAGGGGTTCGGCAGCGAGGTATTGCCGCAGCCATACCACGCCGAAGCCAGCCCCACGCCGCGCAACCGGCGGCCATGGCCGCCCGCGTTGAAGGTGGCGCACTCTGCCTTCGCCGCTTCCCATGCGGGCCTCAGCGCATCCAGACAAGCGGCAATCCCCACGCCCTGTTCGAACACCTGCCCGCAGACGGTGGGCACGCCATCTCTCAGGGCATTGCGCAGGCGGAACTCCAGCGGGTCGAGGCCCAGTTTTTCCGCCATCAAGTCAAAGGCGGTTTCCTGTGCAATGGCCGACTGAGGCACGCCGAAGCCCCGGAACGCCCCCGAGGGCGGGCAATGGGTATGCACCGCCCGGCTGCGCGCGCGGTAGTCGGCAATTCGGTAGGGGCCGCTGGCATGGACCGGCACGCGGTTCGCCACGGTGGGGCCCCAACTGGCGTAGGCACCGGTGTTGAAATCGCCGTCGAAGGTCATCCCGCTGATGCGGCCCTCCGCCGTCGCGCCCAGCTTCAGGCTGATCTCGGCCGGGTGGCGCTTGGTGGTGCTGCGCAGGGACTCGCCCCGGTCATAGGTCATCCGGACAGGGCGGCCCGTGCGCATCGCCGCCAGCGCAATGAAGGGCTGCAGCGACAGGTCGATCTTGGAGCCGAAGCCGCCGCCGACAGCGGTGGGCACCACCCGGATCGCGCCCCGGTCAAGGGCGAGGATACCGGCCAGCGCCTCGCGGTCCATGCCGGGGGCCTGCGTGCAGGCATGGACATGCAGCCGCCCCTCCACCATCTCGGCAAAGCCTGCCTCGGGTTCGATATAGGCATGTTCCACGAAGCTCGTCGTGATCTGCGTCTCCACGATATGGGCCGCGCGGCCCAGCGCGCCGTCGGCATCGCCGCATTGCACCAGCCCGCCGCACATGACGTTGCCTTCGCGGTCGGAAAAGAGTTGCGGCGCATCCGGCGCCAATGCCTCCGCCACGGTGGCCACGGTTTTCTGTGGCGTCCATTCCACCGGAAAGCTTTCAAGGTCCAGCCGCGCCATGGCGCGGGCCTCGCCCACGACGCAGGCAATCGCCTCCCCCCGGAACCGCACGTGGGAAACCGCAAAGACCGGCTGATCGATGAACCCCGGGATGACGCCAAAGGCGTTTTCCCCCGGCACATCCGCCGCCGTCAGCACGCAGTGCACGCCGGGATGCGCGTCCTGCCACGCCCGAACATCGCCAAGGACGAAACTGGCCGCGGGATAGGGCGACCGTATCGCCCGCGCCACCAGCGCGCCCGCCGGGGCCACATCGTCGCCAAAGCGGGCGGAGCCATCCACCTTCGCCGCACCATCGAGCCGCCGGGCAGGACTGCCGAGGCCCGTGCCCGCCGGGACCATGGCGGCGGCGGCATGCGCCTCCCTCACCGCGGTCACGATCTTGCGGTATCCCGTACAGCGGCAGAGCACACCGCCCAGCGCATCCATGACCTGCGATTCATCCGGGCGGGGCACCGCGCGCAGCAGCGCCACGGCAGAGACCATCATGCCGGGGGTGCAGATGCCGCATTGCGCCGCCTGATGGTGCTGGAACGCGGTCGCGAGGTTCTGGGCGTCCTTATCCCGCGCCACCAGCCCGGACAGGGTTTCTACCCGGCGCCCCGCGGCCTGCTGCGCCGGAACGAGACAGGCACAGACCGGATCGCCATCCAGCAGGACGGTACAGGCGCCGCAGTCGCCGGCATTGCAGCCGACCTTTACATCGCGGCAGCCCAGCCCGTCCCGCAATGCCTGCGACAGCCGCTGGCCCGGTATCGCGTCAAGCTGCACCTGCGCACCGTTCAACGCAAAGGAGGTCATGAGGGTATCGCTGCGCTTATCCATCCCCGATCTCCCCCAGGGCGCGGCGCAGCAATTCGATCACCGCCTCGCGCCGGTAGCCTGCCGTGGCGCGCACGTCATCGATGGGCGACAGCGCGTCGAAATCCCCCGCCCGAAGGGAGGCGGCGGCTTCGGCGGGCGGCATCCCCTCCAGCCGCGCTTCGAGCGATGGAAGCCGCATCGCCACGGGCGAGGCCGCACCAACCCCGATACGGGGATCGCGCAACAGGCCACCGGTAACCTCTGCCGTTACCGCGACCATGCAGATGGAAATCACGAGGTATCGCCGCGCACCCAGCTTTACGAAGGAGGACCGCGCCCCCGAGGCCGGATCGGGCACGAGGATCGCGGTGACGAGTTCGCCTTCCCGCCTGAGTGTCTGGCGCGGCCCGGTGATGAAGGCACCCAGCGGCAGTACGCGCCGCCCGTCCTGAGCCGTCAGTTCCACGCGCGCATCCAGCGCCAGAAGCGGCGGCACACCGTCGGCGGCGGGCGATGCGTTGCAGATGTTTCCCGCCACGGTGCCGGTATTCTGGATCTGGACAGAGCCCACTTCGCGCGCCGCCGTCTTCAGACCGGCAAAGGCAGGCGGCAGATCGGCGCGCAGGATGTCCGTCCATGTGGTGGTTGCCCCGATGCGCCAGTGACCCTCCTGCCGGGACAGCCCCCGCAGCCCGGCAATGCGGCTGATATCCAGCAGGTCGCCCGCGAAAGGCCGCTCCGCCTGGGCGGGGAACCAATCGGTGCCGCCCGCGATGAAATGGACGCCGCCGCGCCCCGCGAGCGCGAGCGCCTCCTGTAGTTCCGTCGCCGCGAGATAGCTCATCACGCCCCCTCACCGCCCCGGCGGGCCGGTCGAAAACTTGTTGGTACACGAATAAGAATTCCGAACCTCGCTTGAGTCAAATGAATTCCCGCCCGAGGCAGGGAAATTCATCAGGGTCCGATGGCAATGCTTGATCGGCAAATGAATTCTGTTAGCGTTCAAACGAGTTCGCGTCAGAAAAGGTAGCGCATCATGCCTGCAGATTCCGCCCCCCCGCCTTCCGAAACGTCGCGCAAGCTGGTGATCCGCAACATCGGATATATCCTGTCGGGCCGGATGGAGGAGCCGGTGATCGAGGCGGATTGCCTGATCGCCATCGACGGCAAGATCGACAGTTGGGGCCGCGCAGCGGACATGGATTGCGAGGATGCCGATACGATCATCGATGCGGAGGGGGTGACGCTGGCACCCGGGCTGATCGACAGCCACGTGCACCCGGTGGTGGGCGACTATACCCCGCGCCAGCAACAGCTTCACTGGATCGATTCGACGCTGCATGGCGGGGTCACGACGCTGATCTCGGCGGGGGAGGTCCATATGCCGGGCCGCCCGAAGGACGTCGTCGGCCTAAAGGCGATGGCGATCGCATCACAGCGCTGGTACGAGAATTTCCGCCCCTCGGGCGTCAAGGTCCACGCGGGCGCGCCCGTCATCGAACATGGCATGGTGGAGGAAGACTTTGCCGAGTTGGCCAAGGCTGGCGTCACCCTCTTGGGCGAAGTGGGCCTCGGCACCGTGAAGGACGGCAAGACCGCCGCGCAGATGGTCGGCTGGGCGCGCAAATACGGCATCCAG
>NZ_LWEX01000047.1 GCF_001634885.1 Sulfitobacter sp. HI0040 | reverse complement strand
GCCACAAAAAAAACCGGGCGCGGAAAACGCCCGGTTTTATCTGGTACCATGTCTCTGCCGTCAGTAGCGGTAGTGCTCCGGCTTGAAGGGACCCTCGGGGGACACGCCGATATAGGCGGCCTGCTCCGGGTCGAGCTTGGTGAGTTTCACGCCGATCCGGTCGAGATGCAGGCGCGCGACCTTTTCGTCGAGATGCTTGGGCAGGATATAGACTTCGTTCTTGTACTCGTCGCCTTTGGTCCAAAGCTCGATCTGTGCCAGCACCTGGTTGGTGAAGGAGGCGGACATCACGAACGACGGGTGCCCGGTGGCATTGCCGAGGTTCAGAAGACGCCCCTCGGACAGCAGGATCAGACGATTGCCGTTCGGCATCTCGATCATGTCCACCTGTTCCTTGATGTTCGTCCACTTGTGGTTCTTCAGTGCGGCAACCTGAATTTCGTTGTCGAAATGGCCGATGTTGCCGACGATCGCCATGTCCTTCATCTCGCGCATATGCTCGAGGCGGATCACGTCCTTGTTGCCGGTGGTGGTGATGAAGATATCGGCGGTATCCAGCACATCCTCCAGCAGCACCACCTCATAGCCGTCCATCGCGGCCTGAAGCGCGCAGATCGGATCGACCTCCGTCACTTTCACGCGGGCCCCGGCCCCGCGCAGGGACGCGGCAGAGCCTTTGCCGACATCGCCATAGCCCATGACCACGGCAACCTTGCCCGCCATCATCGTGTCCGTGGCGCGGCGGATACCGTCCACCAGCGATTCACGGCAGCCGTATTTGTTGTCAAACTTGGACTTGGTCACGCTGTCGTTCACGTTGATCGCGGGGAAGGGAAGCTGCCCGTCGCGCACCAGCTGATAAAGCCGGTTCACGCCTGTCGTGGTTTCTTCCGACACGCCCTTGATCTGGTCACGCATCTTGGTGAACCAGCCGGGGGAGGCTTCCATGCGCTTCTTGATCTGCGCCTTGATGACAGTCTCTTCTTCGGACTGAGGAACAGGGATGATGTCTTCGCCCGCTTCCGCCCGCGCACCCAGAAGCACGTAGAGCGTCGCATCGCCGCCATCGTCGAGGATCAGGTTGGGGCCTTCGTCGAACATGAAGGATTTGTCGAGGTAATCCCAATGCTCTTCCAGCGTCTGTCCCTTCACCGCGAAAACCGGCACACCGCTTTCCGCGATCGCGGCGGCGGCATGGTCCTGGGTGGAGAAGATGTTGCAGGACGCCCAGCGCACATCAGCGCCCAGCGCCGTCAGCGTTTCAATCAGAACCGCCGTCTGGATTGTCATATGCAGAGAGCCGACAATGCGCGCGCCTTTCAGCGGCTTGCTGTCGCCATATTCCTCGCGCAGCGCCATGAGACCCGGCATTTCGGTCTCGGCGATGTCGAGTTCCTTGCGGCCATAGGCCGCCTGATTGATGTCTTTTACGATATAGTCCTTGGCCATGCAGCACCTCTAAAGATCAGCTTGGATGCCGCCTATCACCTTGTAAGAGACTACTCAACTGAGCGGGATCAATCCGCCAGCGCCGCGAAGATGCGCTCGTTCGCCATGCCGGCCATCCAGTCTTCGCCCTGCGCTTCGACGCAGGAGTTGCCGTCGGACAGCGTCTTGAGGATGGTCCATGTGCCGGTTGCATCGGAAACCCAAAGCTGTGTGTTGCCCTGATCCTGACCCTTTACGGGCCGTTCGCCATACCAATCGATCAGCGCGGCGCGCATTTCGTGGGTCGGCATGCAGACTTCCTGCGCAGATGCGGAACCGGTAACCGAAAGGGTGGTGAGGGCTGCAAATGCGGTAACGAAAAGCGGTTTCATGGGTTTCTCCTTCCCCTCATCAACGCGCCTAGGCGCGGGTGGTTCCGAATCGCCTGCCCGCCCGGTCTGACTGTGCCTTCGAGGCCAAAGGGGCAGCCTGCTTTTCCCGGTGATCCATCGCCGCTAAACAGGACCTCACGCAAAGGACGAACTGCAGATGACTCGTACACCCCGCGCATGGCAACGCATGCTTTCCGGTCGCAGGCTCGACCTTCTGGACCCGACGCCGGTGGATATCGAAGTCGAGGACATTGCCCATGGTCTCGCCTTCGTCGCCCGGTGGAACGGGCAGACCCACGGGGATTATGCCTATTCCGTGGCCGAACACTCGCTTCTGGTGGAAACGGTATTCGGGCGCATCGCCCCCCGCGCCCCGGCCAGATGGCGGCTCGCCGCGCTTTTGCACGACGCTCCGGAATACGTGATCGGCGATATGATCTCGCCGGTGAAGGCGGCCGTTGGCCCGGGCTACCGCGCGCTGGACGACCGGCTTACCGCGGCGGTTCACCTGCGGTTCGGCCTGCCCGCCAGCCTTCCCGTACGTGTCAAACAGCAGATCAAGAAAGCCGACCGGGTGAGCGCGTGGATGGAAGCCACCCAGATCGCCGGCTTTTCCGAAGCGGAATCGACCCGCTTTTTCGGGCGGCCCGACCCGGCGCTGGTCGAGGGGTTGGACATCGTGCTGCGCCCGCCCGTCGAAACCCGGCGCGCCTTCACCGACAGGCACGCCACCCTGTTGCGGGACATGTCGTGATCCACATTCGCCGGGCCGGTGCGCTGGACGCGGCGCCCATGGCGGAGTTGCTGAACGCGATCATCGCCAAGGGCGGAACGACAGCGATGGTCGACCCGGTCACAACCGCGCAACTCCGCGAACGGATGCGCCTGCCGGGGGCCGCATGGCATCTGGCGGAAGATACCCAAGGAACGCTGATGGGGTTCCAGTGGATCGAACCGCATCCCGATCTGCCTGAGGGCGGTGTGGACGTGGCGACCTTCGTCAGGATCGGGGAAACCGGCATCGGCATCGGCTCTTCACTGTTCGAAGAGACGCGTAAGGCAGCGAAGGACATGGGCTACACCCATATCCACGCGATCATCCGCGCCGACAATTCCGGGGGCATGGCCTATTACCAAAGCCGCGGGTTCGAGACCTACCGGCTGCTGCCGGACAGCCCGCTGGGCGATGGCAGGCGTGTCGACAAGGTCTGGAAACGATACGAGCTCTGACCGGAGAGGTTCAGCGCGGCGAGCGTTTTGCCAGTATACGCTGAAGCGTGCGGCGATGCATGTTCAGCCGCCGCGCGGTTTCTGAAACGTTGCGGTCGCAGAGCTCATAAATCCTCTGGATATGCTCCCAGCGGACACGATCGGCGCTCATCGGATTTTCGGGCGGCGGCGGAAGCGTATCGCCGTTGGCCAGCAGCGCATTCGTGATGTCATCTGCATCGGCGGGCTTTGACAGGTAATCGGTTGCCCCGAACTTGACTGCCGCCACCGCCGTCGCGATGGCACCATACCCCGTCAACACCACGATCCGCGCGTCGGGGCGTTTGTCTCGCAGGGTCTCCACCACATCGAGGCCGTTGCCATCTTCGAGCCGCAAATCGACCACGGCATAGGCCGGGGGTCGCGCTGTTGCGATGGCCCGGCCAGCCGCGACAGAACCGGCGGTTTCCACGCTGAACCCACGCTTTTCCATCGCTTTCGCAAGCCGTTTGAGAAACGGTTCATCATCATCGACCAACAACAGGCTCGGATCAGGGCCGAGATCGCTTTCATCCAACATCGCCATCATCTTTCCCGCTCATATTGATAGGCTGGGTCTTCTTGAGGTTGCATATGGCCCGACCCTCCCGCAGGTCAAACTCTCCACCCGCGAGAATACCGCCAGGATGGGGCGTGCCAACAGGTATGGGCCGATTTGTCACTGAACGAAACGAGATTATTCGTCTCTTCACGGACCTTTGGGCTATCATCCGGCAGACGAAGTAAAGAAGATCACGGTGATCCCAAGATGACGCAGGAAACCATTCGCCCCGTGGGCAGCCGCAAACGGGCCAACTGGATTCGGCTGAGAACGATGATCCTGCTGCGCTGGGTGGCAATCATCGGGCAGCTGACGGCGATTACCTTTGCGCAGACGGTCTATGATCTGCAGCTTAAATGGGGCCTGGCCTATTTCGCCATCGGGGTAAGCGTGATCGGCAACCTGATCGCAAGCTTCGTCTTTCCCGAAAACAAGCGCCTGTCGGAGCGCGAAAACCTCGCCATGGTCATGTTCGACCTGCTGCAACTGGGCTTCCTGCTGTTCCTGACGGGCGGTCTGAACAATCCTTTCGCCCTGTTGCTGCTGGGGCCTGTCACCATCTCTGCCACCGCGCTCAGCCTGCGGTCGACCGTGGTGCTTTGCGGGACGGCGATCCTGCTGGTGACGCTGCTGGCCGAAATCCATTTCCCCTTGGTCCGTGAAAACGGCCAGACGCTGCGGATGCCAGAGATCTTTGTTTTCGGAAACTGGATCGCGCTTGTTATCGCGGTGATCTTCACCAGCGCCTATTCCCGCAGGGTCACGTCGGAAATCCATTCCATGGCGGATGCGCTTGCCGCCACCCAGATGGCGCTGGCCCGTGAACAGAAGCTGACTGACCTTGGCGGCGTGGTCGCAGCGGCGGCACATGAGCTGGGCACGCCCCTTGCCACCATCAAGCTGACCAGCGCCGAATTGCTGGACGAATTGTCGGATCACCCCGAACTGGCGGAAGACGCGGCCCTGATCGGCCAGCAGGCGGACCGCTGCCGCGATATCCTGCGGGACATGGGCCGCGCGGGGAAGGACGATCTGCATCTCAGACACGCGCCGTTGATGGCCGTTCTGACCGAAGCCGCCGAACCCCATCTGGAACGCAGCAAGCAGGTGCTGTTCGATCAGACCCCCGCCGAAGGCGCGCCTCCCGAACAACCCAGCATCATTCGCAAGCCGGAGATCATCCACGGTTTACGCAACCTCGTGCAGAATGCCGTCGATTTCGCGCGGCACAATGTCCAGATCAGCGCCAGCTGGACAGAGGACTATATAACCGTGCGGATCGTCGATGACGGTCCGGGGTTTTCCAGTCAGGTACTGGGGCGGATCGGGGATCCCTATGTGCGGCACCGGCGGCTCAACCGCCTGAAACGCAGACCGGGCTACGAAGGGATGGGGCTCGGGCTTTTCATCGCCAAGACGCTGCTGGAACGAAGCGGCGCCCAGCTGAGGTTCGCCAACGGGCGCGCCGAGGCTGCAACCGATGGCATTGGCACACCGGGGCGCGGCGCGATCGTGGAGGTCGTCTGGCCCCGCGAAAAGATCAGTCCCAAGGCGGCGGAGGCCCATTCACCCATCGGACAGAACCGGCGTATCCTTGCATGACCCATGGGCGGGGTAAAAATTAGTTCAGCATTATTAAGAGTACGTTAACTAATTCGGCAAATGATTAACGGAGACGCCAGCAAACAGGTGTTTTCCGTGTCCGTCCTCGACGCCCTTATCGTTATCTCGGTCTCAGCCGCCACTGCCTTGTCGGGCCTGTGGTGGTTCGGCCGCAGCGCGCCCCGCTGCGCACCGCTGCGCAAGCCCGGCGATCCGCCCATAGAGCTACTGTTCCAGTCCGGCGTCCTGCATCACGCCAGCCCCATCGCGCTTTCCCGCTTCGGCCTTGTACCCGGGGCGCATGATTGGAGAAGCTTCCGCGACCGGATGGAGCCGGGCTTTCCGGACCTGCCGGAAACCTTCGCCGAAGGGCTGCGCGGCCGCTCTTTCATCGAGGCGCGCGATCCCGCGGACCGTCGGCGCATAGAACTCGAATGGGAGGAGCCGAACTGCTGGGTCCGCCTGCTCAACGATGTCACGGCGACGGATACGTCCCCCGAAGAGATCGCGCGCATCCAGGACCGGGCGGAGATCCTGCAAAAGACACTCGACTCAGCCCCCCATCCGATCTGGCAAGAAACCTGCGACGGGCAGATCATCTGGCGCAACGCCGCCTATGATGCGCTGCTGGCCCGGCGGCAGGACGGTGACGAGGCGAAACCGCTCTTCGATCCGGATATGGCGACCGCGCAAAAGCGCGTGAAGCTGGTGCTGGACCCTGCCGCGCCACCGGATTGGTACGACATCACGTGCAGCGCCACCGCAGACGGCATCACGATCTATCACGCCACCTGCGTCAGCGCGGTGGCAGAGGCTGAACTGGCCCAGCGCAACTTCGTCCAGACCCTTGCCAAGACCTTCGCCCATCTTTCCATCGGGCTGGCCATTTTCGACCGCAGAGGCCAGTTGGCCCTGTTCAATCCCGCGCTCGTCGACCTCACATCGCTCCCGGCGGAGTTCCTTGCCGCACGGCCCACGATCCTGTCGTTCTTCGACCAGTTGCGCGAAAACCGCCGCATGCCGGAGCCAAAGGATTATTTCGGCTGGCGCCAGAAAATCGCGGGCGTGATCGCCGCCGCGACCGACGGGCGCTACGAGGAAACATGGTCGCTCGAATCCGGGCAGACCTACAGGGTGAAGGGCCGCCCCCATCCGGACGGCGCCATCGCATTTCTGATCGAAGACATCAGCGCCGAAGTCGCCCTGACGCGGAACTACAGGGCCGAGCTTGAAATGGGGCAGGCCCTGCTCGACGTGGTGGAAGACGGTTTCGCGGTCTTTTCGTCGTCGGGCATCATGATGTTCTGCAATGCGGCCTACAGGACAATGTGGGGCCTCATGCCCGAAAGCACCTTTGTCGATATCACCGTGGCGGATTCCGTTGCGATATGGCGGCGCGGCACGACAACGCCCGCCCCTTGGGAACAGGTCGAGACTCAGTTGCTGGACCTTGGCGGCCCCCGTATGCGGGCCTTTCGCCTGCGGCTGACGGATGAACGCGTGCTGACCTGCGAGGTTCGGCAAATCGTCCCCGGTATGACGCTCGCGCGGTTCCGCGGGGCCGCCGGTATCACCGCGCCGGAAAACCCAGGAATGGCCGCCGCCGAATAGCGGGAATAGGACGCGCGATAGCGCTTGCGGCTGTCCGTCACGGCGATACCTTCGGCGCATGACGGACCGCCAGATCACCCTCTCCCTCCCCGATGCCGAAGCGACCGCCGAACGCGCGCGCACCCTTGCCCCGCAGCTTGAAGCGGGCGATGTCATCCTGCTCGAAGGGGATGTTGGCGCCGGGAAGACCCATTTCGCCCGCGCCTTGATCCAGTCGATCCTGCCGGTGCCCGAAGACGTACCCTCCCCCACGTTCACCCTGATCCAGACCTATGACAGCAGGCTTGGGCCGGTCTGGCATGCCGATCTCTACCGCATCACCTCCACCCATGAGATTGAGGAACTGGGCCTCGCCGAGGCATTCGAAAGCGCGATCTGCCTCGTGGAATGGCCGGACCGTCTGGCGGAAATCGCGCCCTCAGATGCGCTCCACCTGTCATTCACGATGGCGGATGACCTCGGCGCGCGCGATCTGCGCGCGGAATGGAACGCCGCGAAATGGAATGACAAGCTGGCGGGCTGGCGCAGATGAAGGATGAAGACGCCAACCGGATCGACGCATTCCTCGCCCGTACCGGCTGGGAACAGGCGCGGCGCAACGTCATCGCGGGCGATGCCTCCAACCGCAGATACCTGCGGCTGATGATGGGCGATGGGCGGCGGGCGATCCTGATGGACGCGCCGGCAGGCCAGGGCAATGATACGCGCCCCTTCATCGCAATCGCCGAACATCTAACCTCCCACGGGCTATCGGCACCCGCCATTCTGGCCGCCGCGCCTGAGCAGGGGTTGCTGCTGCTCGAAGACCTCGGCGATGCGCTCTTCGCCCGTGAAATGAATGCCGATCCGGACCGGCAGGAACCGCTCTATCGGGCGGCGACCGACCTGCTGGTGGCCCTGCACGCCCTGCCGGTCCCCGAGGTGCCCCCCTGCGACGCAGACTGGCTGATCGAAATGACCGCACCGGCGTTCGAATGGTATGCGCCCTCCCCCAAGGCAAAAGCGGATTTCGAAGCGGCATTGGCCCCGATGGTCCACAGGCTCGCCGCGAAGGAAAAAGTGCTGATCCTGCGGGACTACCACGCCGAAAACCTTCTGTGGCTGCCGGAACGTGATGGCGTGGCGCGGGTCGGACTGCTGGATTTTCAGGATGCCCTGCGAGGGCATCCCGCCTATGACCTCGTCTCGATCCTGCAGGACGCACGGCGGGATGTCCCCACGGCGATTGAAACGCAGATGATCGCCCGCTACACGGAGCATACATCGCGGGACACGACAGACTTCGCCCGGGATTACGCCTTGCTTGGCATGCAACGGAACCTTCGGATATTGGGATTGTTCGTGCGGCTCTGCCAGCGCGACGGGAAACCCCAATACATCGACATGATCGCGCGGGTGTGGTCCTATCTTCAGCGCAATCTCGATCATCCCGACCTTGCCGAACTCAAGCGTATCCTGCGCCCCGCCCTGCCCGACCCGACGCCAGACCGACTCGAAAGCCTGAAAAGCCGATGCGCGACACTCCCGACGCTGTAATGATGTTCGCCGCCGGTTTCGGCACGCGGATGAAGCTGCTCACCCAGGACCGCCCCAAGCCCATGATTCCGGTGGCGGGCAAGCCGCTGGTGGATCATGCGCTTGAACTGGCCCTCGCGGTCGGACCCCGGCAAATCGTCGCTAACCTGCATTACAGACCCGAAATTCTGGAGGATCATCTGGAGGCGCGCGGCGTCGCGACGGTGCTGGAAACGCCGAATATCCTCGAAACCGGGGGCGGCCTGCGCAATGCCCTGCCCCGGCTGGGGGACGGCCCGGTATACACCATGAACACCGATGCCATCTGGGCCGGCCCCAACCCGCTGGCGCTTTTGCGCGCGGCTTGGGATCCGCGCCGCATGGACGGGCTTTTGATGCTGGTGCCGCGCGATCATGCAGTGGGGCACAGCGGATCGGGGGATTTCATTCCGGACGACGGCGGAAAGCTCCGGCGCGGGCCGGGTCATATCTACGGCGGCATCCAGATCGTCCGGACGGAGGGGCTGCACCGGATCGACGAGCCCAAATTCTCACTCAACAAGCTGTGGGACATGATGCTGGACGAAGGGCGGCTCTACGGTATCCCCTACCCCGGCCAATGGTGTGACGTGGGCCAGCCGGAAGGCATAGAACTGGCCGAGCGGATGCTGGCAAACACCCATGTTTGAGCCTTCTGCCGAGCCGCGCGTCTTTGGCATCGCGCCGGGCGTGGATTTTCCCGCCGAACTGGTCGAAGGGCTGCGCGACAGGATGGCGGGGCAGCCGCCGCACGCGATGGCGCGGGTGGATCTCCTCGTCAACACCACCCGCATGCGCCGCCGGTTGCGCGCTCTTTTCGATGCGGGCCCCCCGGGGCTGCTGCCGCGCGTCCTGCTGGTAACGGAACTGGACGGGCTGGTGCCCGGCATCACCGCCGCGCCGCCCGTGCCGCCCCTGCGACGGCGACTGGAACTGACCAGGTTGATCGGCGGCCTGCTGGAGGCGGCGCCCGAAATCGCGCCGCGCTCCTCGCTTTATGGGCTGTCGGATTCGCTCGCCGCCCTGCTGGATGAGATGCAGGGAGAAGGCGTGACTGCTGCGGATATCGCGGCGCTCGACCTGTCGGTTCAGTCGGGCCACTGGGAACGGACCCAGCGTTTTTTGCAGATCGCCGATGCCTACCTTCGCGCCGAAGACACCCTGCCCGACAGCGAAGCGAGGCAGCGCCAGCTTGTCGAACGGATCATTGCCCATTGGCGG
>NZ_LWEX01000046.1 GCF_001634885.1 Sulfitobacter sp. HI0040 | reverse complement strand
GATTGTCTTGCTGTGCTGGACTGGGAGCTTTCGACGATCGGGCATCCCTTTGCCGATCTGGCCGCCGTGATCATGCAATGGCAGATGCCCGCCGGGAGCGAGGGGCGCGGTTTGGCGGGGATCGACCGCGCCGAACTGGGCCTGCCGAGCGATGCCGAATTCATCGCCCGCTATTGCGAGCGGCGCGGACTGGGGGGCATCGACAATTTCGGATATTATCTGGCGTTCAACTTCTTCCGGATGGCCGCAATCATCCAAGGCGTGCTGAAGCGGGCGTTGGACGGAAACGCATCGAACCCGGAACGCGCGATGAAGGTAGGACGCTATGTGCCGGTGTTTGCCCAGCATGGGCTGGAGGCGCTGAAGCGTGGCTGAACAGGAGTTCGTCACCGATCCGGCGGAAGCCAAGGACCGCAATTTCGTCACCGCGCTGGCGCGCGGGCTCGATGTGCTGCGCTGCTTCCGCTCCAACGAGGTTGCGCTGACGAACACGGATTTTTCCGAACGCACGGGCCTTCCCAAGGCCACGGTGTCGCGGCTGACCCATACGCTTTGCGCGCTTGACTACCTTGTAGCCGATCCCCGCACGGGCACCTACCGGCTGGGGGCCGGGGTTCTGCAACTGGGCTTTGGCGTGCTTTCAGCGATGGACATCAGCGACCGGGCCGAACAGGAAATGCGCAAGCTGCGCGATGGCCCGAATTCCTATATCACCGTCGCTCTGGCCGAGGCGCATCGGCTGGATGCCGTTTACGTGGCGGCCGAGCGTTCGCGGGAAGACGTGGCCCTAATGATGCGCATCGGGTCGCGGTTGCCGATTTTCCGGTCCGCCATCGGGCGGGCGATCCTTGTCGGGATGGATGAGGCCGCGCGCGAAAGGATCTTTGCCTTCGCCCGCGAGGAAGGCCCCGAGGCGGAAGCCGAGGGCCGCGCCCATGTGGACGCCGCGCTGCGCGAATTCGAGGAACGCGGCTATTGCACGAGCTACGGGGAATGGCGCGGGGACGTGAACGGTATCGCGGTTCCGGTCTTCACGTTGAACGGCTCCCGCGTCTACGGGCTGAACGTCGGGGGGCCGTCCTTTCACGTCAAGAAAAGGCAGCTTGAAACCGTCTATTCGAAGCTGCTGTGGGACGCGGCGGAGGCCATCAGCATCCGAAGCGGCGGGACGCGGAAAGCGGATGTAGAATCAAAACCGGACTGACGGACACCAATTCCGCTATGCGGAACTGGACGCTGTCGTGGAGGTTTGGCATGCCTTCGGAATCCCGATGTTACGTAGGGTCCGCTTTCGGTATGGCCGGGTGATCCGCAGGGCTGTTCGGCGGGCCCGATACCGACGAGTATTCTGAGATAAATATATAGTTATCATGTGTTTACCTATCGTCACCTGACAGTGACTAACCCCCCGCTACCACCCCCACCTGCACCCCGGTAGAACACAGCTGGATGATGCGGGTGCAAAACTTCATGACCGAACTTGACTTTATCCAGTGGTGTGCAAGGCTTCGCGCAAGGTCCGGATTGAAAACGCAACAATGCGCCGGGCTGTCCTAGGGAGGATCACAAATGAAGAAGATTACGAAGCTGGGCGCGGTCTCTGCGCTTTCCATGATCGTCGGTGCGTCAGCCGCATTCGCCGAGAACATCAAGATCGCATTCATCGACCCGCTGAGCGGACCTTTCGCCAGCACCGGCACCAACGGCCTGCACCAGTTCGAATTCGCGGCCGACTACATGGTCAACGACGACGGCGGCGTGCTGGATGGCCAGAAATTCGAGATTATCGGCTACGACAACAAGATCAGCCCGAAGGAATCGCTGATCCAGCTTCAGGTCGCCATCGACCAGGGTGTGCGCTACATCGTACAGGGCAACTCCTCCGGCGTGGCCAACGCCCTGACGGAAGCCATCGACAAGCACAACAAGCGTAACCCCGACAGCCGCGTACTGTTCCTGAACTACGCCGCGGTCGACCCGGCGCTGACCAACGAAAAGTGCAACTTCTGGCACTTCCGCTTCGACGCCAACGCCGACATCAAGATGGACGCGCTGACCGACGTGATCGCCCAGCAGGACGACATCAAGAAAGTCTATATCATCGGGCAGGACTATTCCTTCGGTAAGGCGGTTTCCGCCGCGGCGAACAAGTTCCTCGGTGAAAAGCGTGACGATATCGAAATCGTCGGCGATGAATTGCACCCCATCGGCAAGGTGAAGGACTTCACGCCCTACGCGCGCAAGATCGTCGCTTCGGGTGCCGACGCGGTTATCACCGGCAACTGGGGCGCGGACATGCTGGGCCTTGGCAAATCGGTGATCGAGAACGGCTTTGACGGCCCGATCTACACCTATTACGCGGCCGGCTCCGGTATCACGGCGGCCTTCGGCGAAAGCGGCAAGGATCGTATCCGCCTGATTTCCCAGGGCGGCATCAATCCGATCGCCTCCGAAGAGGCCCGCGCGGCCTATGAGGCCTTCGAGAAGAAGTACCCCGATGGCAACATCGACCAGAGCCGGATCTTCAACGTGATCGGCATGCTGGAGAAGGCGATCGAGCAGGCGGGCACCGCTGATGACGTGGTGGCCGTGGCCAAAGAGCTTGAGGGCATGGAGTACGAAACCATGTGGGGCGGCAAGCTCTACATGCGTCCGCAGGATCACCAGCTGATCCAGGACATGCATGTGGGCGTGCATACGGATGAGAACATCGATTTCGACTATGACCAGTCTGGTTTCGGCGTGCTGACCGAATCCACAGTCGAAATGGCCTCGATGGACAGCCCGACCACCTGCGAGATGAAGCGCCCCGAATAAGGGACGTTCACGGGGCCGCACCGTCACCGGCTGACGGTGCGGCCATCCTTCCTGAAAATTCTATCCCCCGGGGGACCCGATGGAACTCATTCTCGTCAACGTGATCGACGGGCTTGTGACCGGATTGCTGCTGTTCATGCTTTCGGCCGGCCTCACGCTCATCTTTTCCATGATGGGTGTGCTCAACTTCGCGCATGCCAGCTTCTATATGCTTGGCGCCTATTTCGCCTATCAAATCAGCCTCGCACTGGGGTTCTGGATGGGGCTGTTGCTGGCGCCACTTATCGTCGGGGTGCTTGGCGCCGGGGTTGAACGATACGGGCTGAGACGGGTCCACCAATACGGCCACGTGCCGGAGCTTATCTTTACCTTCGGTCTGGCGCTGCTGATTGAGGAATTGGTCCAGTTCATCTGGGGCAAGAACCAGATGCCCTATGACATCCCCGACATCCTGAACTTCACCGCCTTCTCCATCGCGGGCAATTCGATCCCGGCCTACAAGATCTTCATGATCTTCATCTCGGTCGCGATCTTCATCGGGCTGCTCTACATCCTGACCCGGACCCGGGTGGGGATGATCATTCAGGCAGCACTCAGCTATCCGCGCACGGTGGAGGCGCTGGGGCACAACGTGCCGCTCATCTTCATGGGGGTCTTCGGGGTGGGCACTGCGCTCGCCGGTGTTGCCGGGGTGATCGCGGGGCCGGTGCTGGGCACCTTCCCGGGCATGGCCTTCGTTCTTGGCTCCATCGTCTTCGTGACCATCGTGATCGGCGGGCTCGGATCGCTCTGGGGTGCTCTGGTCGCCTCGTTGCTGATCGGCTGGCTGACCACCTTCGCGAAGTCCTACAATATTGAGATGTCCAATATCCTGAACGGCATCGGCATCGTCACGCCCTCCAACCTTGAGGACAATATCTTCCGTGACCTCTGGACGGTCACGAGCCCGCAGATCGCGGACATCCTGCCATACATCCTGATGGTGCTGATCCTCATCTTCCGCCCCGCGGGCCTCTTCGGAAAGCGTCACACATGAGCGACCTCAAACATACCGATATCGAAGACGGAACGGAGCAGATCACCACCGATCCGACGGATGCGCGCGAAAAGATGCGGGCGGGGTCGATGACCTACACCCTGATGCCCTGGATCGTCGGCGCTGTGCTGCTGGTCATTATGCCTTTCATCTTCACGTCGAACTCGGCGCTGACGATCATGAACCAGATGTGGATCACGGTGGTCTTCGCGCTGTCCTATAACATGCTGCTGGGTCAGGGCGGGATGCTGTCCTTCGGCCATGCGGTCTATGCCGGGGTCGGCGGCTTCGCGGCGATGCACATCATGAACGCGAGCGATTTCTTCGCGTCTTTCCCGCTGCCCGTCCTGCCGCTGTTCGCAGGGCTGTTCGGCATGGGGCTGGCGCTGATCGTCGGGTCATTCTCCACCCGCAATGCCGGGACCGTCTTTGCCATGATCTCGCTCGGCGTGGGGGAGCTGATCGCGGCCTGTTCGGTGATTATCGTGGCGTTCTTCGGCGGAGAGGAGGGCATTTCCGGCGACCGGACCTACGCGATGCCCTTCTTCGGCAACGAGTTCCTCCAGCAGATCGACGTCTATTACCTCACCTCGTTCTGGGTGCTTCTGAGCGCCGTCTTGATGTACCTGTGGTCGCGCACCCCGGTGGGCCGGATGGCCAACGCCGTGCGGGACAATCCCGAACGTGCCGAATTCCTCGGCTATTCGGCACGCTGGGTGCGGTTCTACAGCTTCGTGGCATCGGGCTTCTTTGCCGGTATCGCGGGGGGCCTTTTCGCGATCAACTACGAAATCCTGACCGAGGAGAACCTCAACACAGCATCCTCGGGCGTGATCCTTCTGGTGACCTTCCTTGGCGGCGTGGGCTTCTTCTTCGGGCCGATCATCGGCGCGGTGGTCTTCACGCTGGTGCAGACGGTTCTGAGCCTTCAGACGGAGCTTTGGGCCTTCTATGCCGGTGTGCTGTTCCTCGCCACGGTGATGTTCTTCCCGGGTGGTCTGGCGGGGCTGATCATGATGCATGTCCCGGCGTTCAAGACGGGGCGGGCCGGTACGCTGGTGATGCCCTACATCAAGACGCTGCTGCCCGCGGCGGTCGGCGTTCTGGCGGTCTCGGCGCTGGTGGAGATGACGTTCCATGTGCGCCACGCGGCCACGGGGGATTACGACATGACCCTGTTCTGGACGACCTTCAACAGCCATTCCCTGCTGCCGTGGATCATCGCCATCGCCGTCGCGGTTCTGGCCTTCTGGATCACCCGGCGTAACATGCCCGAACTGCGGGCGGCATGGGCAACCGCCAATACGGCACGGGAGGGGACGGTATGAACGCCATGACAAGCACGGATGCCCCGGCGCTGGACATTTCCGGCCTGCGAAAGAGCTTTGGCAAGGCGGAGATCATCCGCGGGATCGATCTGAGTATCGGCAAGGGGGAACGCCACGCGGTGATCGGACCCAACGGCGCGGGCAAGTCCACGCTGTTCAACCTGATCACGGCGCGCTTTGCCCCGACAAGCGGCACGGTCAAGCTGCACGGTAAGGATCTGGCCGGGTTGCAGCCCTTCCAGATCAACCGCATGGGGCTGTCGCGGTCTTTCCAGATCACGAACATCTTCCCGGCCATGTCCGTGTTCGAAAACGTGCGCTGCGCGCTGCTCTGGTCGCATGGGTACAAATACAGCTTCTGGAACATGGTCGGCCGCTCCCGCGATCTGACCGAGGGGGCGGACCGTATCCTCGAACAGATCAACCTGACGTCCCGGCGCGATCTGCCTGCGGGGGTGCTGTCCTACGCCGAACAGCGCGCGCTGGAGATCGGCATCACCATCGCCGGTGGCGCCGACGTCATCATGCTGGACGAACCCACCGCCGGGATGAGCCATTCGGAAACCGATTACATCATGGACCTGATCCGCACGGTCACCGTGGGCAAGACCCTGATCATGGTGGAACACGACATGGGCGTTGTCTTCGGCCTTGCGGACCGCATTTCGGTGCTGGTCTACGGGGAGATCATCGCGACGGGCAAACCCGAGGAGGTGCGCGGCGATGCCCGCGTGCAGGAAGCCTATCTGGGCGCCGCGCTGGAGGCGGAACACTGATGATCGAAGTAACCGACATGCACGCCTACTACGGCAAATCCCACATTCTTCAGGGTGTGACGATGAATGTGCAGGAGGGCGAGATCGTCGCCCTTCTGGGGCGCAACGGGGTGGGCCGTTCCACGACCTGCAAGGCTATCATGGGCGAGGTGACGCCCAAGGGATCGGTGAAGTTCAAGGGAGAGGAGATCGCGGGCAAGAAAGCCTTCGAGGTGGCCAATATGGGCATCGGCTATGTCCCCGAGAACCGCGATATCTTTCCGGGTCTCACCACGCGGCAGAACCTGATCCTAGGGCTGAAACCCGGCCAGAAGGACGGCACCGGGCGCTGGTCGATGCAGAACATGTTCGATCTGTTTTCCAACCTCAACGAACGCGCCGATGTCGAAGCTTCGGTTCTGTCGGGCGGTGAGCAGCAGATGCTGACCATGTGCCGGACGCTGATGGGTGACCCGGATTTCGTGATGATCGACGAGCCGACGGAAGGCCTGTCGCCGCAGATGACCCAGAAGGTGGCCGAGTTGCTGCAGGAAATTGCCCGGCGCGGGATCTCCACCCTGCTGGTGGAACAGAAGCTCGCCATCGCCATGGACATCGCGCATCGCGTCTATGTCATGGGTCACGGGCAGGTCGTCTTCGAAGGCACCCCCGCCGAACTGCGCGCCCGGGACGACGTTCGCAAGGAGTGGCTGGAGGTCTGACCCGGCTTTCAGGGAGTTGGTAAATGGGACGTCTTGATCCAGCGCGTCTGGACCGCATCGCGACATGGATGCAAAGCTATGTGGACCGGCGCCGCTTTCCCGGCTGCTCGGTGCTGATCGCCGAAAACGGGAAGGAAGCCTATTACCACGAGGCCGGGATGCGTGACGTGGACTCGGGCCTGCCTTTCCGACGGGACACGGTCGCGCGCATCTATTCGATGACCAAACCGATCACCAGCGTCGCCTTGATGATGCTGGCGGAACGGGGGCTCTTCCACCTCGATACGCCGGTGTCCGAATTCATCCCTGCCTTCGGCGACATGCGCTGCCTGCGCGATGGCGCCACGGAGGCCGACGATACCGAGGCCTGCCCGACGCCCACCCTGCACCAGTTGCTGACCCATACCTCCGGCCTCAGCTATCCGTTCAACCCCGGCCTCGTCAGCCGCCTGATGGACGCCGAAGGGCTGATGTTCGCCACGGGCCCCGATACGCTCGCTCCCATGGTGGACCGGGTGGCCGCCCTGCCGCTGGCCTTCCGGCCCGGCAGCCGCTGGGAATATTCGGTAGGCATCGACGTGATCGGGCGGGTGGTCGAAGTCGTCTCCGGCAAGTCGCTCGCCGACTTTTTCGAGGAAGAGATATTCGCCCCCCTCGGCATGAAGGAAACCGCGTTCGCCCTGCCGCAGGAGATGGAGGACCGCTTTGCCGCACTTTATACGCCGCTTGCGGGCAGTGCCTTCGGGTTGAACGAGGCGAAACAGGGGGGCGAGACCCTGCGCATGGTCGATCACGTGCACCGGACGCCATACCGCGGATCGAAGATGCAATCGGGCGGCGGCGGTCTGGTGGGGACCATCGACGATTACCTGAAGTTCACCGAGATGCTGCGCACCGGCGGGGCGGGGCTTCTGTCGCCCGCCACGCTCCGCTTCATGATGCGCAACCACCTGCGGGGGGAGATCGCCTCCATGGGGCCGGCTAGTTTTGCCGAACAGCCGATGGAGGGTATGGGCTTTGGCCTCGGCGGTGCCGTGGTGCTCGACCCGGGCCGCGCCCGCGCCCCGGGCAGCATCGGCGATTTCAGCTGGGGCGGCATGGCCTCGACGTTTTTCTGGATCGATCCGGTGTTCGACCTGTCGGTGATCTTCTTTACCCAGTTGTCGCCTTCCAGCTCCTACCCTGCGCGGCCCGAGTTGAAGGCATTGGTCCACGGAGCACTAAAGTAATGACCCAGATCCTCTGGACGCCCACGCCGGAACGCGCCGAAGCCTCGACACTGGCTGAGTTCATGCGCTGGCTGGAGAAGGAGCGCAGCCTCAGCTTTGCCGATTACAACGAGATGTGGCGTTGGAGCATCGACGACCTCGAAGGTTTTTGGTCCGCGATCTGGGAATTTTTCGATCTGCGCGCCAGCCAGCCGTGGGAGCGGGTGCTGGCGAAGCGGCAGATGCCCGGTGCGGTCTGGGGCCCGGGAATGCGGCTCAACTACACTGACCAGATCATGAAGCACGTGGCGGGCCGGGAGGATACGCCTGCGCTGGTGTTGCAGTCGGAAACCTTCGGGCGGTGTGAAATGACCTGGGGCGCGTTGCGCGCGCAGGTGGCCAGCGTGGCGCATCATCTGCGCCAGATGGGCGTGGAGGAAGGCGACCGGGTGGTCGCTATCCTGCCAAATACGGAAACCGCGCTCATCGCCTTTCTGGCGACGGCCAGCATCGGTGCGGTCTGGTCGCTCTGCGCGCCCGATATGGGGCATGTCGCGATCCTCGACCGGTTCAGCCAGATCCAGCCCAAGGTGCTCATCGCGCAGGACGGCTATGTCCATGCGGGCAAGATGATCGACCGGCAGGACATACTGGCGGAAATCGCGGCCGGTTTGCCCAGCGTCGGTCAGTTCGTCACGGTGCCTGTCGTGGGCGAATTGCCGGCGGGGCATGTGGCCTGGGACTCGCTCACCCAGACCGACGTGGCTTATGAAAGCGCGCAGGTTCCTTTCGAACACCCGCTCTGGATCGTCTATTCCTCAGGCACCACGGGGAACCCGAAGCCCATCGTGCACGGCCACGGCGGGATCGTGCTGGAGGGCTGCAAACAGTCCCTGCACAAGGATGTGCGCCCGGGGGACCGCTATTGCTGGCTGACGTCTTCGGGCTGGATCATGTGGAATTCGCAGTGGATGGCACTGGGGCAGGGGGCCACCGTGGCCATGTTCGACGGGGCGGTGAACCATCCCGACATGGGGGTCGTCTGGCGCTTTGTCGCGGATGAACGGCTGGATTACTTCGGCGCGGGCGCGGCATTTTTCAGCACCTGCATGAAGGCGGGGATCACCCCCCGGGAAGAGGTGGACCTGTCTGCGTTGAAATCGCTGGGCGCGACCGGCTCGCCGCTTAGTGCCGATGCCTATGACTGGATTTACCGGGACGTGAAGCAGGATGTCTGGCTGGCCCCGATCTCCGGCGGGACGGACCTGTCGGGGGCCTTCGTACTGGGCAATCCGATGATGCCGGTGCGCGCGGGCGAAATGCAGTGCCGCGCGCTTGGCAACGCGGTGCGGGCCTTCGACCCCGAGGGGAATGAACTGATCGGCGAGGTGGGCGAGTTGGTCTGTACCGAACCGTTGCCGTCCATGCCTCTGTTCTTCTGGGGCGACGAGGACGGCAGCCGGCTACACGACAGTTACTTCGATACCTACCCCGGCATCTGGCGGCATGGCGACTGGATCATGATCGACGAAAAGGGCGCCAGCGTGATCTACGGGCGTTCCGACGCCACGATCAATCGTAAGGGCCTGCGTCTGGGCAGCGCGGAGATCTACCAGGCGGTGGAAGGCCTCCCCGAGGTGATGGATTCGCTGGTGATCGATCTTGAATACCTTGGCCGCGAAAGCTTCATGCCACTCTTCGTCGTGCTGGCCGAGGGTCAGACGCTGGACGCCGCGCTGAAGGACAAGATCAACGGCGCCATCAGGCGCGATGTCTCTGCCCGCTTCGTGCCCAACGAGATCGTGCAGATCGCAGAGGTGCCGCGCACCCTTTCGGGCAAGAAGCTTGAGGTTCCGGTGAAAAAGCTGTTGTTGGGTGGGGATCCGGAACGGGTGGTCAATCGGGATTCGATGGCCAACCCGGACAGCTTCGATTTCTTCGTGGATTACGCGAACCGGCGCGCCACTGCCTAGAAAGACCCGCCATGAGCACCGATGACGCCGCCCGCGAACTGTTGCAGCTTCTCGATATCGAACAGTTGGAGGTCGACCTGTTTCGGGGCGTCGGCTCCGGTGGAGAGACCACGACGCGCATTTTCGGGGGCCATGTCATCGCGCAGGCACTGATGGCGGCCTATCGCACGGTGTCCGACCGGCTTTGCCATTCGCTGCATGCCTATTTCATCCGCCCCGGCGACCCCAAGATTCCGGTGATCTACCAGGTGGACAGATCCCGCGACGGCGGCAGTTTCACCACTCGCCGCGTGGTGGCGATCCAGCACGGCAAGCAGATCTTCAACTTCTCCGCCTCCTTCCAGATCGAAGAGGACGGCTGGGAATATCAGCACGCCATGCCACGCGTCGCCGGCCCCGAGCATTGGCCGGACCGGCCGGAATTGCGCGCCCAGCACGTCGAGCGGTTGCCCGAAAAGTACCGCGAGGATTTCCTGCGCGACCGGCCCATCGACATCCGCGAGGTCGAGCCGCGCGATTTCTTCGACCCCGAAAAGGCGGATGACCACAATTATCTGTGGTTCAGGATGCAGGCGGCCAAAGGGCAGGACCCGCGGATGCAGCATTGCCTGCTGGCCTATGCGTCGGACATGAATCTTCTGGGATCGTCACTGCGGCCCCACGGGCTGACGTGGTTTCAGGGCAAGGTCATGACCGCCAGCCTTGATCACGCCATGTGGTTTCATGCCCCGATCAACTTCGAGGACTGGCATCTCTACGAACTCGATGCGCCCTTTACCGGGGGGGCGCGGGGGTTCAACCGCGGCTCGATCTACAACCAGAACGGCACCCTCGTCGCGAGTGTGGCGCAGGAGGGGCTGATGCGCCCGCTTCGTGCTAAAGGCGCAAGCTAAAGCCGGGGTTCAGAGAAGAACGGGTCCCCATTTGATTATCCGGGCAGCGGCGTGACAGGTTGCCGCTGCCCGTCCACCTCATCCGAAGACGAAGAAACACAGTTTGTTGCCGTCCGGGTCGCGGACATAGGCGCCGTAGAACCGGTCCGGTATGCGCTGGCCCGGTGCGCCTTCGTCGCTGGCGCCAAGCTCCATCGCCTTGTTGTAAAGCTTGTCCACGGTTTCCTTGTCCCGTGCCGGAAAGGCAACCATGTTGCCGTTGCCCGGTTCGGGTGCTTCGCCGTTGTAGGGTGTGCAGACAGCGATCATGGGCTTGTCGCGGGCGGTGCCGATAAAGGCGATGCGGCCCAGATCGGTGCCCAGTTTCGCGCCTTCGCTTTCGAAAAGCGCGCAATAGAACGCCTTGGCCTTTTCCATGTCGGCGACGCCGACGGTTGCATATCCGATCATTCGGTCATTTCCTTATCAGGTGTCAAAATTGCCGTAGCGGCGATTGAGTTTGCGCATGCCGCCGATCCAGCGGTCGTAGTTCTCCGTCTTGGCGCGCATGTAGCCCAGCACTTCCTTGTGCGGCAGCACGAGGAAGGTCTCATCCCGGATCGTCTGCACGCAGGCTTCGGCCACGGGTTCGGGTTCCATCATGCCGTCGATGGCGGCGACGTGGTCTTCGTGGCCGCGGGTCATTTCCGTCCGCACGGCCTGGGGGCAGAGTACCGAGACCTTGATGCCCTGATCGCCATAGGTCATCGCCAACCATTCGGCGAGGCCGACGGCCGCGTGTTTGGTCACGCCGTAGGGGGCGCTTCCGACCTGGTTCAGCAGGCCCGCCGCCGACGAGGTGTTGAGCAGATAGCCACCCCCCCGTTCGGACATCCGCGGCACCAGATGCCGCGCGGCCCAGACATGGGCCATCACGTTGATGTCCCAGATGCGCTGCCATTCGTCATTGCCCACTTCGACGCCCCCGGCGACAGAGATTCCCGCGTTCGAGCAAAAGAGGTCGATGGGGCCGATGTTGGCTTCGACCTCCTCGATCAGGGCCTTGATTTCATCCTCGACCCCGACGTTGACGCGGTACGCCGTGCCGCCGACCTCGCTTGCGGTTTCCCGGGCTGCGTCTTCGTTGATGTCCACGCAGACGATATGCTTGGGGTCTTCCTTGGCATAGCGCAGCGCCATGGCCCGGCCGATGCCGCTCGCGGCACCGGTGACGACGATAACCTTGTCCTTCAGTTCCATGTCAGCCCCTCACGTCCACATGTTGGAACCGCCGCAGACGGTCAGTGCCTGCCCGGTCATGTAGCGGCTGGCGTCGCTGGCAAGAAAGACGGCAAGGCCCGCGAAATCCTCAGGCTCGCCCAGACGGCGCAGGGGAATTTCTTCCTTGATGCGCTTTTCCACTTCCGGGTTGTCCCAGAGTTCGCGGGCGAATTCGGTCTTTACAAGGCCGGGACAGATCGCGTTGAACCGCAGGCCCTTTGGCCCGAATTCAGCCGCGAGATTGCGCACCAGCCCGATCAGCGCCAGTTTCGACATGCCGTAGGTGCCCAGCATGACCGAAGGTTTGAACGCTCCGATGGAAGAGGTGAAGGCCATGGAGCCCGCCCCTTTTTCCACCATGTCGGGGGCCACCATCTGCGCCAGCCACAGGTTGGACTGCACGTTGGCGTTCATGGTTTTCTGGTAGGCGTCATCCGGAATTTCGGAGGTGGGACCATAGTAGGGGTTCACCCCCGCATTGCCGATTACCACATCGATGGGCCCTGCGAGTTCATGGGTCTTGTCCACTAGCGCCTGAAGCTGATCCTTGTAGCCCACGTTGCAGGACACGCCATGGGCCTTGCCCCGGCCCCGGGCGTTGATCTCTTCGGCCGCCTTGTCGAGCTGGTCCTGCTTGCGGGCGGAGATCACGACCGTGGCGCCGTGATCGGCGAGCGCCGTCGCCATCGCGAGGCCCATGCCCTTGGAGGCGCCGGTCAGCAGCGCCACCTTTCCGGTCAGGTCGAACAGATCGCTCATCCCATGAACCCCGCGGCACCGCGCGATTGCGTGACGGCCTTGGCCGCGTCTTGGCGCGCATTGCTTTCCTGATAGGTCTTGACCTCGTTGCGGGCGATGACGTGGTGGTGCACCTCGTCCGGGCCATCGGCGTAGCGCAGCGTGCGCTGCTGGGCGTACATGCCCGAGAGCGGCGACCACTGGGAAATGCCGGTGGCACCATGCACCTGCATCGCCTCATCGATGATATCGCAGACCTGCTCCGGCACCTTCGCCTTGATCATGGAAACCCAGATGCGGGCTTCCTTGTTGCCCAGAACGTCCATCGCCCGGGCGGCCTTGAGCACCAGAAGGCGCATGGATTCGATCTCGATCTTGGCGCGGGAGATGGTCTCCATGTTCTTGCCAAGGTCGACGATCCGCTTTCCGAACGCTTCGCGCGACAGCCCGCGTTCGATCATCAGGTCCAGCGCCTTTTCCGCCTGCCCGATGGAGCGCATGCAGTGATGGATCCGGCCCGGTCCGAGACGAACCTGCGAGATCTCAAAGCCACGGCCTTCGCCCAGCAACATGTTGGATTCCGGCACGCGGACGTCCGTGAAGCGGATATGCATGTGACCATGCGGCGCGTCGTCGTGGCCGAAGACATGCATCGGGCCGAGGATCTCGACCCCCGGCGTGTCGATGGGGACAAGGATCTGGCTCTGCTGGCGGAAGGGTTCGGCATCGGGCGAGGTCTTGACCATGACGATCATGATCTTGCACCGCGGATCGCCCGCGCCGGAGATGTAGTATTTCTCGCCGTTCATCACCCATTCGCCGTTTTCCAGCTTGGCGGACATGGAGATGTTCTTGGCATCCGAAGAGGCGACATCGGGTTCCGTCATCGCAAAGGCGGAGCGTATTTCGCCGGCCAGCAGGGGCTTCAGCCACTTCTCTTTCTGCTCGGGCGTTCCCACGCGTTCCAGCACTTCCATGTTGCCGGTGTCCGGCGCGGAACAGTTCAGCGTTTCGGAGGCGAGGGGGTTCTTGCCCAGTTCGGCGGCGATATAGGCGTAATCGAGGTTCGACAGCCCTTCGCCGGTTTCCGCATTGGGCAGAAAGAAGTTCCATAACCCCGCCTCCCGCGCCTTTTCCTTGGCGCCGTTCAGCAGTTCGAGCTGACGGGGGTGGTAGGACCAGCGGTCCTCGTTCTGCTCCTTCAGCCGGTGGAATTCCTCCGTGATCGGGTCCACGTTTTCGCGGATGTGCTTGATCACTGCGTTCAGCAGGGGCTTGTTGCCCTCTGACATTTCGAGGTTGTTGAGGCTGAGTTGCTTGTCGGTATCGGACATCTGGATGGTTCCCTGTCTTATTTGTTGACCCATTGGGGGGCGCGTTTCTCGACGAAGGCGTTGACGCCTTCCTTGAAATCTTCGGTCTTGGAAAGATCCGCGATAACCTCGCGGGAATAGGCGATGCTTTCGACCATGCCGTCGCGACGGTTAAGGTCATTGAGCACCCGCTTGGTGGCCTTCACGGCGGAGGGCGAGACGGTGCAAAGCTGCTCGGCCTTTTCCAGCGCCTTCGCCAACAGTTCGTCATGGGGATGCACCTCGTTCACGCAGCCCATTTCCAGCGCCTCGGCGGCGGTGATGGTGCGGCCGGTAAACATCATTTCCTGCGCGGCAAGGCGGCCCACGTAGCGCGACAGCCGCTGCACGCCCGATGCTGCGGCGAAGAAGCCGACCTTGACCTCGGGCAGGGCGAACTTGGCGTTCTCTGAGGCAAGGATGATGTCACAGGACAGTGCCGTTTCAAACCCGCCACCCATGGCGAAGCCGTTGACGGCGGCGATGATCGGCTTTTCCAGATCGAAGCGGGAGGAGAGGCCCGCAAAGCCGCTTTCGGTCATCTTGGCCTTGCTGCCGCCTTGCGCCGTGGCCTTCAGGTCATTCCCGGCGGAAAACGCCTTGTCCCCTGCGCCCGTCAGCACGGCGACCCAAAGGTCCTGATCGGCGGCGAAACTGTCCCAGCAGTCGGCCATTTCATTGTGCATGTCGACATGAACGGCGTTGTAGACGTCGGGCCGGTTCATGGTGACGATCAGGATATGGCCTTGCCGTTCGGTCTTGATGAATTCGTAGCTCATGTTTTCAGCCCGCCCTTGTCGATTTCGGTGAATTTGCCCCCGGTGCGGGCCAGCTCGCGCAGGGTGTCGGCGGGGGCGAATTCGGGGTCTTCCGCGCCCAGTTTCTCCATCCGGTCCAGCACGGCCTGCGCGCCGACGATATCGCCATAGAACATCGGGCCGCCCTTGTCGGCGGGCCAACCGTAGCCGTTCAGCCAGACCACGTCGATGTCGGAAGGACGCTGCGCCTTGTTCTCCTCAAGGATTTTCACCGCTTCGTTGATCATCGGGTAAATGCAGATCTCGATGATCTCGTCACGGCTCATGCTGGTGGGCTCGGCCCCGGTGATGTCCTTGACCACCCCTGCCGTCACGTCGGACGGGATGGGGCGGCGGTTCTCGTCGTAGTCGTAAAAGCCCGCACCGGTTTTCTGGCCGCGCCGGTCCATTTCGCACAGCGCATCGCGAATGGGGTTGTCGGTGTTGGCCCCCTTCGACCAGCCGATGTCCAGCCCGGCAAGGTCGGACATCTGGAAGGGCCCCATCTTGAAGCCGAAGTCGTTGAGTGCGGCGTCCACGTCCCATGGCATCACGCCCTGATATACCAGCTTGTTGGCCTGTTTCTGGCGCGCGAAGAGGATGCGGTTGCCGACGAAACCGGGGCAGACCCCGACCAGTACCGCGATCTTGTTGATCTTTGCGGCAAGGTCCATGCAGGTCGCCACAACGTCATCGGCGGTATGTGCGGCGCGGACGATCTCCAGAAGTTTCATCACGTTGGCCGGAGAGAAGAAATGCAGCCCGATCACATCCTCGGGCCGCTTCGTCATGGCGGCGATTTCGTCGATGTCCAGTGCCGAGGTATTGGTGGCGAGGATCGCGCCCTGCTTCATCACTTCGTCGAGACGAGTGAAGATCTTGCGTTTCAGTTCCATGTCTTCGAACACGGCCTCGATCACCAGATCACAGTCCGCCAGATCAGCGATGTCGAGCCGCCCGTCGAAACGGTCCATCCGGGCTTCGACCTCATCCTGCGGAAAGCGGCCCTTGTCCGCGCTGCGCTGGTAGTTGCCCCGCACTACCTTCAGACCCCGGTCCAGTGCTTCCTGCGTGGTTTCGACGATCTTCACAGGGATACCGGCGGTGGCGAAGTTCATGGCGATCCCGCCGCCCATGGTGCCGGCCCCGATGATGCCGACGCTTCTAATCTCGCGCCGTGGGGTATCCTCGGGCAGGCCGGGGACCTCCCACGCGGCCTTGCCGGCCTTGGCGATGTAATCTCCGGTTTCCGCTTCGCTCGGTCGGGTCATGTGCTCTCCTTTTGCAGACATTGCGCGCGCAGGGCGCGGCGATCGGTCTTGTCGGTGGCCCCGCGGACCAGCGTTTCATGCTGGCACCACAGGTATTGGGGTATCTTGAACCGGGCCAGATGCCCGTCGAGAAAGGCGGCCATTTCGGCCTGCGTCAACTGCGCTCCCGGTCTCAGCTGCACCGCGGCCCCCACGACTTCGCCCAGCCGTTCGTCGGGCACCGAAAAGGCGCAGGCCTCAAGCACGTCCGGATGCCGGTGCAGGGCGCCTTCTACGTCGAGGCAGGCGATGTTCTCTCCGCCCCGGATGATGATGTTCTTCTTGCGATCGAGGATGGTGACGAACCCTTCGTCGTCGCGCACGCCAAGGTCGCCGGTGCGCAGCCAGCCGTCCTGCAGCACCTCTGCCGTCGCTTCGGGCTTGTTGAGATAGCAGCGCATGATGTTGGGGCCCTTGACGGTGATCTCCCCCAGCGTGCCGTTAGGCACGTCATTGCCCGCGTCATCGAGCATCCGCAATTCCTGAACCGGGGGGTGCAGCTTGCCGGCGGCATCGGGGCGGGCCTTGTAGTCGTCGCCGATCATACCGATGCCAAGAGCGTTGGTTTCCGTCATGCCCCAGCCGGTGGCGACTCCAGCGTTTGGAAAGGTCTCTGCCAGTTGGGCGACTTGCGCGGCGGGGCGCTTCGCGCCACCCGACCCAAGGTAGTCGAGCGTCGGCAGGGTTTCGTTCATGCGCCGGGCGGCTTCCATCAGTTCAGCTGATTGGGTCGGCACGCCGAGAAAGCGCGTGATCTCGCCCTCGCGGATCAGGCGTACGGCTTCTTCCGCATCCCACTTGTGCATCAGCGTGATCTTGGCCCCGGCAGGTAGGCTCAGCAGGAAGAGAGGATGCGTCGCCGTCACGTGAAAGAGCGGCGTGACCACCAGCGCGGAGGGGC